>CAZFOO010000084.1:0-15274 GCA_964520585.1 uncultured Bacteroidales bacterium
AAATTCTCATTTTTTCCATATTTTTCTTTTTTAATTAATAAAAAATCCCGGAGGCGGTCTTGCTCCTACCGGTGGGTATATTGCAGGAAAACGAAAATATATTGATTTAATTGCAAAAAGGCTTACCACACCGTCACTCGGCAAAGAAGTCGGCTCATATTTTGCAAGTTATCTGCCATTCTATCAAGGCTTATTTATAGCGCCCTCAACAGTTATGAATGCGGTTAGAGGCAGTATACTGGCAAGCAAAGTTTTCAGCGATTTAGGGTATGAAACATTGCCACAAATAAACCAAGAGATAGGGGATATAATCTGCGCGATAAAGTTTAAAAATGAGGAAGAATTAATAAAATTTTGCCAAGCTATTCAAAAAGTTTCACCCGTTGACAGTTATGTTACACCTGTGCCATGGGATATGCCGGGATATAACCATCAGGTAATTATGGCTGCAGGAACTTTTGTTCAAGGCGCATCAATAGAATTAACAGCAGATGGGAAATGATGATATTCAGATTTAGCAGCAAGTTTTTGGGCAGTAATGTCTCCTGTCAACCTATAGGAAGCCCTTAAAACCTGGTCTCCGGTAGTACCAGTTACATTAATATGATTATCAAACCCATTATTAATAAAATTATAATAAACTGCGGCATAAGTGTTTCGGTTAAAAACACTGTTGCTTTTAAATACATTAAGAAATTCTTGTGGCGGATTATTATTGTCTAGTTCAACTGTATCATAATTCAATTTATACTTGCCAACAATTTTTCGTGGAATAAGAATATCGTTAATGTTTTTTTTATAAACATTCTGACTTACAAAAGTATAGAAATCTATCTCACCAATGATATCTTTCATAGACGATAACACCATTCTTGAATCCCATCCGCCTGTAAGCGATGAATGTAATTTAAATCGGTTTGCAGCACTCTTCAGGGTACCTCGCATAATTTCTGAAGCATATTCGATTGACTGATTTAGTGTTCTTTTCTCAGCAAAATTACCCGGCCAAAATCTCTCAACCTGTTTATTAATGAGTTTATAATTGAAACAATGCAACTATTATAAAAAGAATATGCGTTCATAAAATTCCATTTACATATAATACGGCTCCTCAGAATAATGGTTCGTTTTTTGTTTTTTGCCAGAAAATATAGGTATTCTGGTTAAAACCTTGGAGGAATCTTTAGTTAATCTTTGAAACCCATATTCTTTGGTCGCATTAATTTGCTGTCGGAGCAGTAAACTATAATACAATCTTGCTTAGATTAGAATCCTTCCAAAAATATGTATTTTTGCTTATGTATAATATATTTATATAATTTTTTCGCTTTTTCTGGTTATAATTGGATTTATTGCTTTAATTATGGGGGCGAACTGGTTAGTTGACGGAGCTTCGTCCTTAGGAAAAAAAGCATAATGTTTCTGATTTAGTAATCGGTCTTACGATTGTTTCATTTGTTACATCTGCTCCTGAACTTGTATTTAATTCTATTGCTGCATTTAAGAAGAACAGTGATATTGCGATTGGAAATGTAATCGGCTCTAACATTTTCAATCTTTTGTTTATATTAATGGTAAGTTCCTTTATTAATCCTGTTGAATTCAAATTAAGCTTTAATAGAGACATAATAATTTTGATTTCAGGTACTGTATTTCTTTATGGTTCTATGTATACAGGAGTCAAAAGAAAGTTAGACAGATGGGAAGCGGCTTTGTTATTGTTATTTTATCTGTCTTTTACAATATTCGTTGACACCAATGAATTTTGAGAAATTAATTTTAGTACCTTGCAGAATTGTATCCGCCGAATTACACTGTTCATGATTCAATTTGAGAAACTACCAGGGTAGAAGCATTACATAGAAGATTACTAATATCTGGTCACTCTGGCACTCGATACCGAATCTCCTTTCTAGCAAAATCTTTTAAAAAAGGAAATAAGACATAACCGGCTGATGCAGTTCTACACCGACTGCTCGACGTGTCTTATAAACTGCTCAGAGTTCTATCTATCAACAACTGTTATTATTCAATTTCTATTACTGGTTCCTGGTTTAAGTACCCAAGGGATTGCAGAAACTCATCAGCTTCAAAAACTGTTTTTCTATAATACTCAAAATTTTTATAATTAAAGAACCCGTGTCCCTCCCCTTCATATAAGTGAAGCTCACATCGGCTTTCAACCTTACTCATCACTACCTGATAATATTTAGCAGTTTCAACAGGTATCAGATGATCTTTCGTTCCTAAAAATATGATTGTTGGTGGTGCACCTTTTCTGATATTGTGAATAGGTGAAAAGTTTTTAAAATCATTGCCAATTCTATCATAACCATAACCCCCGGGACCGTTATCTATTACTGGATTAAAAAGCACCAGGGCATTGGGAATACAGCTTACTGACATGTTATCTGTATTCTCATTATAATCATCTATTAATGCAGTTGCTGCCGCCAGATGCCCACCCGCAGAACCACCGGCTGCAACAATCTTTGAAGTATCAATATGAAATATGTCAGCATGCTCTCTTATATACCGGATTGCCGATTTTGCATCTTTCAATGACTCAAATGGTGTGGTCTGATGTCTGTTTTTTACTCTGTAATCAACAAGGATACAAACCATATTTCTTCGCGAAAAATATTTGGCATGTGGCTCAAATTGCCCGACAGAACCGCCATTCCATCCACCTCCAAAATAAAAAACAATTGCAGGATATTTTTTTGCTGTATCGATTACTTCAGGATAATGAATTTCCATGAATAATTTTGTAGTATCAATATGCTTATATATCACCTGTTCTTGAGAGTAACCAAATGAATAAGCAATTAATGAAATCAATAATAGAATTAAAATGTGTTTTCTGTGCATATAATCAATTTTTTAATGACTCATTAAACAAAGTTTCGGATTAAGGGCTTAGGCTGCAGGGCTCGTACCAGAAGACTGTAGAGCTCACAAATGCTATACTTAGTAATTAACTAATTATTCTTTAATCCATCTCTATTAAAATTAGGTCGAAATTTTCTCCGTTCATTTGTTACAAACATTTTTCTCAATTGAAAATATATGATTGAACCTAAAACCGGAAAAAATAAAACAGCCAAAAGCCAAACAGTTTTCATTATAGGATCTTTAAATCTTGACTTTGTAATGTCAAAAATTGCCCAAAACCATAAAAAAATGGTTAAAATAACTAAAAGGATAATTAATGTTGTCTCCATAATTCTGCATTTTATGATCTAATTTATTTAATGTTGTCAAATTGCAAATTGAGTTAGAATGGCCGATTACTCCAACAATTCCCTCGCATATCCGAATAACAGATTTTACTTATTTGGGTCCTCAGGTTAATAATTTTGTGTCTGTTGCCAGGGTAAGTTACAGATTCATAAGAATAATCCAGGGATAAAATAACATTCATAACCAATTCTTCCTGTTATGGAGCCTGTAAAAACAGCCCACTTCTTCAATAAAATGCACATGATAAAGTCTTTCGTAAGCACAAAACCGCAAAAATTTAAAAACTTCTTTCCTGTAATATTTTTTTCCCATAAATGCCTCTTGCCAGGAGCATGGGGTTTAACCGGAGGATGTAGTTCAATACTAAATCCTGACAGGGTTTAGCAGATCACTCGTTATCCTCCATATTACGGACATGTGCTTTTTTATCTATTGTTAATTCCGATATTAATTTTAATCATTTCCCGAAATACTTTTTTATCATCGACTGTAATTCGTTTTCCTTAATAGGTTTTGCTATATAGTCGTCACATCCCGATTCTATTGATTTCTCTCTGTCTCCCTTTTGGCCATAAGCTGTTTGCGCAATGATGATAACCTCATTGTTAAATTTCCTGATTTGCTTTGTGGCTTCGTATCCATCCATATCTGGCATGCGTAGATCCATTAATACCAGGTCCATGTCCGGATTATCACGGCAAGCTTCAACGGCTTCACCCCCTGTTCTTGCTTTAAAAACTTCTTTGGCAAACATTTTGACTGCTTCGTCCAGGAACATTTCCGATACTTCATCATCTTCTGTAATCAGTATTTTTAGTTTTATGACATCATCGTTTCTTTCTGAAGTCTTAAGTGGCCGGTCAATAACTTCTGCAGCCGGTTCAGCATTGTAAGGCAGGGTGAAATAAAATGTTGAGCCCTGGCCTTCTTCGCTTTCGACCCAAATTTTGCCGCCAAGCATTTCCATGTAAGCTTTGGTGATAGCCAAACCTAAACCTGCTCCCTGATATGCCATTTTATCAGTAATATCAGCCTGGATAAAACGGTCAAATATGGCTTCCTGCCTGTCTTTTGGAATGCCGATTCCAGTGTCTTTTACATAAAACTCCAGCTCGCCGGGCTTAGTGTCTGTTTTTAAATCGTAACCCAATTCGATTGAGCCTTCAGGTGTGTATTTTATGGCGTTTTTTACCAGGTTGGCAAGTATGGCATACAACTTTTCGCGGTCGGTTCTAATGATTGCTTCATCTGCAGGCAAGGTGTTTTTAAAAGAGAGATTCACACCTTTGGAGTCCGCTTCAGGCTTGAAGAAAGTATAAATATACTCGATTTGCTCCTTAATATTTGTCTCCTTCATTTCGAGTTTCATCAGGCCGGCTTCTATTTTGGAAATGTCAACAATATCGTTAATAATGTTTAACATCCGCTTCCCGCTTTTCTCTATTATTCCAATGTATTTCTGTTGATTCTCGCTTTTAAGATCTGGCTTTCTCAACAAATTGGCAAACCCGAGAATGCCATTCATTGGCGTCCGGATTTCATGCGACATATTGGCAAGGAAAGCGGATTTAAGCCGATCATTTTCTTCTGCTTTTTCTTTGGCTTTAATAAGTTCTTTTTCCGCTTTATTTCGTTCGGTGATATCATGTATTATAGAAAACAAAATATCCTTTCCTTCATAATGAATAGGTGTTGAATGGACCTCCACAGTCCTGACTTTACCATTTGAAAGTTTATGAGGGAAAATAAAATAGTTACGATTCTTTTTTAATGCACTTAAACGTTCTTCTCTTATTTGATTTTGATTTAATTGATTAATATCCTGGATATACATTGAGCGTAATGTTAGCAAATCATAGCCGTAAAATTCAACAGCCGATTTGTTAGCATCGACAATTATACCTGTATCTGGTTCAATCATAAGCATGATCGCACTATGGAGCTCAAACATGTTTCTGAAAAGTTTTTCGCTTTCTTCTGCTTTATCCTTGGCAATGATAAGTTCCTGTTCTGCTTTTCCTCTTTGCTTTACCTGCTCTTCCAGTTCATGTGTGTGTTTCTTTAAACTTGTATAATTTTTGACATTGTCGATGATATGTGCCGCTTGATTCGCAAATGCCTGAAGCATCTTGATATCATCGGATATAAAACTCCTGAGTGTTTCAATTGAAGATAAAATCAATACCCCTATAGACTTTCCCCTTATCATAATTGGCTGGTAAAGAATCGTTCTGAGCTTTCTCAGGTCAACAATCTTCTTTTCCTCAGATGTCAGTATAGCTGATAATGTATCCTTTATCAATACATGCTTGCCGGTTAGCAATGCTTTATTCAAATGCGGATGATTCTTTAAATAAGCATTTCGTAAATCATCAGGAAAATTATTAGGCAGATCCGGTGTTGTGTTGGAAAGTCTAATGGTTTCATCATCGCTTTTCAGGTAAACGGCCCCCGTGTCAAGCCCCACCAGCCTTATGGCATTGTCCACAATCATTTGCATGATCTCATCCTGATCAATAGTTGATGAAATTTTCTGGCTTATATCAAGCAAGGATTCAAGTCGTTGATTGCTTTTGCGCAATGCTTCTTCCGCCCTATTGCGCTCGGTAGTGTCGCGCGAAACACCACGCAGTCCAATGGGTTTTCCGTTTTTATCTCGTACGAAGCTAATATTTGATTCCAGCGGAACTATGCTGCCATCCTTTTTATAGTGTACTAATTCAACTATGCGGCTGCTGCCTTTTCTTACATGCTGGTTATTTTCTTTTTCCAGCTCTTTCTGAAGCAGTGGTAGCATAGTTTGTAAATTTTTAGGCGTTAATCTTTCTTCTAAGGATAGTTGCATATACTTTTCAACGCTAAAGCCTAAAATATTATTAACAGACGGACTGACGTAGATGCTATTGAATTGCAGATCGGTTTCCCAAACAAGATCTGTCATGTTGTCGGTGATTGTTTTGAGCCTTATCTGTTCATTTATTACTTTTCTCTCATCATCTATCCGGCTCAGCAACATGCCTGTAAGGTCGGCATAAGTTTCGAGGGTTTCACGGTTATTCAATTGGCTTCCACGTTTAAAACCCAGAGTGAAATCGCCAAGCATGATTGTTTTGCGGGTGGTTTTTACCACTGCAACCTGTCCGATATTAAATGTCTTGCTTAATAAGGAGATGATTTTCCCCGGAACTACTGTTTCGGTTAAATCGGTAAGCTTTTGAAAAACCGTAGTTTTTTGGTTGTCGATTTTTTTCTGCCGCACGGGATCGTATTCCCATGTTTTGCCCCGAAAGTCGAAACCGAGAATAGAAATGGCTTTTTCGATATGTTTATTCAACCCCGAAAAAGCAATGGTTGAAAAATCGCGCCCGTTTACGTCAAATTTATTCAGCGCAGCATAGGCCGCGCCGGATATTTCCCGGGCTTTGTCTGCCACGTATTGAAGGTCGATGGTTTGTGCAGAAAAATTATTGAATGTGGCGGCAATATCTGAAAGGGACTTTTGCGCTGTGATATCAATGAAAAAGGTTGAGAAATAGTATTTTTGGTCAGAAAAGACATACACCTTGTACCAACTGCCGAGTGTTTTAAAATATTGTTCAAACTCGCCTTTACCTCCATCTAGGGCAATGTTGCCATAGTATTGTATCCATTCGAAATTGTTTTCCTGAATACCGGGTAGCACCTGGCAAACGGTTTTCCCGATTATTTCCCTGGCTTTTAGTCCGGTAATACGTTCAAAAGCGGTATTGACCTCAAGAATTTCATAAGTACTGGGTTTCCCCTGTTCATCAACAATAATTTTATGATGCGCATAGCCGAAAGGGAAGTTAGTAAGAATTGATTTGTAATTTATCTCATCCATATCTTCATTCTCTTAGGCTTCTCCTGTTATTGGTTGTAAAGTTGGTTTTACCATCGGCTACAACATTTGGGCATATGATTTATTTCTTTTTATTATTTTTTTCGACCTGTTCCTTCAGGGCGAGATTCATCTGATGGTAACCCGCCTCAGTTTTTTTTATCATACCACCCATAAATAAAACCATCGGACCCATAAATCTTTCAATCTGTCGAAACCGTGTCTTTCCATCAGGAATAGATTCAAAAAGAAAAGTATGGTCGCCCCGATAAATAATCTTAAGGAAACTTCCTCCCCAGACTATTGTTTCAATTGGTCTAATATCGAAAACCTCCGGATTAAATATCATCGGTTTTAATCCCGGTGGCACAACCTTTATGCAAATACGTTCACCAACCTTAAGATTTCCTTCGACTATTGGAATAAAATCATTCCAGGATTCCCATGAGTTGAAATCCACAATTGCTGACCACACTTCTTCTGGAGGTGCATCAATATCTATCGATGTATCTATAATCCGATACATTAATCCAGTACTATTTTTCTTGTTCTTAGCTTCATATTCAAAAATGGTATTTAGTCCAGACCACCTTCCTGCAAAACTTGCAAATAATATTGTTGTTGCTAAAGTAGAAATAATTTGGCTTTGAAATTGCGTTGTAAATATTATATTATAGTTTAAGATTCATTATTTTTTATCGTATTGACATTTAGGAGATTATCTTTTGTCACTTCCTGGCTTTTATTACCTGTATTCATGTTTTTGAGCAGACCAGAAAATCGCTCCCTCAACCAGGAAATTATTTTATACATCCACTTTAAGTAAAAAACCTATGATATATTGATTTATCAGGGGTTGCTCTATTTTTGTAAAACTATAACCTGTATAGGGAAATGAAGTATACGGTATACTAGGAAAAAGTTATTCATTACTTAAGGGGTGCACGTAAAAAATCATGCGACGATAAGAATACAAAGCAGGGGTGCCATTGTCGTGAATTTTTAATATTATATGGATAGTCTTTCCACTGGCATCCGTTGGAATTTCTACTTTAACTTTTGATGCAGAACTATTTTGAATTGTTACAGTCCCTGCATAGGAACCGGGTTCCTCATAAAAAGACCAGGAATAAATTAATGAATCACCATCAGGATCGGCAGATCCATCTGCACATAGCTCGATGATAGAACCATCGGGGATCGTCATGCTTAATACCTGTCGGGTTTTATCTCCATTCATTACTGCAACAGGGTGGTGGTTGGCTTCTTCATACCTATTTGTAATGCTCCAGTCCATACGTGCTGCAAAGTCGTTATCGTATCCCTTGCTCCAGCGTTTTATAGCATTGGCTTTTTCCGGTGTATTTCCATACATGAAATAAGGGTCAAATTTAGTCTCTGCATTTTCATCAATTTTAGCCACTTCCGACATACTTCGTATCCCTTCCTCTTTCTCAAAGCTGAAACGACCTCCCCATCCGCCCTGGTCGATTTGTTCAGGATCATTCAGGCCATTTGGATATACATGCATGAAAGCCGGTGTATCGCCTTCTGTAGCCCATTTCCTGTCCGGATAAACAGCACCTAGAGGACCATGGCTTTGGATGTGTTCATCCAAATATTCATCGGAAGGTTGCCAGCCGTATACACCCGTTGCACGGATATAGAATACTTCAGGAAAATTTTTGGCAATCCATGCACCTGCATCATCTTGCCCTAAAATATCGAACAGTCTTAGTTTACTTAAAAATCTTGCTAATTCTTCCGGAGAACGGGTCTCGCGCACTTTCCAGATAGCCTGTGCAATGTTATTCATGCCTCCCCAACCCATTACCCATACCGGGCGCGGGTCATCTTTATCTACCGAAGCAATAATCATTTCAGAACCCGGGCTGTCTTTGCCTGTCCCAACATCGCCCATACCATAGCCTGTTTGTCCCATAACCGATATGGATCTTAAATATTCAGGAGTTGGGAATCCTTCGGCATGTACAATCAGGTTATCATATACCTCCTCATAAGCATTGACAAGCTTGTCAAGCATATCGGTGTTGCTTTGTGTTTTCTTCCAGCAACCGGTAGAAACAATTAAACCTTCAATATCAAATTCGTTTGCACATACCAGCTGGCGCACCATCGATTGCTCATCGTCCGGGTCGGCTCCCAGGTCTGTTGTATTTATTACCCTGGGTTTAGTATAACTTGCCTCTGATTTTGGAATTATGCATCTGTCTGCACGTTCTTTAAATTCTTTCTGAAAGTCCTCACGCCACCTGGAAATGCTCGAACCACCAGGGCCATCCACATAGTGACTGGTATTTGCCTTGCGAACGTATTGTCCGCCCCAACTGGGTTGCGTGGGATCTTCGGGATCGTTAATACCACGATTGGCGCTGACAAGATAAAGGAAAGCAGGTGAATCTCCTTCACAAACTCCGGTACTCCCCATACCTTCATGAGGATAAACCCCGCAAAGCGGGCCATGATTAAAACGTATGTTCTTGTTAACCCATGCGAGATCAGAAATTGGATCATGTCCTCCGAACATGCCCCGATAGGTCTTTTCAGATTCGATAATGAACAAATCGGGGAATTCATTCATCAGCCACTCATGTGTAGCGTCCTGGCATGCGATTAGAAATACCTTGAGTTTGCTGATAAAGATCCTTAGTTCTTCTTCGCTGCGAGTATTTTTCACATCCCAGATGGCCTGAGCCACCTCTCGTGGTCCTCCCCAAACTCCAATCCATAATGGTCGTGGATCTGGTTTATCAGCTGCTGCAATAATCGCATTGGAAGCTTCGCTGTCCAGACCCTTACCTATTATTTCGGTATAATCCTGCTTCCCACACCCCCAGCTTATCCTAAGCCCATGGTTATTTGCTTTGCCCTCGTATGTAACAGAGCGAAGATAATCTGCAGTTGGATAATCCGGATCATATGTTTTCAGGTTATCATGTACTTTTTCATATTCGGCAAGTACACCGAGAATATTATTTTTATCTGCTACCATGGCGAAAGTACCTGCTGATGCGACCAGTCCCTCAACATCAAACTCATTGGCATACAATAGAAAACGCACCATTGACTGCATGTCATCAGGATCGCTTTTCATAGCATTTGGTACATCATCGCCTTCTTTTACTACACCTATGGGAGTAAAATCGGTGGTCATAATCACACGAAATTTTTCTTTTCTATTTGAATCCTTCTTATTTGCCTTAAGAGTTTTAAAGGAAACAGTTATGGAAAAGACTATAAGAAAAATTAATAAAATTTTATTTTTCATATTAAGTCATTTATTGTAATGGGAGTCCTGTTATGATTTCTTATTTGTCTAATACAAACTGTACCCATTTATCCTGCATCATTGCCTCTCTTGTATATTCAGCGGTCATTGTAGTCGGATACCCACTAGGGCCCGGGACAAAATCAGGTTTCGTGCCATAAATTTCGTTAATGGTACCATCAGTATTAAATGCCATCATCTTTTTTATATTTTGATTCCTGCATTTTTTTTCGTGAATTATCTTAACAGCCACCAGAGTTAGATTCTACAATGGTGGTAATAGTTTATTCTGTTAGGTGGTACCCGCGGCATCTTGTTGTAGGCTGGATTAGAAATAGTTATTTTTTTAAAAATACTATTAATGGATTTATAAAAGCATTAAACTTTTCAATATGAGGTAAATGCCCTACATTTTCTATCTCAACTAATTGTGCATCAGGGATTGTCTGTTGAGTTTTTTTACCCAATACATTATAAAGTCCCATAGTCTTTCTAGTTTCGGAAGAAACTAATGGTTTTCCAAGTGCAGTCCTGTCTCTTGTGCCAATAATTAAAAGTGTAGGTGCTGTGATGTTTTCAAATTCGTAAATCACAGGTTGAGTGAAAATCATATCATAGGTAAGAGCAGCATTCCAGGCTATGGTTTTATAGTCAGAGTTTAATGTCCATCCTGCAAGAAGGTTGACCCATTGGTCATATTCGGGCCTCCATTTATTATCATAGTAATTATTTAATTGATATTCTTTGATGCTTTCGTAGCTTTTTTTAAGTTCATTTTCATACCACCATTCTACAGGTTTGTAGGGCACTTTAAGTTTCCAATCCTCAAGGCCTATAGGATTTTCTAAGATAAGTTTTTCAGTTGTAAGAGGATACATTAAAGCAAAACGGGTAGCTAACATACCACCCATAGAATGTCCCAAAACAGCCGCTTTTGTTATATGCAGTGAATCAAGTAAAGTCTTAGTGTTTTGGGCAAGTTGCTGAAATGTATAATGGAAAAAATCTGGCTTTGATGATTTTCCAAAGCCAATTTGATCCGGCACGATTACACGAAATCCTTCTTTGGTTAAACTTTCAATGGTGGTTTTCCAGTAAGCTCCATTAAAATTTTTTCCGTGTAGCAGTAAAATATTCTTTCCATTATAATTGACTGGTTTAACATCCATATAAGCCATTTTTAAATCCTGCTCCTGGATATGCAGGGATAAAATGGAAACAGGATATGGATACTTATAATTGGAAAGCTCTATGTCCAACCATTGTAACTGGTTATTTTGGGCATTTATCAATTGTTGTAAACTGATAATGAATATAATTGTTAGTGTGGTTAATCTCATAATTGTTAATTTTTAATTGTCATAATTATTTCCAGCGTCTAAGTATATGTGACATTTCGTGTAATTTGAAAATTAATCGGTTGTTGTAGTTATGGTCATTCCTGCCAGTGGCCTAGCCCCTGTAACCTGTTTTGCTTGTCAATCGAAATATTTATAACCAACACCTATTCTCAAACTTTGTTTTATAGATAGCATAAGATTCTTGTTGATAGCTGATAAATTCATTGCACTCTATTTTACCAACTTGGTTGTTCAAACTATTAAAAAACTGCATAGCACTTTTTAAAGGTAAGGCTTGTTGTATTTCGTATGAAAAACTATTGAAAATCGTCTCAAATTATGTCCAGTTAATTAGGGTTTTAAAACAAATCATTGCTTAATTCATTTGAAGTAACTAATTGTATCCGTGGTAAAGATATAGGGCACCATAAGACCAATTAGGACCTACCATACCTGGATAATTGAACCTATCCATCATTAATGCGACATAGCGAAATGGGTAACCTTCAGGCAATTGAACAATATTTGGCCAAACCCTGGTTCCGGATGTTTCATCCCAGGGAGGTAGATCCATATTTAAATTACCCACCTCTTTAAGATCCGGATAGGTATATATAAATATTTTTCGTTCAGAACTACCTGAAAAACAATATAGTTTATCGTCAATTTTTTGAATGGATGTACCGGTTGAATTATGGTCGACTGGTCCGGCTATTTTTTTATAGCCTTTATTCCAATAATCTGATTCCAAAACAATGGCTTTGTAACCCTGGGTATTTTCACATACGAGCATTCTCCATTTTTCTGCTTCTGAATCATACAAAATATGTGGATCCTCAATATCTCCAACCATTCCAAAAGGAACTGCATTCATTATTGAGAAACCAAACCGGGGATCCATTTTACTTTCAATAGCAAGCAATTGTTTCTTTTCATCAGGATCGGCATAAGCACTAAAACCTGTCGTTATGCCACGCCACGTATTATCTTTTCTATCATAGAAAATATGTGAAGCGATCTCATTCCTTAGTAAGTCATCATTGCGATCAAACAATATCAGTCCTTCAAGCTTTAAATCAAAAACGGTAGGATTCATGCTAAATACCCCTTGTATATGATGAGGTAAAGCACGTCCCCGGATCGACATGGTATACCAAAGACGACCCTGATCAAGAAAAGGATCCCCATTTTCATAAGTAATAGCGCGAATGTCAGCCAGGCCAACTCCTGTAGTGAGAGCCATTTCAATCTTTTTAATCTGAACTTGTCCTCTATAAAGCCGAACAAAAAAGTGTGACTGGAAAGAATATACATATTGTTTTTTCCGTAAATCGACATATTCATTAAAATCACTCTGTCCAATTACTTTAGGTAATCCTTGATCCTGCATATACAATACAAGTCCACTACCAAGCATCTGAAGAATAATTTTACCTTCAAGATTCTTATGTTCCGTAAGGTTTACAGCAATTGACTTGTCAACTATTACTGTGGAATCTCTTAAAACTTTTAATTTTACTCCCGTTAGTAATGAATCATTAAACCCAACCTTAATAAAGAATTGTTCCGTTTTATTATCATCTGAAAATTCAAATCCTACTTCCCCTTCTCCTGAGTAGGAAGCCAGATCGATCGTGTAGGTTGCAAAAGGATTAAAACCACCGAACCATATTCCTGTTTGGGTTTCTTGATTTGATCGAATGACCAGTTTATCATCAAGAATCAAAATACCAGGATGTTCATTAGAATAATGACTTACAGGGTACATTGCGGATAACCCAATAATCTTTGCAGGTTCGAGCCTTGCCAGTGGAATTGATTGATTTTCGTCAAATATCATTCTTTGTACACCCTGTCTCACAAAGTTTATCTTATCAGGTGAAATTTGACTTTGAGCAATGCCATTCACAGCTATCATCAGTAATAGGGGAATTAAGAAGCATCTGGTTATTTTTAAAAGCATGATATTTTTTAATTGATTTGATTTTACGTTATGTTGAACTTAATCCGCCTTTGTGGATAGCTTTTTTAAAAGTACCCGAATCTTCCTGTAATTCGAAATTATTAACCACAAAAATTTATGATTAAAGAAAGAAACCGGGTTTTATTATTGTAAAACAGGCTATCATGCTTGTTGCAGAATTTAAAAAAGTTTTGCAAAAAACCCTTCCATACTTTCGTTCACAGTTACTTTTGGTTATCCGTTTTTTTCAGTTAAAATCCAGTTATGTATTACAAACATACCAAAAGTTTTTCTTGTCCAGCCAATACTATTGCCGGGAAAATCTAAAACATTCAAGTCTTTACCAGATATTATATCCTAAAGATAGATGTAATCATTTAACTTCAGTCGATAGAACATATACATTAATTCTTCCGCTTCAAAAACTTTTGCCATCGGTAAGCCAGGTTTAGTTTTCTTACATAACAAAAACAATCTGCCATCGTTGCTGATGTGATCGCAGGTATAGCACAAGTTCAATCTTTTTGTCTCCAACAGGAAAAAGGTCTCAAGATTTTTGGTTTGTCTCAAAAGAATTTTTTATCATTACTACAGGATGTTTGTTCCTGTATATTCCAAAATACTGCTACTTCAGCTATTTTCAGGTAAAAAACTGCCTTTTTCATCTGAATATGAAGGATATATCTACTAAATAGTTTTTATTACAATTATATGACAATGACAATAAAAAATTTGGCAGGAGGATTGTTACTATTTATGATAACATTAACGGGTATAGCCGGTCCGCCGGATTCAACAAACTGGATTTTAATATGGCAGGATGAATTTAACGGAGACACATTGGATCCTGAAAAATGGACCATTGGTCAGGAGTGGGATCAGGATGATTGTGATTACCCGGAAGAACCTGTTTTTAACGGAAAAGAGTTATATGTAATTTCAAACGGGACTTTGAAGCAAAAGTCGTGGAAAGAAAAAAGCGGCAATAAATCCTACATTGGTTCTGTTTTAAAAACCCGCAGAAGCCGCAACAAACCACCGTTATTCACACTACATTACGGATATGTTGAAGTTAGATTGAGAAGAAACGTGACCGGAGAAGGCTATCATATGAATGCTTATACCTTTTCCTATGATTCCACTACACTTGCTTCAAGTTCCAACGGAGGACACGTATGGCCTTCCGAAATTGATTATACTGAAACGCTCAGCCGTGAATATTATCGCAACAGGATTCTGAATGCTCTCCACAACACAGGCTCTGATGAAGAACACTGGAACGAAAATATAGACTGGTCGGAATGGCATACCTATGGATTTAACTGGCATGAAAACGGAACGGTTGATTTTTACATCGATGACAGCCTGGTGCATTCCTCCTCGGTTCATCTGTATCCCGATTATCCACAATATTTACTTCTGCGTATTGGTGTAGGAGGATGGACGGGTGACCCGGACGAACATACAGAATACCCCGGCATTCAGGAAGTGGACTGGATCCGGGTATATCAGAAAAAGGAGGATAAAAATGCTGAGCAAAAATAAAGCAATCACGACCCACTGTCAAGCTACAAATATTC
>CAZFOO010000085.1:0-15001 GCA_964520585.1 uncultured Bacteroidales bacterium
AAACAATCATTCAATAGGAATAAATTCATCTTTATTTTTTAATAAACTTATTACTATGGAAATTCCGTTTGCAGAATCATATAAAATTAAGATGGTTGAATCCATCAATAAGAGCACTTTCCAGGAGAGGGAAGAATGGATAAAAGAAGCAAAATACAATGTTTTCAGTTTAAGGAGTGAGCAGGTATATATTGATCTGCTGACCGATTCGGGAACAGGAGCAATGAGCGACCGGCAGTGGTCTGCCATGCTGCTTGGCGACGAAAGTTATGCCGGGGCATCCAGTTATTATAAACTGAAGGAAGTAATAAAAGAGATAACCGGATTCAATTATTCTTTACCAACCCATCAGGGAAGGGCGGCCGAAAATGTACTTTTCTCGGCCATGGTAAAAGAGGGCGACATAGTGCCGGGCAATTCCCATTTTGACACTACCAAGGGGCACATAGAATTCAGAAAAGCAACTGCTGTTGATTGTACCATCGACGAAGCATTTGATACTGAGATTGACCACCCTTTCAAGGGAAATATAGATCTTCAGAAGCTGGAAGACGTTCTGAAAGAAAATCCTGCTGAAAAGATACCCTTTGTAATCGTTACGATAACCTGTAACAGCAGTGGCGGTCAGCCGGTATCAATGGAGAACCTGAAGGCCGTGCGCGATTTAGCCAACAAATACGGGATTCAGGTGGTTTACGACTCGGCCAGATTTGCTGAGAACGCCTGGTTTATTAAGCAGAGGGAGCAATCGTATGCCGGCAGGGATATAAATGAGATCGTCAGGGAAATGTTTTCATATGCAGATGCCATGACCATGAGCAGTAAAAAAGACGGCATAGTTAATATGGGCGGATTTATCGGAATGCGACACGAAGAGCTGTTTAAAAAAGCATCGGTATATAATATAATGTTCGAAGGATATATTACCTATGGGGGTATGTCGGGCAGGGATATGAATGCACTTGCGCAGGGTTTGATTGAAGGTACAGAGTATGATTATCTGCAGACCCGTATCAGGCAGGTTGAGTATCTGGGCCGCAGGCTCATGGATTTTGGGATACCGGTACAGACTCCTTTAGGGGGACACGCCGTATTTATTGATGCAAAAAGGTTCCTTCCCTACTTGCCGAAAGAGGAATTTGCCGGACAGACCCTGGTTGTTGAATTGTATAAGGAAGCGGGAGTGAGAACCTCCGAGATTGGGACCCTGCTGGCGGACCGGGACCCGGTAACGAGGGAGAACCGTTATCCTGAGCTGGAATTCCTCCGCCTTGCAATACCAAGGCGTGTATATACCAACAATCACATGGACGTTGTAGCCGTTGCCCTGAAAAACATCTTCGACCGCAGGCATGAAATTAAACGGGGATACAGAATAGTGAATGAGGCTCCTATTATGCGTCATTTTACCGTTGAACTGGAAAAAATTGAGGAATGACCTGTTTAATGACTCATATGGTTACAGTTCTGCTACGATGCCGTTCTGCTATGCTGACAGGCCATCACGTTGCAACGCTACCATGGTTGCAGGACAATGATCGAACAACTTAATCATTTAGCTGGTTTCCCGGGAGAGAAAACTGAAAAGCTTTCAATCCATTCCATTGAGTGATTTCAGGAAATCCCAGTGCTCCGCAGAAAAATCTGCCAGACTGTCAAGTTTAACATCTGCTATGGAAAATTTCGGATTGTTGCGGTTGGATTCTTCGGGAATTACTACAGTCCTCATCTTAGCAGCCTTGGCGGCCAGCAGTCCCGCGAATGAATCTTCAATAGCCAGGCAATTTGCCGGTTCAATACTCATTTTCTTTGCAGCGGTGATATATACTGCAGGATGAGGCTTTCCGTATTCTTCCTCTGCTCCTGAAGAAACCTCGATGAATTCGTTTTTGAGGTCCAGTTTATTCAATACCCTGTCAATGACTCCGGGAGCAGAAGAAGATGCAAGGGCTTTAAGGATACCCCTCTCATTGAAAAATTTTAATATCTTATCAACACCAGGCGCCGGAACTCCTCTCTTATCAATAATATCGCAAACGGTCCTCTCAATCTCAATGCCAATTTCCTTTTGAGTGAAATTATCCCATGGCTGGTATCTGAACCAGTGTGCAATAGTTTCGTCGGTGCGGAAGCCTGTGGTCTGCCTGCACATCTCTTCCGTGAGATTTATTCCGACTCTTTTGAACACCTCTATCTCCGCTTCCCGCCAAATGGGTTCAGATTCAATAAGCACCCCGTCCATATCAAATATTACTGCCTTTACCATGATTTTTACTTTAGCCTGATTAATTCATAAATTCATAAACTTAAAATTTCCGCCAGATCGATACCAGTACACTTGATCTAATAATGATGCGAATATTTATGAATTAAAAAAGTTAGCATGCAAAGATACTTTTTTCTTCTTAAAATAAATTTGCTCCACAGAACAACTTCCACCCCCGGGTATTTCAGCCGGTTTAATAAATACCGTTGTGGTCCACGAAAAATTTAATGTAAGCAACCATAAAAAGTATAATGCACACTATGAGTAAAAAGAAAAACTGATTTTAAAGTGTAAAGGAAGAAGTCCTGGTTGAGCTTTGCCAGAAAGCATGTGTGATTTAAAAAAATCTGCCACAAAATGATTACAGGGTATTGCTTTTTAATTATTTATTTTGTATATTTATATTATTAAATGTCCTTTCGGTTTGAAAGGGAGCCCGAAGAGGGAACTACGGTGCCGTCAAGCTTATGTGGTTTCCTCTTCTTGTTTTTCTGTTTGATTAACAAAGAACATCTATCCTGTAAAAACAAGGGTCAAGATTTTGTCTGGAAAGTACAAAATTTTAACCTGCGGTTGATTATACAAGCTATTATTAGTTAACCTGCGGTTGATTTTGCATGCTGTTGTTAGTGCATTGTGCAATTTTATTCAGATGAAACCCTCATGTTAATTTTTAACACAAAATAAGATGTATAAACATGAGGGTTCCATGGATTGAAAAGCAAAATAACCGAACTATGCATTATTAACACATTGTTAAACAGATTGCTAACTATACTTTATACGAATGAAAAATTGAATGGCAGCGGGAGCCACTTCGCTTTAACTTATATTGTTGATAAAACGTAATGCTTTATATATAGATTGTTAGAGCATTAGCCGGGAACTCTGTTTTACAGTCCCTTTAACCCTCATGTTATGTTATACTTCTTTGACCTTTAACCCTCATGTTATGTTATACTTCTTTGACCTTTACCCGTCTGTATGTGTTTTCGTATAAAAAAAAATGACATAAAGGTCGATTTCCCATTCAAAATCTTGTGCTTTATTGGTATTTTCATCAGATGAGATATTTATTGACATTACATGGACTTGATTAGTCGGGCAAAATATTATAACATTGATGAAAAAAGTATTCAATCTAAACCAAATAATCATTATGATCAGGATAGTGAATATTTTTACCGTTTTTCTTCTTTCTGCTATTTTGTTTTCTGGTTGCAACAGAGAAGAAGACAATGTGTATATGTTTTCCTATTTTATGGAAAACGGTGAAACCGGACTTCATCTGGCTTACAGTCCCGACGGTTTAACATGGATACCTCTCAACGGGGGATTGCCTGTTCTTGCACCCACTGCCGGGAAGGACCGGCTCATGCGCGATCCATGCATTATTGAAGGTGTTGATGGTAAATTTCATATGGTTTGGACTACCGGGTGGAATGACAGGCACATAGGTTATGCCAGTTCAGAAGACCTTGTTAACTGGTCTGAGCAGATCACCATACCCGTCATGGAACATGAGTCCGGGGCACGTAATTGCTGGGCTCCAGAGGTATTTTACGACAGGGAGAATGGCGAGTACCTGATTTTCTGGGCTACCACCATACCGGGAAGACATTCTCCAATAGAAACATCTCCAAGGGAAAATCATTACAATCACCGTATGTATTATGTTACTACTGAGGATTTTAGAGCTTTTTCGGATACCAGGATATTTTTTAATCCGGATTTCAGCGTTATAGATTGTTCTATTCTGGAAAGGGATGATAAGTATTTTATGTTCCTTAAAAATGAAAATCCTGTTCCCCCCGAAAAAAACATCCGCATTACAGTTTCCGAAAATGCTACAGGTCCCTATCCTCTTGAAGTTTCTCAGCCGGTAACCGGCGATTACTGGGCGGAAGGTCCCACACCGCTTGAGGTGGGCGATTCGGTATATGTCTATTTTGACAGGTACACCGAAGGCAGGTTTGGGGCAATCCGCTCCCAAGACATGGTTAACTGGGATGAGGTATCTGATATAATAAATTTTCCCCAGGGAGCCAGGCACGGCACTGCTTTTAAAGTGAAGAGGTCCGTGCTGGACAACCTGCATGAGGAGTTTGAACAATGACTATAAAAATAACCGGCCTTTTTAATATGGCATATCCGTACTATTTTTAGCTTATTTATCTGATTCAGCATCAGCTTCTTTAATCGCATCAGCAAGTGAGGCTTCTTCCGTGTAAAACGGTTCCCATTTTGAAGGAGGATCAGGGGGTGTTAAAAGAGAAACGATTATCAGTACCATTATCGAACTAAATATAGCAGGAAGTATAATGTATTGCTCATTGAGTAATTGCGAGCCCGTGTAGTTTACAAGTATCATATTTGCAATGGTAATCAACAGAGTTACACCCATTCCGGTAGCAATGGAAGCCACGCCCCCGGAAACGGTTACCCGTTTCCAAAGAAAAGTGGCCAGCAAAGCCGGTGTCAATCCGGCCCCAACCATGGTGTATGCTGTAAGCGCCATTGCCAGTATGGTGGTGAATTGTGTAAGCATTAAATAAGCCAGCACTCCCAGGAGGAGAATCATAATTCTCTGGAAAGTGACCAAATATTTCATTTTAGCCGCAGGATTAATAAACCTCTGATAAATGTCCCTGGTGAGATTGGTCGAGGGAGTCAGCAGGAAGCTATTTCCTGTTGAAGTAATTATGGCCATTGATGCACACAACAAGAGCAGACCACCCCATAAAGGTATTCCCACCTCAGTACTGTAGCGGGCTGTATGCAGAATTATCCGCTCGGCATCTATTAAAGAGAGATGCAGAGCATCCATTGCCGGCAGAGCATTAAAATGGCTGAAAGCAAAAATAGCCAGTGAGGCGAGGGCTGTTTCAACAATTATAGTCCCTATTACCCACCATAAAACAGCAGATTTAGCGGCTTTTTCATTTTTTGCCGAAAAGAAACGCTGATAAATATTCGAGTCGCCGAGAAGAAGGAAAAAAGGAGGAAGGAAAATACCCATTGCCCAGAAAAAGTTATTATCACCAAAAAATTTAAAGTGGGAAGGATCCAGGGTAGCTGTAAGGTGCTCGGCTCCGCCAATACTTATAAAAACAATAGGTGCGGCAATCAATACGGCAAGGGTAATTAATGCGCCATTAATTATATCCACCGCTACTATCGACATCATACCGGCAAAAGCAGTAAAAATGATCATGAAGCTGGCAGTCAAAATCACACCCTGCCATTCCGGGACATCTGCGACGAGGTCAAGGACAAATCCTCCTGCCCGGAACTGGTATCCGGCAATGGTGGTATAGGCAATTACAATAACAAAAGTTCCGAGCATTCTTGCGTATTTATTGTAGCGTAACTCAAGGATATCAGGAACGGTGAATTTCGCGATACGCCTTACTTTGGCTGCAAGAAAGAAGATAATTATGATGCCTGTCCACGCCCCGGCTGCCATCCATAATTCAGAGAATCCCACCCTGGCAGCCAAACCTGCCCCGGCCAGCAAACTTCCTGCTCCCATCCATGTACAGAGAAGAGTGCCTACCAGTTTTACTGTTGATACCGAACGGCCGGCAACCATAAAATCCTCCTGACCCTTAACAAAAAAACTTTTAAAGACTGAGATAGACATTAAAAGAACCAAATAGCCAATGGCGACCCATAAAAAAATCATAAGAAAATATTTTTAAAATTTCTGATTATTAGCTCAGGCAAAAAAACCTGATAGATAAACTTTTAAATTGGTGAACGCACCGGGACGAGATATATATTCAGTCAAAAAAGCCTGAAATGTGTAAAAGTCGTTGCAATATTAATAAATATTCTCGATTCCGGATGTTATTTGTTTTATTGTCCGGTATAAATTTTATTTCCGGGTAAATATTTCATTGCCGGCTATGCATAATGTCTCCAGTTATGGATTTTATTTCCGGGTAAATATTTCATTACCGGTTATATATGTTAGTCCCCAATATTTATATTCCAAACGATAGAGCTTATTTGATTTCAAGAACCACCACCGATTTCGCCGGGATGGTTGTCCGGACTTCATTATTTCGCAGTTTTGCTCCGTTAAATACTGCTGGTGTAACTACATCAGGGTTGTCGTAAGTATTGTGTGAATCCAGTTGTTCTGCTGTCAGGATCCTTCCGGAAACAACAGATACATCCTGTCCTCTCAGGTCAATCAGCAATTCGGAATCGTTCATGGGATCTACATTTACTATCGATACGAGTATCGTCTCTTCTTCATTTATTGATGCTGAGGCACTAAGAGCAGGAATAGTATTCCCTTCAAATTCGTAATTACCTGTTTCAATATTCAGGGGAAGAAGAGTGCCCTCCTGCTGCCCCTTCTACATTTCACAAATGTGGTAGGTAGGTGTAAGCACCATATCTTCACCCTCAACAAGTATCAAAGCCTGCAGCACATTAACAGTCTGCGCTATATTTGCCTTCCTTATCCTGTCGCTCATAGCATTGAAATAATTAAGCGATATGCCGGCAACAAATGCATCCCTCAGGGTATTTTGCTGGAAAAGGAATCCCGGGTTGGTTCCAGGCTCGACGTCATACCAGGTACCCCATTCGTCAACTACCAGGGCAACTCTTTTTGCGGGATCATGCCTGTCCATTACCGCTATATGTCTTTTTATGACGTCTTCAATATCATAGCAACGTCTGATATATTCGAAATAGCGGGATTCGGTAAAACCTGTTGCCGGACCTTTATCGTCCCAGTTGGTAGTATAATGATGAAGAGAGAGTCCCCACATCATCCAGTGAGGTATTTTCTGCATTAAAACTTCTGTCCAGTAATAATCGCTTGCATTTGCTCCTCCCGCAATTTTTTTAAGCCTGGTGTTCCCGTAGTTCCTTGCATAAGTTGCATAATTCCTGTACAGGTCCGCGTAATATTCCGGGGTCATATGCCCCCCGCACCCCCAGTTCTCATTACCTATTCCCCAGAATTCAACTCCCCAGGGCTCTTCGCGGCCATTATCCCTCCGGAGGTTTGACATGGGACTGACTCCGTCAAAATTTACATATTCCACCCATTTTGATAGCTCTTCAACTGATCCGCTGCCTACATTGCCGACAATTATTGGCTCTGCTCCAAGCTGTTCACAAAGATCAAGGAATTCATGAGTACCAAAACTATTATCTTCAGTAACTCCGCCCCAATGGGTGTTTATCATGGTGGGCCGGTCTTTCCGGGGACCAATGCCATCCATCCAGTGATATTCATCAGCAAAACAGCCACCAGGCCAGCGCAGGTTTGGAATATTTGTTTTTTTCAATGCTTCTACTACGTCACTACGAATTCCCCTTTTATTGGGGATTTCAGAATCTTCTCCAACCCAGTAACCTCCGTATATACATTCTCCCAGATGTTCTGAGAAATGACCGTAAATATGACGGCTTATCAGGTTTTTCCCCTGGTCAGCATTTATAACGATCTTTGAATTATGCTGGCCTTCGGCATGGAAGCATACCATTGCAGCAATAGCCATGATCATGATCAGCTGCCTGATCTTGGAAATCTTATTATTCGTTTCCATTTTTCTGGTTTTGGATGATGCAGATTCCATAAGCTTATTTTTCAGGTAAATAATATGGTTATTGGTTTAATTGGTTTTACATTCCTCGCAGTGACAAAGACCGGAGACCTCTTCTCTAATCTTATTTATTTTTTGGATGTTTATTTCCAGTTTATCAAGGCTTGCAGGTTCCTGACAGATTTGCCTGCATAGTACAATCCCGTTGTCCATCAGTACCTGTTTCTGTTGTTTGTTTATGGAAGTGAGCGTGGTTACCGGGAAAAAATTCTCTTTCTCGATTATATCCTTTAGTCCCCGACCTTCAGGGTAATCCCAGCCGATAAGGTGCAGTCCCGCACATTTACCATACTGGATTGCATCGGAAGTAAACCTGGTATTAGTTACTATCCACCCCTGAAATGACAATTTGCCTGATCCGGGAAGCATGTTTCTTTTTTTAATTATGTCATTGACTCTGGAATGAATGTAAAGAGGAACCCTTACATTGGCATTTTTCCCCTGGCTGTTGTAGTACTTGCACTCAACAAAGATCTGTTTACCATTTCCGGTAGCAATAACATCAACCTCGTGACTCACACAGTGTCCCTCAATTATCTTACCCACTTCAATGTCAAAACCGTCGTGTTTAATGAGCTGCCCAATGAAATGCTCGAAGGGATAGCCTGTCGGTCCGAGTTCCATTAAAGCATTTTTGAGTTTATACCGTGCTGCCGTACTGCTTTTGTGTTTTTGCAGCAACCGGAATGCCTGCCTGTAAATTTTTTTAGTGCTCACACCGTCATAAAGCCAGTTGCTTATTTCATCTCCGATTTTTGATACGGTTTTCTTATCGGCTCCCGCACGCTCAAGGGAATTTTTTAGTTTTCCAGGAGAAAAAGGTTCTTTCTCTCCGGATGCTTTTTTTATCAGGACAGGATCACTCATAATTGATACATTGCCAAAAACTGTTATATACTGATGCTGATAATTGTTGTAAAGCTAACACCAATAATAAGGATTTTAATTCTTATGTGCAATTTTGTACCAGCTTTTGTGTAAACAAAATTAATGATCAAACCCTGAAAATGCATCGATGACAGTCACCGTTAATATGCAATGGTTTACCGGCTATTATGGAAATTGGATTTGAAGGAGAATTCAAGGATCGATCTTGAAACTTTAAATAGACCAGTTAACCTTCTGCAAAATATATCCGGATTTGATTTGGAACCGGGGATTAAAGAAAATCAGATTTTAAAATGGATCAGATTGTCGCAGATATCCAACGATGCAAATGAAAAGTTATTTTTTATCCATTTCAGACTCCCGGTGTGGTAAAATATGACATGGGTTTCATCATCCTTGTATCGCCAGGTCAAAAAATCAATATATTCTCTATAAATGGTAGTCATGCATATAAGGCTGCCTCCCGGATTTAGCAGCGACCTCATTAACCCGAACTCCCTTGCAGGCTTATGGAAATGTTCAATAACCTCGCTGCAGATGATATAATCATATTTCTTTTTTAGAACAGAACCGTCATTGCGGAAAAAGGGATCATACAATTCCAGCTTGTATCCCTTTTTTTCAAGAAGGTTTGCTGCAACGGGACCGGTACCGGCTCCAAAATCGAGTCCCCGGCTGTCACTACCAAAATTTTTTGTTACCTCATTCACCACTGGACTGACAAATTCCTGGTAACGAGGATCATTGATGTCATTATTATGTTTTTCGTATCTCTTTTTTTCCCTTTCGGGAGAAGGGAGGAATCGAGGAGCCATAAATATGGCCTGGCAGTTCCCACAACGGCAGTATTCAATATCCCTGTAGAGTGCGAAGAAAAATGATACCTCCCCGCACAGCAGGCATCTTTCCAGTTTATTTTTTTTCGCGTTCCTTTTTTTGCTCTCTCTTTCACCGGCCTCTGCCATCATTTTTAAATATTAGCCTGTTTTTGCCGGGTGCGATATTTTCCTGGTGTGGCATTGCCCGGAAAAATGTATGATAGAAAATTTCATGCTCATTCGGGTTATTAACTAAATCATGTTTAATTTTATAGTTACGGTTACCGTTCTTAAAGACCAGGCAACAGTAGTTTCTTCCCTATGGTCAAATGT
Organism: uncultured Bacteroidales bacterium; assembly: GCA_964520585.1. Classification (GTDB taxonomy): domain Bacteria; phylum Bacteroidota; class Bacteroidia; order Bacteroidales; family PUMT01; genus PXAP01. The sequence continues at coordinate 9,936 of CAZFOO010000085.1, forward strand.
AAGAATAAGGATTATGAATGTAAAAAGAGTTACAGGGGAAATTGGACTTTTTGTATTAGTGATCACTACGGCGTTATTATTAACCGGTTGTGATGCTGACAGGCAGACATTTGTTGTTTTGCCTGCCTGTTTTTATTTGCAGGCTTGTGGAGTTGGTCACCGTCTCTTACTTTTTTTATAACTTCGTCAGGTTAAACTGTTACAGAACCTTTACGGATAACCCTGCTAAACCAGTGATTAAGCAGAAAAAGCTCCGTCAAACCCATACTATGCGAAATCTGATAATTTATAAGGCTTCTGCCGGATCGGGTAAAACTTACAAGCTCACCGAGGAATATCTTAGACTGGCATTCAGAAAGCCTTTTCATAATATACTTGCAGTTACCTTTACAAATAAGGCCACTGCCGAGATGAAGGACCGTATTACCGGTGTACTCGATTCACTGGCCAAAGGGAAGGATTCGCCTTATCTCAGGGTCCTTAAGGAAGATACAGGCCTGGAGGAAATGGAGATAAGAGAAAAAGCGGGGTCGCTGCTGGAGGATATATTACAAAATTACTCCCGGTTCTCGGTCGGGACTATAGATAGCTTTTTCCAGCGGGTTATTCGCGGCTTTGCAAGGGAAACCGGTCTGCAATCCGGTTTTGAGCTTGAGCTTGATAACAGAAAGGTACTGGAAAAGGTTATCGCCCGCCTGATGATAGAGACAGAAACCAATAGTGGTCTGCGGAAATGGATGATAAGGTATGCCGGCGACAGGATAAAAGAGGGAAAGTCCTGGAATTTCCGGCAGGACATCGGCCGGCTGGGCAGACAGGTTTTCAATGAGACATTTATGGAGTTCAGACAGGAGATGAGCGAAAAACTTTCCGATCGCGAATTTATGACTGAATATATGGATTCGCTCCGGAATTTAATAGATGGCTTCGAGAAACAGATGGATGAGATAGGAGGTCGTGGACTCCAGTTTATGGAGGAGCGGGGACTTTCAGTTGGTGACTTCGCGCATGGCTCAAGGGGTGTTGCAGGATATTTTGAAAAGATAAGAGCAGATAAAAAATATGAGCCACCTAAAAGAGTGCTTGATGCCGCAGATGATCCCGGTTTATGGGTCTCAAAAAAATCGGTTAAAAGAGAAGAAATTACCAGTGCAGTTGAGGAGGGACTGGTACGTATTCTAAATCAGGCCCTCGAACTTTACGGTAAATCATGGCCTTTGTATGTAAGCAGCAAGCTGGTACTTGCAAACTTTTACACACTTGGCATACTTAATGATATTGCAAGACAGATCAGGGAATACGCAAATGAAAATAACCTCTTCCTGCTTTCTGATGTGGCATCATTACTGTCCGGTATCATTGGAGCTAATGATGCTCCGTTTATCTACGAAAAGACAGGCCATTTCTACCGCCATTTCATGATCGATGAATTCCAGGATACTTCAGCCATCCAGTGGAAAAACTTTGTTCCCCTTATCACCAATAGCCTGGCCGAAAATAACCGGAATATACTGGTGGGCGATGTGAAGCAATCCATTTACCGTTGGCGCAACGGGGACTGGAGGATACTGGCAACAGGAATACAGGAGGATCTGAAGGTATTCATGCCACAGGTCCGCGCTCTGGAAGTCAACTGGCGTAGCAGAAAAGATATAGTGGAGTTTAACAACTCTTTTTTCAGGTACAGCCCGGAAGTTATCCAGGAACAGTTTCGCAGCGAATACCTTGATGCCGGTCTGCCGGAAGATTTTGCAGATGACATGGCTGAACAGATCGGCAGTGCTTATGCTGAACAGTCGCAGAAGCTGCCGGAAGGTGAAGACCGGGAAGGAGGATTTGTGCATGTTAAATTTTCCGGGAATAGCAACCGCGACTGGAAAGACAAAGTCCTCCATGATCTTCCCGGATTGCTCAATAATATTCTTTCCAGGGGATACAGCCGTAAAGATATTGCAATCCTGGTAAGAAATAAAAGGGATGGTAATGAGATAGCAAAAGCATTGATGGACTGGCAGGCTGAACATGGCATGGAATCAGCGATGAAACTGGAATTTATTTCTGAGGAATTCCTGCTTTTGCAGGAATCGGTATCGATACACCTTCTTCTGGCCCTGATGGGCTATCTTGTCGATCCTGCCGACAGGATAAACAAGGCGATTATACTGAATGAATATCACCGGTATCTTCAGGCAAATAAGGGCGTTCGGGTGCCGGACCAGGACCTGTTCGGCAGCATTGCCTTTTCAAATGAGGACAGGTCGGATAACCTGTTGCCGGATGATTTTATTTCCCGCAAGGAGGAACTGGGACAGTTATCATTGTATGAACTGGTTGAACAGCTGATATCAGTCTTCGGACTCAGTGACCATGACAGTGAGTTACCTTATCTGATGGCTTTTCAGGATGTGGTGCTCGATTATTCCCGGAAGGAGGGGGGCGGTATTGCTCCTTTTATTGAATGGTGGCAGGAACATAGCAGCACCCTTTCAGTAAGCAGTAATGAAAGGCAGGATGCTTTGCGGATAATGACCATCCATAAGGCTAAAGGGCTGCAGTTCAAGGTAGTGTTGATCCCTTTTGCAGATTGGGATATTGATCATAATCCCCTTCATGATAATTTTCTATGGTGCCGTCCTGTTATTAAGCCCTTTGAAAAACTTGATCTGGTTCCGGTAAAATATTCAAGAGAGCTTGCCGGAAGTATCTTTGCACGGGATTACTTTAATGAAAAGATGCAGGTTTTCGTCGATAATCTGAATCTTCTTTACGTAGCTTTTACGCGGGCAGAGGAAGAGTTGTATTCTTTTGCTCCTCTTCCGGAGGAAAAAAAGGCGAATAAGGAGAAAGTGAAATCTATATCGGACCTTCTCTACCGGATACTGCCGGCTGCAAAGCCGGAGGAGGAAGGGGACACTGCCGGAGAGGGAGGGAAGGGTATAATTACTACCGGTGACTGGAAGGGTGATTTGACTAATCGCGGAGATCAGAAAACTGATCCCGGAGATACAACAGGCCATCTTATTGATGCAGTTAGCCATGATATGGATTTAGCTATTTCCGGTGGCAAATGGAATGATGAGGAAAAAATCTTCACCATGGGGAAAAGAGGAGAATCACCGGGAACCGTTGATTCCGCTACCGATGATGAGCTTGTCCCCGGTAGATATCATGTCAATGATTTTATGAATAAGTTGCGGCTTCGGCCATATGGGAACCTGTTTTTCAGCGGCAATCCGGATACCGGCAAAAGAATAGATCATGGTAAGCTGATGCATGAGATCTTTGAAAATATCATCACCTCAAAAGATATAGAAAAAGCGGTAATGCAGAAGTGCCACGAGGGAATAATTAGCAGGAATGAAGCCAGGGAAATGATTGACATCATACGCAGTATTACAGGAAAGAAGGAAGTGGCCCGGTGGTTTGACGGTAGCTGGCGTGTCAGGAATGAAACTGCTATCCTCCTTAAAGGAGGAAAAACAAGGAGGCCGGACAGGGTCATGATAAAGGAAGGGCAGGTTGTAGTGGTGGATTACAAGTTTGGCGGACAATTGCAAGCCCGGTATAAAAATCAGGTCCGCCGTTACATGACAGAACTAAAAGAAATGGGCTATCGCAACCTTAAAGGTTACGTATGGTATCCCCTTATCGGCAAAATGGATGAGGTAGACATTATTAATCCGGAGCTGGATTTTTAATAGAATAATGTTTTCTAATTTTATTTTTCAGGAGATGAACGTTCGCGCTGAGCGGTATCGTCCCCCGACTCCGGATGATCTCTATCATCCGGTTGATTGTCATTTTCCCGGATTATTTTGGAAGATTTCTTTCTTTCTTCAGGATTATCACCTGATTCAAGATGTTCATTTTCTTTATCCTTATTTTTTTCAGCCATAACATTTTTTTTAATTTAACATTTCAGATTCTCTGGATCCAGTAATTTCCTGACGGGATTTTGTCCGAAAGGTAGTGCGATTATACATTATATCATACAAAATACAATATCAAAATTCGAGTGAATAATTATTTAAAATCTTTGAAGGGACTATTATTTTTAGTATTTCGTTTATATTTAAATACTGCGACAAAAAGTGAGCCAAAACCAGCAAAAAAATGACAGGAAATAAACTATATCAATGGAGAACAGAAAGGAGATTCAATGCCCTGCCTGATTATTTTAAAAAAGAATTCGGGGGAAGGATACAAAAAGTTTCTGTTAATGCGGGTTTCACCTGTCCGAATCGTGACGGGAAGGCGGGAAAAGGTGGCTGTACATATTGCAATAACATTGCTTTTAGTCCATCCTATTGTCTTTCTGAAAAACCCGTAATAAAACAGATTGAAGAAGGGATTAAATTTCATAAGACCCGTTACCGCCGCTCAGGCGGATACCTTGCTTATTTTCAATCCTATACCAATACCTATGCAGGTATCCGGTTTTTAAAGGAAATCTATGAACAGGCCCTTTCTGTACCGGAAATAAAAGGCCTGGTAATAGGTACCCGTCCCGACTGTGTTGATGATGACATACTGAACATGATAGCAGGAATAGCAAGAAATTATTATGTCATTGTAGAATATGGTATCGAATCTTGTTACAACAGGACCCTGAAAGAGATCAACAGGGGACATGATTTTCAGGCTTCTGTCAATTCAATCCATAAAACCTCCGAGCTTGGCATACGTACCGGCGGACACATTATTTTTGGTCTGCCAGGGGAAAGCCGCGGCGACATGCTTGCCAGTGCCAGGATACTTTCGGAGCTTCCACTTAATAACATAAAATTTCACCAGTTGCAAATAGTGAAAGACACAGTGATAGCAGAACAGTATAAAGAAGATCCGGACAAATTCAACCTTTTTACACTGGATGACTACCTGAATTTTCTGGTTGAATTTATCGAACAACTTAATCCTGAATTCGTTGTTGAACGGTTTGCAGGAGAAGTGCCCCTGAGGTTCATAAGCGGAGGAGAAAGATGGGGACTGAGATATGACCAGATCCTTACGCTGTTTGAAAAAAAACTTGAAAGCCGTGATACCTGGCAGGGTAAATATTTTTAGCA
>CAZFOO010000086.1:0-14783 GCA_964520585.1 uncultured Bacteroidales bacterium
AAATGCCCCAAATATTGCTAAAACTGATATTTAATGCCATCAGGATACTCCAACCATATACAGCCATTTCTGGAGGTAGCTGACTTCTGCCCATGCCGTAAAAATGAAGCTGCATAAACCATAAAAAGCCTGCAAGAAATGTGAAAAATATATTGTTTAAAAAAACTTTTGGATTAACCGATAAATAATCTGTGCCTGTTTTATTTTTAATGTTCAGATATACACAGTAGACAAAGTTAGTTACAAAGCCCCCGGCCAAGATAAAAATCATCACAGGATTATTTGCATATAAAATATCCGTTCCATATTTCTGAGCTATTTCTGCAATAGGAATACCTGCTTCGATTCCGTAATTAATTGATGCACTCATTATTCCTGCAATTATTGCAATTAATACACCTTTTTTTAAAGCAAATTCCTGAATAGCTTTTTTTCTGTCTACGTACAGCATATTGTTTTCCTTGAGCAATCCAGCATAGCCGATTATCGCAATACCTGATAAGCATATAGCTACTCCTATAATAGTGAGTATTCCTGAAGAGGTATCAAATAGATTTTCACCTGCAAAAACGGGGGGTAAAAGGGTTCCGAAAGCAGCAGAAAATCCTAACGCGATACTCATTCCGAGTGATATACCTAAATATCTCATACTGAGTCCAAAGGTCAAGCCGCCAATACCCCACAATGAACCAAAAAAAACTGTAAGCCATTTGGCTGTTGCCGGAGATTCACGTATTATATCCATAAGAGTTCCTGAAGGAACAGTGAAATAAGCAAAAATCCAAGGGGCAATCAGCCAGGCCGCAACGCCCTGACTAATCCAGTAGGACTCCCATGACCATGTTTTTACTTTTTTAAAGGGGACATAGAAACTTGCAGCGCATATACTGCCAAGGGCAATTAATACAATTCCTAAAATCGGATTCATGTGTACAAATCAGGTTAATCAAGTTAATAATCAATGAATTATATTTAACGGGTAATTTATATTCGGTTTTTCAATCCCATGGATACCCCTGTTTTGTACATTATATTTTATGAGACTTCAGTATTATGGGGATTCATAATATTAAGACTAATTATATCTGCAAACCTATAGTTCTAATATTATAAATTCAATATGTATTTTTATTAAATACTTGTGTTAATTGACTATTTAGAAGTTGTCGGAGTAATTTTATTGCACATAAATATCTTCAATCAGCTTTTTAGTCTGAGATCTGACATATGCATTTTCGTGCGACCCGAGCCTGTTTAATATAGAGTCAATTCGGCTATTACGAAGATGTTCGGGGTTAACTAGCAGATATATAGGGTTCAGAGCACCTATTCCTATTTTTTGTTCCTCAAGTAACATTAATAGTGTCAAGATTACTTCAATATCTGTATTTTCAAGAGATCCAAATTTCCATATTATATCATATTGAATTTGCGAATCAACTTCATGCATGACAGATAATAATAATCTCTGTTCAGTTTTATCAGTAAGTCTTTCTGGCTGAAAATAATCTAATGCGTGTTGCGAAATTACATAGTTATCTGATTTTATCAGATCTGCAATAACTTTATAAAAATCACTATGGTATTCCGGATTAGCTGAGATATAATCTATAGCCCAGGTTAAATAGCCGGGGTTATCCTATTCGAATAACAGGCTGAGAAAATCATTGTTTACACGCTGTTCAAGAAGAATATTTATTTTGTCTCTCGTATGTCCATAAACAGTATGCCATAATGTGTGGCAAGTGTAGATAGCTCCTTCAACCATTAACGAACTAAGTCCGGGATCTGTGGCTGAAGTATTGCCATCCACCTTTTGATACTCAGACGATTCTTCAGTTATAGTAAGGTTTTCCTGTTTCAAATCCTTGAGTATAGATGAAGGATTTCTTAAAATTTCATCAAGTTTTTTATAATCCGCAGACGAAAATTCTGTATCGTCCGCTTTTGTCAACGATTTATTATCATCAAGATGAATGCCCAGGTAATTACCTGTTCCATCCCAGAAAAGCCATAAATGTATCATTTTGCATTGGCCGGTCATGCATACGTCTTTGAAAATTTCACGCCCAAACCATATAGTAATTCCATTTTTGTCTTTTAGTTCCAGTATTTCATGTCCCGATAAAGAATCTATATTATCAGAAAAAGGATGGGCTACTATTGTCCCTTCCATCTCCCAAAACCCCTTATCAGGTTTTTGCGCATATTCCTGTGTATATCCAATTACAAGGAATAAAAAAGGTAAAAAGAAGAATAACTTATTTGGATTCATATTCCTATTGTTTACCGCCGTGTATCATTAAAACAAACCAATGATAGTTTTGTTTCCCGCCTCAATTAGTTTTAGAAGGATGTATTAATTAGATTATTTCAAGTTGGCAGGCCACCAATTGATCGAAAATAGATGGTCAATATTCTAGTATATAGGTGTATAGGATGTTTTAGAATTGTAATGTCTTTTTGCTTTGCAAATAAGTTAAGTCGTAATAAAACGAAATAATGGTTTTGATTTCATTTTGCATTTTTATATTTCAAACAAAAAATGTAAATAAATAGTTATTTTCTGTATTGATATTAATTTATTATGCTCCTACCTTGTCAACATCTAGATCGAGCAGAATTTCAGAATAAACAAGTCGGGTATAATTAGTTTTTCGGAAGAATATAAATATGTTTGGGATTGCCATATTTTAATAATTTGAAATAAAAATGATATCAATGGTCAGAGTTTTAAAATAGGTTTTGGATAGTTCATTTTGCCCCTGTATTTTGAAGGTTTGGTAGTTCCTTTTATATACAGGGGCATTTTGTGATTTATTAGTTGTTGGATTCTAGAATTTAAGCGAACCAGATATTGTTAATTGCTTTTTATGCAAAACCTGATTATCTTTTGAATTTATTATATTGAATTATCTGATTATTTTAAATTTAGATTATAGTTACAGGCAAAAACTATAAATAAATAGTTGTTTTCTATATTGATATAAATTAAAAAATCCCATACATTTCCATTTTTGATAATCATATCTATTGAAAATCAATATTGTAATGGATCATAGTATTTATTCAGACCGCAAGCATCAAAGTGATTCAATAACAGGTATCTAGTCTGCAAATATCTTAGAATGCCAGTTTAATTTATGATTTAACCATTAATAAATAAAAGTTAAACCAAATGTTTATTTCATGACAAAATCAGAAATGTAAAGGACCTAATTCACCTAAAATTACCTAAATCTTAATTTTATGAAAACAACAATTAATCAAAACTTAGTTTATTTTAAAGATGACATAAAAAAGATTGTTTTAATACTGCATCTTCTTATCTTTTTTATGTTCACGGCTAATCACGCTCGTGCAATTGATTCTGATCTGGAATTAATGCAACAGGAAATAACCGGGCAAGTAGTAGATGCAGAGACCGGTGAGCCGCTGCCCGGGGTTAATATTGTAATTGAAGGGACTAACACGGGAGTTGTTACTGATATCGACGGGTATTATAAAATTGAGGCAGTCCGTGATAATGTGCTTGTTTTTTCATACGTGGGTTTTTTATCATCCAGAATTATCGTGGGGGACGAAGGGGTGATAAATATTGAAATGTCACCTGATCTTGCAAGGCTTGATGAAGTAGTTGTCATTGGTTATGGTACTGCACGACGCAGGGATATTACCGGCACTGTAAGTAGTGTTAATATAGAAGACAGCCCGGTTTCCATGGCACAAAATGTCAATGCTATATCCGCGTTAAGAGCTACTACCCCAGGGCTAAATATTGGCGCTACAAATACATCAGGTGGCAGTCCCCAATCTTTATTAATCAGGGGGCAAAATTCGATATCGGCTTCGAATTATCCATTAATTGTATTAGATGGTGTAATGTACTTAGGGAGTATCAACGATATAAATCCTGCTGATATTTCATCAATTGATGTTTTGAGGGATGCTTCATCAACAGCAGTCTATGGTTCAAGGGCTGCGAATGGTGTAATAATTATCAACACAAAAAGAGGCAAAACAGAGAAGCCAACACTTTCTTTCACTTCTAATTCCGGTATATACAGCTGGATTCAACGTCCTCAGATGGCAAGTAACGAACGCAGGCTGGAAAAATATGGATCTCATGTTGGATCTGATGATCCAATGGATTTTTTGTATCCTAATGAGCGTGTTAATTATGCAAATGGTAGAACGTATCATGTTCCTGATATAATATCCCGGACAGGTCAAATTCTCGATAATCAGTTAAGTATCTCCGGAGGACTTGATAATTTAAACTATTATCTTTCAACCGGCTTTACTGATCAGAAAGGAGTTATGATTGGAGATGACTATAATAGAGTTTCTTTAAGAGGACGCGTGAATTCATACATTACGGACTGGATGCAGGTAAGTGTTGATGGATCATACAACCGTTCTGATTATTCAGGTATAGGAGTACCCACAGGCACCATCAGGTATGGTGATACAAACGAAGAATATTACCGGGGTAATCCGGATGACGGGCTTTTAGAGAAGTGGCCGAACACAGAAAGGTCTCCCGGCTTAATGCCCTATGGAATGAACCCTTTATGGCCTACAAACGCTAATCCCGATCGTGTTCTTGATGATGTAGATCTTCGTGATTTTTATAATCTGGCTACCTTTGCCCATATTGATGCACCGTTTCTTGAAGGACTCAGCTACCGGTTGAATTTTACAAGGACATACCGTAATTTCCAGCAGGAAAGATTATATTATGAGGATTATTTTATAGAAGGTGGTAACGCTGACGACCTGGATAGATACAGTCCTGAGACAATAGCTGGTTTTCTTGGCCAGGCTGAGGGTTATGTAAGGGACAGGAAGATCTCAAACTATGTTTTGGATAATATTGTTAATTTCAGGAGGAGATTTGATCAGCATTTTATTGATGTAACCTTGGTCGCTACAAGGGATTACCAGTCCGACAGGCAATTTCAACTGAATGGCAGCAATTTTCTTGACAATGGTAACACCATTCTTGGAATTGACGGGATGACTCTGGCTACTAATCAAATAAATACTAATAATCATACTGAATTTTCGAATATTGGTTATCTGGCCCGTCTGAATTACACCTTTAATGACAGATATCATTTAACTTCTTCGTTTCGCAGGGATGCTTCCTCTGTGTTTGGAGCAAGAAATAAATGGGGTAATTTCCCTTCCATTGGTCTGGCATGGACAGTTACCGAGGAAGACTTTCTGAGCGGCAATGATTTTTTTAATTATTTAAAAGTTCGCACCTCCTATGGTAAGAACGGAAACCAGGGAATTTCGGCATATCAGACATTGGCTCGTGTAGCAGCCGGATCATCTGGCGGAATCAGGTATCAGTTTGGTGATCAGCCTGGTGTTTCAAGATACGGACTGGCTCTTACTTCTTTAGGAAATGATTTGTTGGGTTGGGAAACCACAACATCATTTAATTTAGGGTTTGAGGCTGCTTTACTACAGGAGCGTGTTTTTGTGGATTTAGATGTATATTTTTCCGAAACAGTCGATCAGCTATTTGTCAGGCAGATTCCAATTATGACAGGGTTTGGGTCAATAAGGGCAAGTATGGGCCAGGTAGATAACAGAGGAGTGGAATTATCTTTAAGGACAATTAATATAGATAATAGTGACTTAACCTGGTCATCTCACATTACATTTTGGCAAAACAGAAATGTTCTTGCAGAGTTATACGGTGATGGAAAGGATGATATAGGGAATAATTTATTTATAGGTGAATCTCTTAGTCCCATATATGGCTTTGAATGGATAGGCATTGTTCAGGAAGGTGATACAGAATATATGGAAAGTACCGGCGCCAGTCCTGGTGATGCCAAATATGCCGATTTAAATGGAGACGGGAATATTACCTTTGACGATGACCGTAAAATTCTGGGATATGGGAAGGAAAATTTCAGGTTGAATCTTTCAAATAACCTTACTTATGGCAATTTTGAATTATATGTTCATCTTGCCGGAGTATTTGGAGGAGGAGATAATTATTACATGGCCCAAAATCAGGGAGCATATCTGGCAAACCGACCCGGCTTTGTCAGAATGGAGTTTTTGGATCATATTGATTACTGGACACCTGAAAACCCAAGTGATACCTATCCGTCTATTTATTATGATGAATCAAGGTTTCTGGGCTTACAATCCAGGACCTTTGTAAGAGTACAGGATGTCGTTTTATCATATACATTCAGGGGAGATTGGATGAACGCGATTAATATTGAGGGACTAAGACTGAATTTGTCCGGTCAGAATCTATATACCTTTACCGGTTGGGACGGAGAACCGGAGATGGGATATGGAGGCTGGGACCGCTATTATCCGATCCCTGCCAGTTATAGTCTCGGATTTAATGTCACATTTTAATTAATCCTTCAAATTAGAATAAGATGAAAACAAATATAAGAATATTCAAATTTTTAATTTTTCCATTGGTATTTACAATGGGAATTTTGAGCTGTGAGAAAGATGAAGAGTTCATTAAAGAAGTGCCTAATACATTCTATACTCTGGAGAATGCTTTCTCAACTGCAAGCCAGGTAGATGCAGCTATAGTTGCCTGTTATCAGCACACAAGAGCTATATACAACCCGGGCGGCAACAATGCATGGACACTTAAAGGCAAGGGAACCGATGTTATTGATGTTCCGTTACTCAGAATTAGTAATACCTTATCTGATTACAGCAGGAATGATCCTGAAAAAGGTGAATATAACTCAATCTACTCCACTTTTTATCAGCTTATTTCAAAAGCTAATACAGCCCTTTTTGCTGCCGAATTGGAACAGATACAGTGGGGATCGGAAGAAGAAAAAAGCTATGCTGTTGCCCAGGCAAAGTTTTTCCGTGCGTTTGCATACAGGAATTTGGGACAATTATACGGTGGTGTTCCAATTGTTGATGAAATTGTTACAGAGCCAAGATTTGACTTTGTACGGTCAACAAGGATTGAAACATATCAGTTTGCCATTGACGATCTGGAGAGCATCCTCAGTGATTTACCTGAAACGACAGTTTCAGGTGGAAGAATTGTAAGAGGTGTTGCACAACACTTCCTTTCAGAATTATATCTTTCTATGGGAATAGAGCTTGAAGAGCAGGGCCAGAATGGTGATGCAATGTATGACCAGGCAATTCAATATGCTGATGAGCTCATTGACGGGGGTATTTATTCTCTGATGACTGAGAGATTTGGGACAAGGATGAACGAAACCCCAAGTACCCGTTTTTGGGATCCAGGAACCGCAGATGTATACTGGGATTTATTCCAGGAAGGAAATGTAATGTATCAGGATGGGAATTCTGAGACAATATGGGCTTTCCCTATTGATTTTGAAGCATGGCAAACTGAAGACGGACAGTCCAGTTTACCATATATTCGTAGCTATGGCCCGGTTTTTCGCTGGATAGACGGTTTTATTGGAGTTGAAGAAGATGGCGGGGGTCGCGGAGTAGCTTTTGTTACACCAACAATGTTTACAAGAGACGATGTTTGGGAAGGGCCTGTTGGAGAGAATGATATGAGAAATGCCGAACATAATTTTCGCAGGATATTTTATTATAATGATCCTAATCATCCTAACTACGGAGAGGTAATTCCATATTCTGAGATATACCGGGATGATAATTTCAGGGGAATGATATTTCCTGTACATATGAAAATTAATACGGATAAAGTTAAGGGAGTTGATGTGGGAAATAATTATGACAATTTGTTTCGGGATGATTATGTTGTGCGTTTGGCTGAGACAATTCTTTTACGTGCCGAAGCTCATTTTAGGAGAGGAAACTTAAATGATGCTGCCGATGATATCAATATGATAAGGGACCGTGCTCAGGCTGATTACCAGGTTACTTCTGCTGATGTCGATATTGATTTTATTCTCGATGAACGTGTAAGAGAACTTTATGCTGAGGAACATCGCTGGAATACCTTACTGAGAATGGGAGGAACTGTTGCGGTAGAAAGGATCAGGGAACACGCTTTTTGGCCTACAACTCAGGCTACACTTACCTGGGATTTTAATTTGTGGCCGATACCCCAGGCGGTTATTGACAGGAATATAGGTGCAACGCTTGAACAAAATCCGGGATGGACACAATTTTAAACACTGATTAATGTTAAAGAGGTTGTTATGAATATCTGAATGATATTCTAACAACCTCTTTTTTTATTTATGCATTAAAGAATTAAATGCAACTGTAGATATTATAGATTATCATGAAAAAAATTCAACGTAGATCTGCAATAAAGTCCCTGGGGACAATTTCTTTGGGTATGTTGACGCCCATATCATTAAAAGGTCAGGTTAATGTTGAAGCTGAATCTCTAAATTCTCAGGTAATATATACTGAGGTACTTGTAGTAGGTGGAGGTACGGCTGGTGTTATTGCTGCTATTCAGGCTGGTCGTGCAGGTTGTAAGACAACTTTAATTGAAAATGGCAGTCAGCTTGGTGGCACCATCACCACCGGAGGTGTAACTTTTCCCGGTCTGTTTCATGCATGGGGGAGAAGGATTATAGGTGGACCAGGATGGGAGCTGGTAAGAGAATCAGTTGATTTGGAGCATGGTTTTCCGGATTTTTCAACACCGCCTGGCCGCCACTGGCATCATCAGGTTCCAGTAGATGGCCCTCTGTATGCAATGCTGGCTGAAGAAAAATGTCTTGAGGCAGGAGTAGATATAAGGTATTACGAAACTCCTACAAGCTTAACCTTCAGGGATAATAAGTGGTATGTGAAAATTGCCGGTAAGGGTACACAAAAAGAAGTGATTTGCAATCAGATTGTTGACTGTACAGGTAATGCTGTAGTCACATCTCTCGCCGGATTTAATGTGAAAAGAGAAGAAGTAACACAACCGGGGTCAATATTATTTACCCTTGGGGGGTATGATTATGAGTCTCTTGATCTGGAATTAATTGCGGACCAGTATAGAAATATGCTCAGGCAAAATTGGCGGATAAAGGGGGGAGGTGCTGATTTTAGTAATCAGCCTTTCACTCCATATACATTTTTAGTTGTTAATGGAGCTGACTCCACAACTTCTGAGTCTCATACAAATGCTAATATCAATGGCCGTACATCGGTATTACAAATATTACGCGAGCTAAGATCATTACCCGGATGTGAAAAAATCAAAATAGTTGATATGAGACCTGAAACGGCTGTTCGTGAAACATACCGAATTGACGGTGTTTATTCGATAACTTATTCTGATTATATTAATGGTAAAGTATTTGATGATTCATTATCTTATTCCTTTTATCCTATAGATCTATGGAGAGAGGGAGAACCAATCCTTCAGGAATATTTAGATAAAGATACCATTGCAACAGTACCATTGCGAGCATTAATTCCAAAAGGGAGCGAAAATTTAATTGTTGCCGGCAGATGTGTAAGTAGTGACAGGATGGCTAATTCTGCATTAAGGGTTCAGGCCTCCTGTATGGGAATGGGACAAACTGCAGGAGCGGCTGCCGCGCTGGCCAGTATGAAAGGAACGACTCCTCTGGATGTGCCGGTTGATGAACTTAAAAATATGATTGAGAATCATGGTGGTATTATTCCACAAGATTCCTGATGATTCAGATCAGGCCGGCTTTTTAACCAGTTAAAAAATCATACTATGAAAGGATTCGCCGGCATATTATCTATAATTCTGCAGGCCACAGTGGTGTTAGCTATAAATGGCAACCAAGGTATGCCTCAAAATAGTATTAGTGATAAGGACGGACTGCAACAAACAAGCAGGGAAATGGCAATAGCACCTGTTGTTGATATTCAGCCATACCTGAGAGGTTTTCATGACTATGAACGTGTACGGGAAGAGATGTACCTTTTAAGGAAACTGGGTTTTGAGAGGGTTTACTTTGTGCTTTGTCAACCAGGTTATCCCGCGTTTTCAGATCCTAACATATCGATTATGCCTCCTGATAAGGAGACCGGCAACCATACCCTCGAATCAATTTTGGCACTTGGAGATCCTAACTGGGCATATATGTATGAGGCTCAAAGGCAGGGAATGGAGGCATGGGCTGTAATAAAACCTTATGAATCAGGGACCGGCTTTACTATTCCTCATGGAGCTAATGCACCACTTAGCAGAAACCAGGTAGAGACTGTCGGTGGTCAACATATTCATTTTGATAATCTTCTTTCAGATAATCCCGGATTGCGGGTTAAAAGAAAGCCATATCCGGACTCCACTATTAGCAGGTTTGATGAACATGTAGAAAGTTTGGAGGTTGCATTCATTTTGGATTCTTTCAGACAAAAAACTTCCTCAGACAGATACTTTGAGTTTAGTGGTATGAAAGATAGCGAAATAGAATTGCCTGAAATTACATTATGGATCAGCCGGGATAATGGACATTACATTGAATACGAGGGTAAATATGAAGTTGTGTCGGATTTTGAATACCGCCAGGTAAGAGATGCAAATGGCTTTTTACTGGAGGATGTACCAAAAAGATTTTTGGTCATGACAATTAAAGGGTTTAATTTACCTGAGGAATACAATTACATGGCCATTACCCTTGATGAATACAGGAATTTTTATTCCATTCCTTATTCCATGATAAAAGCTTTTACATCAAAAGGTGAAATACCTGTTACAACAGGCCATCACGTGAGGACCTCTATAAGCCCGGTCGAAAGATTAAAACCACCCGAAGAACGGGAGTGGGGACTGGAGTCCCGCCCGGTTACCGGTCCCCGGGCGGCAGAATCATTTATGGAATGGGGCTTTGAATTTGAATTCCAGGGTGCAGGACATTGGGGAGATGGCTGGGTAAGCAGTCCGGTTTTTGGTATTGGAATTGGAAAACGACAATATATGGCCGGCACCCCCTGCGAGGCTTATCCCGAGGTTCAGGAATACTGGCTCGAGCAGGTCAGGCAGATAATGGCTATAGGATATGATGGGATTGATTTCAGGTTACAATACCATTCCGGAAGCGTGACTGATTATATACATTACGGTTATAACGACCCTATAATACAAAGGTACAGGGAAAAACACGGGGTTGATATTCTCAAAGAAGAAGCTGATCCTATTGAGATCATGAGAATCAGGGGTGAATTCTTTCACCTTTTCCTTGAAAAGGCAGCTGAGATAATTCATTCTCACAGGAAAAAAGTCCAGGTTCATCTCCGTCATGCACATGAAGAACCCCGGCTGAATGATGATTTCAATGAGCTTGGTTTTTGGGCAATGCCCAAGATTCTGCTTGACTGGAAGCGGGCAGTGGATCTTGCAGACGAGGTAACCATCAAACATTATTATCATAATAATTACCGGCCCTGGATGGCTGACAGTATTAAAAACTATGCCCATAAATCTGGTAAACGGATTTGGGTACATTGTTACATTTCCCAAGGAGGAGAATTAAATGATAATTTCTTTGATTCTGTGGAATCCGATGAGAGAGTAGGGGGTATTTTATTATATGAGGTGGAATCACTTATCAATGTAGGATGGGCGCACAGCCACAAGGCATCTGGACCAGTTGGAGGCTATAATGAAAAGAATGTTAATAATTTGCGTGGTATTATGGGACGTTTTAGATTTAATTGATCATTAAACTAATATTGAATTTTTTAAAAATACTAAAATGAGTATTAAAGTAGGATTATTTGGGATTGGTCTTGACACATACTGGGGGCAGTTTGATGGCTTACTTGAAAATCTGAATGGTTATCAAAAAAGGATCAGGGATAAAATTGGAAATTTCGATGTAGAAGTTATCGATGCCGGAATGGTTGATAATTCTGCTAAGGCGCGTGATGCAGCTCTGTTGCTTAAAAGTCATGATGTGGAGATAGTATTCCTGTATATTTCTACATATGCATTATCATCTAATGTTTTGCCGGTAGCACAGAAGCTTAAAGTTCCTGTTGTTGTTTTAAACCTTCAACCTGTACCTCAGCTAGATTACGAAGAGTTTAATAATCTTGGAGACAGCGGTAAAATGACCGGTGTATGGCTTGAACATTGCCAGGCTTGTTGTGTGCCTGAAATTGCCAGCGTATTTAACCGGACAGGAATCGCGTATGATATAGTGACAGGATATCTGGATGAAAACTCAGCATGGGATGAAATTGAAGAATGGACAGAGGCCGTTAAGGTAGCTGCCAGTATCAGAAATAACCGGTTGGGCGTCCTTGGGCACTATTATGGCGGAATGCTGGATGTATATACAGATATGACAAAGCAATCGTCGGTATTTGGCACCCACATTGAACTGCTGGAAATGTGTGAACTGAAAAAATATCATGATGAAGTTACTGATAAAGAAGTTTTGGAAAAGATTCAGGAGTTTAAGGCAGTTTTTGAGGTTTCATCCAAATGTGAAGAACAGGAGATAATACGTGCAGCCCGGACATCGGTAGCCCTGGATAAGCTTGTTAAAATAAAGGATATAGGTTCACTGGCTTACTATTATGAAGGACAGGATGGTAATGAATATGAAAACATTGTTACTTCAGTTATAGCTGGTAATACGCTCCTTACAGGGAAAAACATTCCTGTTGCAGGAGAATGTGAGATAAAAAATGCCCAGGCTATGAAGATTATGGCTGAATTTGGTTCCGGGGGTTCCTTTTCTGAATTTTACCTTATGGACTTTAAGGATGATGTTATGTTTTTGGGGCATGATGGACCTGCCCATTCTGCTATAGCTGAAGGTCCTGTTAAATTAGTTCCTTTGCCTGTTTACCATGGGAAACCCGGCAAAGGCCTTTCCATCCAGATGAGTGTAAAGCATGGACCGGTCACATTACTTTCTGTTGTGGAAGGAAAAGAAGGGATATTTTTGCTGGTAGCCGAAGGCGAATCCGTCCCTGGTCAGGTACTTCATATTGGAAATACCAATAGTCGCTATAAATTTTCACCAGGTGCAAAAGAATTTATGAATAGTTGGTCAAAGCAGGGGCCTGCTCATCATTGTGCCATAGGTGTTGGTCATATTGCCAATAAGATTATTAAGCTGGGACAGATAATAGGAATTGATGTTGTAAAGATTTGTTAGATCGATACTTGATGGTTAAAGGCTAAAGTTGACATTGACGACATTTTAATAAAAATATAAAATGAATACAACCTTAAGTAATTATAAAAATTCGGTAGCCTCCAGGTTGTGGATGTTTTTGTCCAATTTTATCGAATCTGTATCCTTTTATAAGTTAATAATACTTGCTTTTTTGGCCTTGATGGCCTGCAGACAGTCTGCTGATAGTAACAGGCCGCCGGAAGCTCCTACCTACCTGTTGACAGATCTTTTGTCGGAGCCTTTGGGTATTGAAAATAATAATCCCTTAATGGGTTGGGTCGTGAATGATCCGGATCCTAATGAGCACCAGACAGCATATCGGATACTGGTATCCGATTGTTTGGATCAATTGGCTTCGGATAAGGGAAATGTTTGGAATTCCGGAAAGTTGAATTCCTCCGAATCGAGTAACATTCGTTATGAGGGTCAGCCGCTTGAACCGGACCATGTTTATTACTGGAAAATTCAAACATGGGATAAAATGGATAAGCCAGGGCCTTATTCGCAACCACAGATGTTTACAACTGCTGTTCAGGATCAGTTTACGGCTGTTCCCATATGGGGCAGCCAGACCCATGGTAATGTTAATAATGATTTTGTTTTCCTGCGAAAATCCTTTGATTTACCTGATAAGGATATTGTAAGCGCCATTGCTCACGTTACCGCATTGTCGCCTGAGCCGGCCAACCAATATGTCTACAAGCTCTACATGAACGGTGAGTTTGTCGGTGCTGGTCCGGAAAGAGGCTATACAAAGAATAAAATAATCCCTGCCCGGATCAAACCATCAACTCGCGATGAGGGTGTTATAAACAGGTACAATACGTTTGATGTCACAAAGTTACTGAAGTCAGGACAACAGAATGCAGTTGGTGCGCTCAATTATACCACAGAGGATAAGCGGTTTTTGTTTCAAATGAAAATAAAGTATGTTGACGGTACCCATGAAATGGTAGTATCCGATGGTACATGTAAAGCTCTGCCAGCAGGAAATATGGTGATCAGTGATTTAGGTAATCTTTCCTTTCATTATTACCATGCGCTCAGAGAAGGAATAAATGCTAATTATTTTCCCTTCGGCTGGAATAATTCCGAATTTGATGACAGCGATTGGGCAAAAGTCATCGTGGAGGAACCTATAGAAAATCTGACGGCATCAACAACTCTGAATACCGAAAGGTATTTGATTGAACCTGAAAAGATTGTGAAGAAGGGGGAGGGTCATTATTTTATTGATTTTGGGAAATCATATGTCGCCGGGTTTCAATTAAATATTGATGGTTTAGAGGGACAGGAAGTGGAGATCCGATTGGGCGAGGAGTTGTCTGAAACTCAAACCGTGCTTTATAATATGCGCACAGGCAATACCTATCATGAATTGTGGACGCTGAAGGATGGTCCGCAAACTCTCGAGAATTGGGGTTACCGTGTATTCCGGTATGCAGAAGTATTGAATGTGCCCGAACCGTTTGATTTATCTAATGTAAGAGCTGCTGAATTAAGACAGCCGTTTAATGATGAAGCTTCGTATTTCATGTCCTCTGACACTATACTGAATGACGTCTGGGATATATGTAAATATAGTATTAAGGCATTATCCCTGGACATGTATGTGGATACCCATACCAGGGAACGTCTTAACTACGAGGGTGGTATTTTTACGGAACAGATATCCGATTATACTGTTCATGGTGAATA
>CAZFOO010000087.1:0-11968 GCA_964520585.1 uncultured Bacteroidales bacterium
AGTACAGACCCCCGGTTCAGCTCTATCAGGTTAAGCCTGCTTGACCGTGGTTTTGTATATGCCATCGCCCATATCCGTGGAGGACAGGAGATGGGCCGCTACTGGTATGAAGAAGGTAAACTCTTAAATAAGATGAACACCTTCACAGATTTCAATGATTGCGCTCAGTATCTTATAGACCAGGAATATACCAATCCGGATAAGCTCTTTGCACAGGGAGGCAGTGCAGGGGGATTGCTTATCGGAGCCGCTATTAACCTGCGGCCCGAGCTTTACAGAGGCGTAATTGCAGCAGTTCCTTTTGTTGATGTTGTTACTACCATGCTTGACGACAGCATCCCCCTTACAACCAGCGAGTATGATGAATGGGGTAATCCGAATGATTCTGTTTATTACCACTATATGCTTTCCTATTCCCCTTACGATCAGGTAACCAGTCAGGAATATCCTGCAATACTGGTAACAACAGGGTTACATGACTCGCAGGTACAATACTGGGAACCAGCCAAATGGGTTGCCAAGCTCCGGGATTACAAAACCGGCGATAATCTTTTATTGCTTCATACCAACATGGATGCCGGACATGGTGGTGCTGCCGGCCGGTATCAACGTTACAGGGAGATAGCAATGCAATATGCTTTCATTATAGATCTGGCCGGCGCCAGGTAATTTTTTCCGGAACAATTTAATTACATGTTTCTTCATAAAAAAGAATGCCAGAGGCAGAACCACGCCGCTGGCATTCTTTTTTACTCATTCTTCCGATAGTCTTCGTCAGTCATGCTGATGCATGTATGATCCCCTATAAATATTTATTGCAATTCAATATTGGGAATTTTGTGATTCATAATATTCCTTCGTTCAATAATGAACATTTAATGTACGATAACGGACATTAATTGGTGCAAATATTGTCGGTCTTAAGAAAGTTATATTTGGTATTCGTGATTCAAGTGGTTGTATATCAGATTTTAATGACTATTGGCACGAGTTTGGTTATAGCTTGAGACAGATATTTAAACTAAAAAATGGAGGAACCAAAAAATGAAAAAAATCAATTATTTAATTATTATCTCTCTGTTCAGTATGTCATTCCTTGCAAATGCCGGACAACCTGATTTTGTAAGAACAGGTGAGGATATAAAGTATTATTCAAAAGTGCGCTATGGCATACCTTCCGGACTGGTTGGTGTTGAAAAGAGCGAAGTGGACCGTTATAAATTCACTGAGGTGGTGTCTTACAGAAAGGATGGATGTATATATGAAAGGATGCCTGTTATAAGAAATAATAAGGAAACAGGTAATTATGCGTTCATGGAGCTTTTAACATACAAAAACGGGATGAAAGTTTACCGGCACAAGATCAATACAGGTGTAGGTGCTTCGGATGAATATCAATACCTGGTTTACCGTGACGGGAATTATGTAGTGACTTTTGATGATCAAAATGCTGAAACACTAAACATGTTTTTCTTCAGACCTTCCACTGACCTTGCCAGGAAATAATATTTAAAGTCCAAATATAAAAAAAAGCGACCCAGTTAAAGGGTCGCCTTTTTTTATATCAGAAAGGAAGCAGGTCATCATCGGAGGGAGGAGGCACATCTCCGGGAGCCGGAGGAGGTATCATATCATCATTCCCCTGCGTATTCCCGGCAGCCGTCTTTTCAAGCCTCCATGCTTTGACGTCCGTATACCATTTTTCATTGAATTCCCTTGATTCTATGTTTACACTGGCCTTTATTTCATCGCCTTCTTTAAATGCCGAAACTTCTTTTGCCTTGTCTCCCCATACGCTTATGCATATTTTTTTGGGAAAGTCCCCCGGTGTTTCTATTATGAAATCCTGTTTTATCCAGGGGCCGTTTCTTCCTGTTCCACTTTGTTGCGGGAGTGTTTGTATAAGTTTCCCTGTCAATTCAATACTCATATCCGTTGTTTTATCTAAAGATAAAGGCTGAGTTTTCCAAGCTCATTCCCCACTGTTTGCCTGGGGCAGGAGGATTCAAGCATAGAAATTAATATCTATTCAGTTACTATATCAAGCAGTTCAACTTCAAAAACCAGTGTCATATATGGTTCTATTACACCACCCTGGCGGGGATTTGCTCCATATGCCAGTTCCTGGGGAATATAAATTTTCCATTTTGATCCAACAGGCATAAGCTGCAAAGCTTCTGCCCATCCAGGTATTACCTGGTCAAGCTGAAACTGAGCCGGTTCACCTCTTTCATATGAGCTGTCAAATTCGGTCCCGTCTATAAGAGTTCCCCTGTAATGCACCACCACTTCATCAGTTTCGGAAGGTCTGGGACCATCTCCCGATTCTATTACTTCATACTGGACTCCTGATGCGGTAGCGGTTACTTCGTCCCTCATAAGGTTTTCTTCAAGGAAGTTTTCCCCTTCTTCAAGATTTTCACCAAACTGAACTTTGGCGAAATAAGTGTTTAACATCATATTTGCCTCCTCGGGAGTCATGATTGTGGACTCACCATCCCATATATCCTGTATTGCCATGGCTATAGCCTGAGCATTTATCGTATCAAGACCGCTCATCTGCAGGCTTGATCCGAAGGTTACGCCGATAGCGTAACTGATGGTGTCATTTTCCGTAGTTAAACTTGTGCTGACCTTGTCATTTTGTCCGCAAGATGTAATAAAAAATGCAGTTGCAAGAATAATTGAAAAGAAGATTTTAGTTTTCATTTGATTGTTGATTATAAATTTGTATTGATTTAATTCATTAACAGTGATAAAGACCGGTTCTGTATTTTGATTATATGGATGCAAGCATATTGAAAATCTGACTACTATCCGCCCGTTATTGTGCACGAAAGTAAGTTAAAATATTAAGAAAATTGAATAAAATGATAATAATTTCACTTAAAAAACTTGTTCATCCGGACCTGGTTGCCACCAGCATTTCTCTTTTTCCGGGGGGACCGGCAGTACGTTCGACTTTAAGTCCTGCTGATATCATATTTCTTCTTACCTGACCCTTTGCCGAATATGTGGATAAAACACCGCCCTTTTCCATCATTCCCGCCATTTTAAGGAATACGTCCACCGACCACATTTCAGGTTGCACTTCGGGACTAAAGGCATCAAAGAATATTACATCATATAATCCGGCATTATGGTATGTTTTAATATCCGATTTCATTTTTTTTAAAGTGAAATGCTTTGTAATTGGTATTTCTTTATCCCATTCGCATTCATTTATATCATGAAATAGTTTTGACATCAGGGCATTTTTATAAAAATATTTTCCAAATTCTAACCATATTGGCCGTTCAACCGGAAATTTTTCAATTGAATGATAGCAAATGAATTTTTTATTTTTTCCGGCTTCAATACAGCTTAACAATGCATTTAATCCGGTACCGTATCCGACCTCAAATAACCTGATATTGGTTTTTTCTATTTTCCTGTTAAGGCCTTTTTGGATAAATACAAAATTTGATTCCTGCAATGCCCCGTATGATGAATGATAATGCTCTTTTAATTCCGGCACATAAAGGGTAGGGGATCCGTCACCGGTCCGGGTCAGAATGGTTCTACGACTAGTTAAGCAACTTGCTTTATCCATATATTAAATAAATACTTATTCAACCTGATTTAACTGCTCATTTTGTAATGAAATAAATTTGACTGCCGTTTCGATAATGGTGTCAAGTCCATTATCCTCATCACTTTTAGACAGATATACGCGTATGTCAGGACTAATTCCATGTTCTATATTAAAACCATTAGCCGCGAGTGTCTGTGTTCTCGGGAACCGGCATCTCCAGCCGTTTGGCAATTCATAATCATAGGGAGTTCCTCCACCTCCTCCCGTAACATCACCAATAATTGTCACATGGGGAAATGCTGACATACTCAAAACAAAATCATTAGCCGCACTATAAGTCCGCCGGTTGCTCAAAACAGCCACCGGTTTAAGGAATTGTACCTTGCCACCCGGCCTGACATAATTTGGCTGGGGATCACTAAAGTCATTGTGCTCCGGACCTGTTTTGTATAAAGTGTAAGAAACCAGTCGCTTGCGATCAGCAAACCTGCTCGATGTTATTTTTCCGGTTTTACTCAGTCCGCCGCTGTTATTGCGAACATCGAATATAATACCCCTTAGTCCCGAAAAATGTTCTATAACTGTATCTATATCTTTTTCACTGAAATCATCGGACAAAGATCCAAAATAAATATAGCCCACCGAATCTATAATTTTTGTCAAAAATGGTCCTGTGGAATCATAATCATTGCCAAGATAATTATTTTGGATATTTGAAAAGTTAAAATTCATGGAATAGTTAGCATACCATTCATAGCTTCTCGAATGAGTAAGTTCTGAGTATAAGTTGACATGGCCGTCACGAAGTTCATGCAGCATATCAGTCATTAATTCAAAAAGACGGGTATTCCCCATATTATTATGTACTTCCGCCTTGTACTCATGGTAAATGGAGTCCCAGTTAATGTTTTTGAATTCAAAAAAAGAATAATTTTCATCAATTTCACTCCACAATAATTCAAAATTATTTTCAGGTAGATTTTCCGGATCAGCTTCAATAAATAGCTTTTCACATGAAATGCCAAGTATCAGCAATGATGCAAATAATATGGTCTTAAATTTTCTCATCGTTATTAAATCCCTTGATCTTCAGTGTTATATGTCATCAGAAATTAAACATTGTTTGCACTACTATTCCATGGGATGCTGATTTAATCGGATTATCGTTATGGTGGCTGAAATATTTCCATCTGTATTCAATCCGCAGAGCATTATTGTTCTTTAATGGATATTCCAACGATAATTGCGAACTTATCCCGGAAAAAACATTAAAGGTTGAAACTTCTATACTGTTAAACAAGCTTTGAAGATTGCCGGTTGTATGTTCTTCGAAACCTGCAGGTTTTATATAAGCATAGGATGGGCGTATTATGAAAGCTACCAAAGGCAAATGCATTTGGAATTCAAGAAGATATTTTTGTTCATCTCTTATAATCGGATACGACAGTGAACTGCTTAAATTAAGAGTACTGAAAAATATGTTAGTTAGTGAGCTGTTTGTGAATTGATTATGCTCATAATTTGTAAAAACGGTTTCTGAGCTGCCTCCAATTAAAAAAAAACCCTTTCCATTAATTAAGGTGCCTGCGGATCTCATTTGTGATACATTTATCCCGGCCTTTATAATTTTCATTTCCGATACCGTCAGTTCGGGGTTTATTGCAGGGGTAATTTTGCCGGTAAGGAAGCTGAAGTTAACTGAATTAGTCTTATCTTCTAACAGGTTTAAGTATCCTGCATTGATGTATGCATGACCACCATCGTAATAGAGTGAAGATAATCCCTGGTCCCGTAAACCCAGGTATGTCCATCCTCCGCCAAATACCAGGTGGCGGTTTTTTTCATTACCGGCATAACCCTGGTTACAGACAAGGGAAAGAATTATAAATACATAAACGATTTTTATATAGTATTTCAACATAGACAATTCTTGTAACCAGGTAATCCGGTTAAATATAGAATGCAAAAATAATTAAAGTAACAGGAGATAAACACTATTTTGCATATTTTGCCTGGCAGTAAAGATTTTTGTTAAATTTGTCATCCGGCGGGTTATCCGAAATCTTTAATTATTAAATTTTTTCATTATGCACGACAGATTAAAATATTTTCTGCTCATCGCCCAGGCTTTAATAATTGCCTTTCTGCTTGTATATCTGGTTTTTTCCATTGATGACAGCCGGAAGGTGTCAGAATTGGAAGAGCAGGTCTCCGAATTAAGGGGACTTAATGAGTTGTGCCTTACGCATAATGACAGTCTTTCCATGGTATTACAGGAGTTCAGGATTAATAATGCTTTGCCTCCATTTCTTGATAAAAGGCAAATCGAAGAACTTCAAAAGCGCGGATTAAATGATCCGGTTAAAGAGATAAGAGATGATCTTGTTGGGAATCCTGATCTGATAAGCCGTTCATCTGTTTTGGGCGGCAGAATGGATTTTTATTTTCGTGATGGCATACATATTCTTAATGACAGGTGGGTTTTTGCATATTTTGAAGACGGGCACATTGATGGTGCCCTTCTTCTTAAATACACAATAAAAGAAAATGGGAGTTTAGCCTGGGAGGTTCTGGATGAAACAAAATAATGGAATTCAGGATGTATGTCATACTGAATTAAAAAACTATCTTTGAATAAGTTAATTCGGGAATATCTTGTATTTATACAGAAACACTATTCAGTCAATTTTATTTTCTTCCCCCATCCTGGTTTGTTCTATTTTGTGGCAGTCCCCGTCATTAGCAGCATACGTTTCAGGGAATTCCAAACGGGCTTCATCTATCAATTTCTCAGTGGTTTTGTATCTTGAAGAGAAATGTCCGATTATCAGCCTGCCTGCATTTGCCTTTCTGGCAATTCTCCCAGCTTGCTTAGCGGTGGAGTGGCCAGTTTCATGAGCCCTCTCCGCCATATTGTCAAGAAATGTCGCTTCATGATAAAGTATATCAACGCCGGTTATCTGATCCAATATTGATTCAGTATACCTTGTGTCACTGCAATAAGCAATTGACCGGGTTTTAACAGGGGGAAGAGTAAGAACTTTATTTGGAATGCGTTCGCCATTTTCACTAATAAAATCATTTCCCGTTTTAATGCTTTCCATATCCTTCACAGGAATATTATAGTATCTTATCATCTCTTTTCTCAAATTCAAAAGGGGTGGTTTTTCCCTGAAAAGAAATCCTGTTGTCGGAATCCGGTGTTTTAACGGAATAGTTTCTATCTCAAGTGTTTTATCTTCGTAAATGAGTTTTTTTTTCCCGGAACCCAGCGGATGAAAAATAATTTTGAAAGGCAGGGGGTACTCATAGTAATATTTATTGTGGTCGTCAAGGATTGATTTCAGCAGCGGGTGTGCATAGATATGCAGCTCCTTTGTTCTTCCAAGCAGACTGAATGTGCTGATCAGTCCAAACAGACCGAATGTATGATCACCATGTACATGTGATATGAAGATATGATCTATCTTGCCCGGGCTTATTTTATTATTCCTAAGCTGTATCTGTGCTCCTTCACCACAATCAACCAAAAAAAACCGCTCATGTATGTTAAGGACATGAGCGGATGTAAATCTTTCTGAGGTTGGAACAGCAGAACTACTACCCAATATTGTAAAAGAAAAAGACACAATAATATTAGCAAGTATGCATTAGCTGCCCGCCTGTTCAGTTTCTATGAGTTTCCCGGCTTCCTGGACCGTTGAAGTAATGTTCAAAACAGTATCAAGCTGGGAGATAGTGATAAGTCTCTCAACAGCGTCATTCAAACCAGTTAGGACGAACAAGCCGTTTGCATTTTTACTTAACCTGTTGGCAACAAGTATAGCACTTAATCCGGAGGAATCACAATACTTGCATTTGCTAAGGTCCATAACCACATTCTTTTCTCCTTTACCGGAGATAAGTACCAGTTCTGATTTCAGAGCTGGCGCAATATGGGTATCAAGTTTCTCCTCAAGTACCTGGATTAAAGTGTAATTTTCAAGCTTCTCAATATTGAATTCCATCATGAAAAATTTTAGTTAGGATGCTTTATAATCTCTGCAATGAATATGCTATTCCTGATCTGATGTTTTATCTGCATCTGTTCCTTTCTCAGGCTGATCCTTTTTCTTCTCATCCTTTTTCTTTTCCTCCTTTTTCTCCCCTTCCATTTCTTCTCTTAAAGATGCAAGTTCGGAAATATCACCCAAAGTTGTTTTCTCCAGGTTCGTTTTCATTTTACGCATGGTCTTCTGTGCGGTCTGTGCAGGCTTCTGTTTTTTTGTTTCTGTCTCCTTCTCGCCGGCATCTTCCTCATTTACCTTAGTATGTGAAAGAATTATGCGCTTGGCTGTTTTTGAAAACTCAATAACCTTAAAGGGCAATTTCTCTTCAACTTTGGCAAGTGTTCCGTCACTTTTAACCATGTGCTTGGTTGAAACAAACCCTTCCACTCCATATTGGAGAGCTACCAGTGCACCTTTATCAAAGACCTCTGTAATTGTTCCCTCATGCACTGAATCCAGACTGAAAACAGTTTCGAAAACATCCCAGGGATTCTCTTCAAGCTGCTTGTGACCAAGGCTGAGTCGTCTGTTTTCCTTGTCAATTTCCAGCACCACAATCTCGATCTCTTCGCCTATTGCAGTAAATTCAGCTGGATGCTTGATCTTTTTCGTCCACGAAAGGTCAGAAATATGAATCAAACCGTCCACTCCTTCTTCTATTTCAACGAACACCCCGAAGTTAGTAAAATTCCGGACTTTTGCCAAATGTTTTGAGCCTACGGGGTATTTTTCTTCAACCATCTCCCATGGATCGGGCTTAAGTTGTTTTATGCCAAGCGACATTTTTCTTTCTTCGCGGTCCAGAGTCAGTATATAAGCTTCTACTACATCGCCCACTTTCATGAATTCCTGGGCACTGCGCAGGTGCTGTGACCAGGACATTTCAGAAACGTGGATCAGACCTTCAACACCGGGAGCAATCTCGACAAATGCACCATAATCAGCCATTACTACTACTTTGCCTTTTACTTTATCGCCGATTTTCAGATTTTGATCAAGCGAATCCCATGGATGTGGTGTAAGTTGCTTCATGCCCAGGGCTATTCTCTTTTTAGCATCGTCAAAATCCAGAATTACCACGTTAAGCTTCTGGTCAAGTTCAACGATTTCTTCGGGATGATTAACCCTGCCCCATGAAAGATCGGTAATATGGATAAGTCCGTCAACCCCTCCAAGATCAATAAAAACGCCGTATGAAGTTATATTTTTAACTGTACCTTCAAGTACCTGTCCTTTTTCAAGTTTGGCAATAATTTCTTTTTTCTGTTGTTCAAGTTCCTCTTCGATAAGAGCTTTGTGTGAAACAACAACGTTTTTGAATTCATGGTTTATCTTTACAACCTTGAATTCCATAGTTTTCCCTACATAAGCATCGTAATCGCGAATGGGCTTGACATCTATCTGTGATCCCGGGAGGAATGCTTCAATTCCGAAAACATCAACTATCATACCTCCTTTAGTGCGGCACTTAATGTAACCCTTTATTATTTCATCATTATCCAGTGCAGCATTTACCCTGTCCCATGATCTTAATGCACGTGCTTTTTTATGAGATAATACAAGTTGACCTTTTTGATCTTCCTGGCTTTCTACGTAAACTTCTACAGAATCTCCTGGCTTGAGGTCAGGATTATAGCGGAATTCACTTAAGCTTACTACAGCTTCTGATTTATATCCGATATTAATCACTACTTCACGTTTGCTCATCGAGATGACTGTTCCTTCAATGACTTCATTTACATTGATAGTAGAAAGGGTTTCGTCATACATGGCCTCATATTTAGCCCTGTCTGCTTTTGAATAAGAATCAGAAGTTTCTTCCAGGTTATCCCAGTCAAATTCTTCGGCAACTATTTCATTTTCTATTTCATTTGCAGGTTTATCTGCCAGAGGATCTATTATCTGTACCTTTTCTTCAGCCTGATTTTTCGGCATGGTGGCTTCAACCTCAGCCTCCATGGATCTTTGGCTTACAACAATCGGTTGTTTTTCAGCAGCCGGATTAGGCTCCTTATCAACTTCTTCTCCGGCAACTTTTTCTTCATCGCCTTCAGTTAAATCCTTGTCAGAGGGTTCTTCTTGCTTTTTAGCCTCTGTCCGTGGTTCGTTTTTATCTTCTGTTGTTTCTTCAGGTGCTGCTCCGGTGTCCACATCTTCAGGGGCCTTTTGTTCTCCGGTCACCTGGTCTGTCGATTCATCATTTTTCTTATCGATCTTATTCTCATTAGGTACACTTTCGCTGCTCAATTCCTCATTTGAATTGGTTTCTTTTTCTTTATCTGTCATAATTTTTTGGCAAAAATTTAAAAACTAATAGGTTAGACATTATTTTTTAATATAATATGAAAGGTGCAAAAGTAATTAAAAATTGTTGAAATAAACCAAGCACACCCAAAATATTTTTGATTTATAACAGGTTACTTTCTTTTATAAAAACACTAATTTAGCATTTTTTAAATCCAAATTATTAAATTTATTTAAAATTGCACCAAATATAGACGAAAGATATAAATTTAATCAAATCATATAAAAACTGCAATAATGAAAGAGATCAGAACTTTTAAAACTATTCTTGCTGTATTTACAGGATTCCTGGTAATTGCTGCATGCTCGCCTTCAAACAGTGAGGAGTGGAAGCCCCTTTTCAATGGCGAAAACCTGGACGGATGGGATATCAAGATCCGTGGCTTTGAGCTGAATGAAAATCATAATAATACTTTCTTTGTGGAAGATGGCCTGTTGAAAGTATCATATGATGAATATGAAAGATTTGATAATAAATTCGGACATATATATTACGAAGAACCATTTTCACATTACAAAT
Organism: uncultured Bacteroidales bacterium; assembly: GCA_964520585.1. Lineage (GTDB taxonomy): Bacteria > Bacteroidota > Bacteroidia > Bacteroidales > PUMT01 > PXAP01. The sequence continues at coordinate 10,448 of CAZFOO010000087.1, forward strand.
TAAGAGTAGAATACCGTTTCGTCGGTGAACAGGTTGAAGGCGGACCCGGGTGGGCTTACCGGAATAACGGCATAATGTTTCATTCACAATCCCCGGAAAGCATTGAAATTGACCAGGATTTTCCCGCATCCATTGAAGCCCAGCTTCTTGGAGGTGATGGTGAGAGTGAAAGATCCAATTTCAATGTGTGTACACCGGAGACCCATGTGGTAATAGATGGCGAACTCAGGACCGAACATTGTATTAACTCAGATTCAGACACATATCATGGAGATCAGTGGGTAGAAGTTGAATTGCATGTTTACGGCGATTCTATAGTACATCATATTATTGAAAATGATACTGTATTAACCTACACAGACCTGCAGTTATCAGCTACAGGTGAACCACTGGAAAAAGGATATATTGCTCTTCAGGCTGAAAGTCACCCGACGGAATTCCGGAAAATAGAAATACTCGATTTGAGTAATGATTATTAAAACACCTAAATGAAACGTATATTAGTTACAGGTGGAGCCGGTTTTATCGGCTCACATCTTTGCGAAAGGCTTATTGACGAGGGTAATGAAGTGTTGTGCCTGGACAATTTTTTCACTGGTTCGAAGAAAAACATTGTCCATCTGATGGGCAACCCCTATTTTGAACTGATCAGGCATGATATTATTATGCCTTTCTTCAGTGAGGTTGAAGAGATATATAATCTCGCATGCCCTGCTTCACCGGTTCATTATCAGCACAATCCCATAAAAACCGTAAAGACTTCGGTTATGGGGGCAATTAACATGCTCGGACTGGCCAAACGCAAAAACGCAAAAATATTACAAGCTTCTACCAGCGAAGTTTATGGGGATCCTAAAATACATCCACAGACAGAAGATTACTGGGGTTATGTCAATCCGGTCGGGGAGCGTTCATGTTATGATGAAGGGAAACGTTGTGCAGAAACTCTCTTTATGGATTATCATCTGCAGAACAAGGTAAGAATAAAGTTGGTGAGGATCTTCAATACTTATGGGCCCCGAATGCAACCGGACGATGGCCGGGTAGTATCCAATTTCATTGTGCAGTCACTTAAAGGAGAAGATATAACCATTCATGGAGATGGTTCACAAACGAGATGTTTTCAGTATATAGATGACCTGGTCGAGGCACTTGTAAGGACAATGAATACCGGGGAAGAGTTTACAGGACCGGTAAATGTCGGTAATCCCGTGGAGATATCCATGCTTGAACTGGCCAAAAAAATTATTCATATGACCCGTTCGGGTTCAGAAATAGTTTTTAAACCTGTCCGTAATGACGATCCGGTGAAAAGAAAGCCGGATATCAGTTATGCTAAAAAAGAACTGGGAGGCTGGGAACCTGAGATCGGACTCGAAGAAGGTCTGGAAAGAACTATTGATTATTTCAGGAAGATTACCGGCAAAATATAATTAACTGAATATTAACTTTAACAAAATAATATTCAAATGAAAGGCATTATTCTAGCCGGTGGAGCCGGAACAAGACTGAATCCCGCAA
>CAZFOO010000087.1:12068-14564 GCA_964520585.1 uncultured Bacteroidales bacterium
CAAATGAAAGGCATTATTCTAGCCGGTGGAGCCGGAACAAGACTGAATCCCGCAACTTACAGTGTATCCAAACAGTTGCTTCCTGTATATGATAAACCGATGATATATTATCCGGTATCGGTTCTGATGCTGGCCGGGATAAGGGATATTCTTATCATATCCACCCCCCACGATCTGCCGGTTTTTAAACATCTTTTAGGCGACGGGAGCCGTTTTGGAATTAATTTTTCTTACCGTGAGCAACCTGCTCCTGAAGGACTGGCCCAGGCTTTTCTCATCGGTGAGGATTTTATTGGAAATGAACCTGTATGTCTTATTCTGGGTGATAATATTTTTTATGGATACGGCTTGAGCAAAATCCTTTCCAATGCATCTGATCTCGAAGAAGGGGCTCTTGTTTTCGGCTATTTAGTAAATGATCCACAACGTTACGGAGTTGTTGAGTTTGATAATGACGGCAAGGTTCTTAGCATTGAGGAAAAGCCCGAAAATCCAAAATCAGATTATGCCATTACCGGCTTATACTTTTATGGAAGTGATGTTGCCGGAAAAGCCGGGACACTTAAACCCTCTGACAGGGGTGAGTTGGAGATTACCGATCTTAACCGTCTTTACCTTCAGGAGTCGCGCCTTAAGGTTGAACTGCTGGGAAGAGGTATGGCATGGCTGGACACCGGCACACATGAAAGCCTGCTGCAGGCTTCTAATTTCATTCACACCATTGAGCAGCGGCAGGGACTCAAGATTGCCTGTCTTGAGGAAATTGCTTATAATAAAGGGTTTATCGGTCGCAAAGCGTTGCTGGAAATTGCAGGATCAATGAAAAACAGTCAATATGGTGATTATCTTTTTAAAATAGCAAAAGGAGATACTCAAAAGAGGCGCTTATAAATCCCTAATTTATTTTATCACTATGCTTAATACAACTCCAACAGATATTCCGGGATTGCTGATAATCAAACCTCGCTTGTTTACTGATCATAGGGGATATTTCTTCGAAAGTTACAATGAACATCAGTTCAGGGAACACAACCTTAATTTCAGGTTTGTTCAGGATAATGAGTCGCGTTCCGAAAAAAATGTTATACGGGGTCTGCATTATCAACTTGAACCTTACGCCCAGACAAAGCTTCTTAGAGTAACTGAAGGTACTATTTTTGATGTAGCGGTCGACATGAGGAAAAATTCCCCCTCATACGGAATGTGGAGGGGCCTTGAAATTTCTGCAGAGAATAAACTTCAGTTATTGATACCCAAAGGCTGCGCACACGGCTTCAGGGTTATCAGCGATTCAGCAATTGTGTTCTATAAATGTGATCAGTTTTACCATCAGGATTATGAAAGAGCAGTGCTTTTTTCTGACAAAACTATTGGAATTGAATGGGGAATAGATCCTGATCAGGCTATTGTTTCATCAAAAGATAAAGATGCTCCTCTTTTTGCAAATGCAGACAATAATTTTAATTTTACCGAAGCATGAAAAATATTTTGGTTACAGGATCGTCAGGACAGTTAGGGTATGAGCTTCAGGGACTTTCCTATACCCATTCCTATAAGGGGTATAAATTTTTTCATACAAGCAGGAAAGACCTTGACATTACTGACCATGAGCAGGTGAAGCGCTTTTTTTCAGATAACAGGATTGACTGCATTCTTAACTGTGCAGCCTATACTAATGTAGATAAGGCCGAAACCGAAGAAGAACAAGCTATGCTGGTCAACGGGCAGGCTGTTGAGTGGCTGGTAAAAGCAGCTGAGGAAAACAACTCACATATTTTTCATATAAGTACCGACTATGTGTTTAACGGGAGGAATTACCTTCCCTATAAAGAAGAAGACCCTGTCAACCCTGATTCGGTTTATGGAAAGACAAAACTTATGGGAGAAGAGGCTGTTTTGCAATATAAAAACGGGACAGTGATACGCACTTCCTGGCTTTATTCCCACCAGGGGAAAAATTTTTTGACTTCAATACTAAACCTGGCAAACGAGAGAGATGAACTCAATGTAGTCTATGATCAGGTTGGTACACCCACCTATGCAAGAGATCTTGCAAGGGTTTTGCTTAATATTGCCGGTATAGTTCTGGAAAACGGCAATACTTTCAAAAGTGGGTTGTATCATTTCAGTAATGAAGGAGTTTGCAGCTGGTATGATTTTGCGCTTGAAATAGTCAGGATCACCGGAAAGCATTGCAAAATAAATCCTATTGAGAGCTTTCAGTATCCCACACCGGCAAGCCGTCCGCACTACAGTGTTTTGAATAAAAGCAGAATCAAGTCATCGCTGTCAATAACTATTCCGCACTGGAAGGAAAGTCTGGTTAACTGCATAGATCAGCTGGATTAGATTTTGTCATGGTAAGATATATATAATAAGTACGATAACTTTAATTTATTCTTATGAATCATCCATGCTACTTCGTAACACAAAATAGCATGAATTTCACATCAGATGAATATGGCTAAAAGGACTTATTATTGCATGTGAAATCGA
>CAZFOO010000088.1:0-14389 GCA_964520585.1 uncultured Bacteroidales bacterium
CACCGGTGGTGGTGCCCTGAATGATAATGTTAACGCCCGGTAGGGAAACTCCGGTAGATGCATCGGTAACTGTTCCTGTAATTTCTCTCTGTTGCAGTTCCGAATTTGCAAAAACGTTGGCTGCACCAAAAAGCATAACAAAGATCAGGACAATAAGATCTCTGGAGAACATTCTGAAATAATTGCAGGGCAATCCCTGCGAATAACAAAATTGTTTCATAAGTAAGTAAGATTTAGGTAGGTTAATTTTATAGTTTATAGCAGATCAAATAATTTGTTTGTTATGTCTGCTCGTCAAAAAACAGGTTAATTCATAGGCAAGTATTATTATTGTTAATAAAACGAGTCAGAAAGTTGTTAAAATAAAGATTTACTTAAAGTTTAGTTAACTGGGAAAGCTCAATTATATGGTGATTGAGGTAAATAATTAATTTGATAAACTAAAACAATATTCCGTTTATCACCAAATTTTTTACCGATTATTTTTAACAAAAATTAATAAAAATCTGATTTATGTTAACATTGCTTAACATATCTTGCGCACAGCCATGAGGAGAACTATATTTTACAGGTATAACGCAACCATATACTACAGTTACAATAATTATACAATTATTACAAAACCAATTACATACAAATGATGGTGCAAGTGGGTAGAAAGTTTTACAGAATTGTTCCGGGAATATATATTTACTTATCAAACCAAATGGAACGTGATCTGGGTTTGCCAGCAGGGGACTAAAGTCGCGGTAATTATGTGAAGGAATCTTTCACGGACTGTACTTTTTTATTTCCAGCGTATTTCCGTCAAACACTGCATAGGTGAAATGCCAGAGCCAGTCGCCGAGGTTAATGTAACGTGAACTGTTGTTTTTTAGAGGGAGGTCAAGGGGTATATGGCGATGTCCGAAAACAAAATAATCAAAATGTTCATTTTCCAGAATCCGGTTTGCAAAGACCATATGTTCTTCTTCCTCTTCACCCTTGAAGGGGGTGATAAGTTCTTTTGAATATCTGCTTTTATGAGACCATTTATGGCCGAACCATAATGCAAAATTCGGATGCAGCCTTGCAAACAGCCATTGAAGGACAGGGTTTGTAAATATCTTTTTTAAGACCTTAAATCCGCTGTCGCGCTCATCCAGTCCGTCTCCGTGAGCCATATAAAACTTTTTCCCGTAAAGGCTGGTTATATAAGGACCCTTGTGGATGATCATGCCTGTTTCGGCAGGCAGGTAATCAAAAACCCAAATATCATGGTTGCCGGTAAAGAAATGAACAGGAATGCCACTGTCGGTTATCTCGGCAATCTTTCCGAGTATTCTTGTAAAACCCCTGGGAACTACTCTTCTGTATTCAAACCAGAAATCGAAAATGTCACCCAGCAGGTATATTTCGGCGGCATCTTTTCTGACGGTTTCAAGCCAGCGTGCAAATAATTTTTCACGGGGAAGACTTTCATCAGGCCCCGACAATCCGAAATGGGCATCGGATGCAAAATATATTTTTTTATTATTGCTCAAAACAGGATTTTATGTGGCTCATCAGGGATCTGTATGATTTAATCAAGCACCCTTGCCAGTCTTCGCCTCAATTCGGCTGCAGAAATATTTTTTGCAACGACACCTGCATCACGGTTAATGAGGTAATTGGAAGGTATCTCTTGCACATTATATAGCAGGGCAGCATCAAAATCCCCCTCACCGAATTCCGCCACATGTATCCACGGGAGTTCTGAAAACTCTATCCTTCTAAGCCATTCCTGCCGGTCCCGTTCAACCGATACCTGGTATATCTGGAATCCTTTATCTTGATACGCCCTGTATACCGGAAGAAGGTCATGGCTTAGCTGAACACTTTCGGGGTTAAGGGATGAACCAAAAAACAGAAGTATATATTTTTCCCTTAGGGAATAAAGTCTGATGGTATCTCCGTGTACGCCGGCCATTGCCACATCTGGATACAGGGAATGCATTTCTCCCTGGTTTTCTGCCATGTTAAACATCTTATGGAGCTCGTATTGCCTTTCCTGGTTTTCTGCATCTGCGGCCAGGGATTTCACATGAGGTGAACCGGGGTATTTTTTCATCAGCGACTGAGCCACGATCTTAAGATATTGTATGTCGCGGGTTTGGTTAAGCACATACCCGATCCCATCTATCTGTTGATAAAGGGCAGTGATTGCAGCCATCGACTCCATATTCTCAATAATAAATTCGATGGAGAAGTCTCGTTGAGCTTTTAAAATATCAGATAGTTCCTGGTTGATCCGGGCTAACTCCTCTTCAGATTCCGCAGAATCATCAAGACTGTTGATTTCCCTTATCAGTGGCCGCATCTGTTTTTGGGTAGTCAAAAGCCGTTCATTCAACTGCTTAACCAGTCCGGAACCTTCTGAGCCCGAAACAGTGTATGTGTCCTGCAGGCTTGCCGCGTCGGCCTCAATGGCAATTCTTTCTCCTGGTTCTGCAAGAAGAGTGATATAATTATTGCTGTCCAGTCTTAGCCTGTAAAAAGAGGGATTTGATATTTTTTGTGAAAACGAAAACCTGTTCCGGGAACCTATCTTTGATGAATCTGCTGTTGCAGGCCCGGCTAGTTCAATTTTATCAAGATAAACCGTTTTGTCTTTTCCGTCATTGATCTCACCGGTTATTTTTACCCTGTCATTATTATTACATGAGAAAAGAACCAGAAAGGGTAATATAAAAAAAGCTTGCCTCATTATATGGATTTTATTTGTTTATAGCAGATCTAAGTTAGTTTAAAAGATCATTAAGGGTTTCTCCAAGCCGGGCTCCCCTTAGGTTTCTGGCGACTATCTTTCCATCGGGATCAAGAAGGAAGTTTGCAGGGATACCTTCAATATTGTAGAGGGGAACAACTACCGAACTCCAGAATTGCAGATCGCTGACATGGGTCCACTGACCCAGGTTGTCTTCCTCAATTCCTTTGAGCCAGGCCTCTTCTGTCCGGTCCAGCGAAACCTGGTAAATATCAAACCCCTTGTCGCTGAATTTATTGTAGTTTTCAACGAGGTAGGGGTTTTCTGCCCGGCATGGTCCACACCATGCTGCCCAGAAGTCAAGCAGTACATATTTGCCCCGGTGAGATGAAAGGGTTATGGTATCTCCCTGAGGGTTGGGGAGGGATATTTCCGGGGCGGTAACCCCTTCTCCCAGACGGCTTTCTCTCTGCTCCCTTACCTCAATCTGCTTTTTCATCTCGCTTACATTCTCATTCAGAATTAATGTATAATCCAGATCGGGATATTTTTCTATTAGTATTGAGTCAACCATTGAATAATAACCGAAGTCTTCTTCCTGACTGAGGACAAAGGTTGATTGGTCCAACTGCTGGTAGAGTGCCATCAGACTGGCCAGAGAACCTGGATTCCTGTTTATAAAACTGACGGTGAAGTCCCTTTGGTCACCGGCAATTTTTTCATATTCGGACCTTGTAGTCTCCCTCAGGCGGTCAATATCGGTACCCGGCTCATTCATCCTGCTGCGGTAGTCTTCGCTCAGGGAATCAAGGGCCATGATAGTAAGGTGCATTTTCCTGTTCAGTTCAATTGCCAGTTCCGAGTCGTTCGATCCTTTTACCTCGGCCGTTTGTTGAAGTTTTTCCAGATCTCCGCTGATTTTAATATTATCGCCGGGAGCCACTATCAGGGTGACATGACTTAACTGGTCTGCCCTGAGGGACATGAATCGTATGCTGTCAATTTCACCCTGAAATCTGAACTCTCCGTTTTCATCAACAACAACTGAATCGAGTGGATTCAAATCATATGTACCCATTTCATAAAGATTGAGTTGACTGCCTGCAGCGTTTTCCAGATTTCCACTAATGGTGAAATCATTGCCGGCTTCGGAACACGAGGATATTAAAAACACTGCCAAAGCAGTTAACAGGATGGTACTTTTTCCCCGGGAGAATATTTTGCTGGTTGATAATCTGTGTATGATCATAATTTATTATCAGATTAATATTTTATTATAGACAATGCGAAGATAATTAATTTTTATATCGGCATAAAAATTTAAGTATCCTGAGAATAATTTAACCTTTAACTATAATGAATTTCTGTCTTTTTTATTGTGCCGGCATTTTAATTTAAAATTACTCCCGGTTGATACTGGAAAACAATTATTTTGTATTTTTGGTACAGGGTCAATACTCTGAAATCGAGTGAATTTTAAAATTCCGAAAAGGTAAAATCGAGACCTTGAGTTACCAGGAATGCAGGGAGTCAACAAAGGGAGATCGATTGAAAGGATTGACTGATCGAACGAATGGGTTGATCGAAAGGATCATAAGGCTTAAGAGGATCGGAATGGTTGAAGGCTTAAGAAGGCCAGAAAAGCTGAAGGGATTTAAGGAATTGAAGAATTAAGGGATTAAGAAGATCAGAAAAGCTGAAGGGATTTAAGGAATTGAAGAATTAAGAAGGTCAGAAAAGCTGAAAGGATTGAAGAAATTGAAGAATTAAGGGATTAAGAAGATCAGAAGAGCTGAAAGGATTGAAAGGGTTGGAGGCCTTGAAAGACTTTGTTACCGGATTATGCACCGGTTAAATAATTGTAGCATTAAATGACATAAAATTTTATCGATGAAGTACCTTAATTTTGATAAGACGCAGCTGATCAATCTTTCCTACTCCCTGAACCGCGAACTGATCAGGTCAAATCTTGCAGGGTCATATGCATGTACAACCATAATTTCGAGTAATACCAGGAAGTATCACGGATTACTTGTTTGTCCCCTTGAGTATCTTGACGGCGGACACCATGTTCTTTTATCCAGCCTGGACGAGACAATTATTCAGCATGACCAGGATTTCAATCTGGGGATACACAAGTATGCCGGGGATTATTATAATCCGAAAGGTCACAAATACCTGCGTGATTTTGAGACCGATCCGATACCAAAACTGATTTACCGGGTAGGAGGGGTTATTCTTTCAAGGGAATGGCTGCTTGCACAGAATGAAGAACGGTTGCTTATACGTTATACCTTACTGGATTCACATTCTCCAACAGTTTTAAGGTTTAAACCATACCTGGTATTCAGAAATATTCATCTGCTCAGCAAAGCCAATATGGATGTCATCACCAAAACACAAAAAGTAAAAAACGGCGTCAGGACAAGGATGTACCAGGAATATCCTTATCTCTATATGCAGTTTTCATCAGATGCGGATTTTATTTCAGGACCGGACTGGAATTATAATGTTGAATATATTAAGGAACAGAAAAGAGGGTATGAATACAAGGAGGATCTCTACACTCCCGGTTATTTTGAATTGCCGCTTAAAAGGGGAGAATCTGTTATATTCTCTGCAGGTACCAGCGAAATTGAACCAGCTTACCTGAAAAGGAAATTCCGGGATGAGATCAATAAAAGAATACCCAGAAACACTTTCCATAATTGCCTGCTTAACTCAGCACGTCAATTTCTTATCAGGAAAGAAAAGAAAACAGAGATCATGGCAGGATTTCCCTGGTATGGCATCAGGATGCGCGATACTTTCGCCGCACTTCCCGGATTAACTCTTACGGTGGGTGATATGAAGACTTTTAAATCGGTCCTCGATTCAAGTCTGAATGACCTGAGTAAAACCCTTAACGCTGCCTCACTGGATCCCGGGAGGTATTTACTGCAAGGTGTGGACGAACCCCTCTGGTTTATCTGGGCTCTTCAACAATATTCGCATTATTTAGGAGACAAGGGGCTGATATGGAGAATTTATGGAAAGAAGATTAAAAATATTCTCAACATATTACGGGAAGGGATAGGTGGTATTGTTTCGATGGATGATAACGGACTTCTCTTTGTTCATCAGGAAAACCCACCGAGAACCTGGATGGACTGCGTTGTAAATGGTGAGCCGGTTACTCCCCGTTCTGGATATATCGTGGAGATCAATGCATTGTGGTATAATGCCGTCAGGTTTTGCCTGAAGCTGGCAGAGGCTGGCGATGACAAGGCATTTATCAGAAAATGGGGCGATTTGCCTGCCCTGTCAGCAGGGTCATTCATTAAGGTGTTCTGGGACGGGAATAAAGGTTACCTGGCGGATTTTGTAACCGGTGAAATGGCAGACTGGGCGGTGAGGCCCAGTCAGGTATTGGCCGCGTCAATGCCTTATAGCCCAATTGACGATGAAATGAAACAGAAAATGCTGGAAGTTGTCAGGAGCGAGCTGCTGACATCCAAAGGATTGCGTTCCCTTGCTCCTAAAAATCCGGCTTACAAGGGTATATACAAAGGAAACCAGTCCGATCGGGATTCTGCTGCCCATCAGGGTACAGTTTATCCCTGGCTTCTCGGACATTATACTGAAGCATACCTAAGGTTGTACAAAAAAGGAGGAACAGACAATATGATAAGGATATTCAAAGGTTTTGAGGAGGATATGAAAGTGCATGGTATTGGTAGCGTGTCTGAAATTTATGATGGAGATCCTCCCCATTATCCCCGGGGAGCATTGTCATATGCCTGGAATATTGCAGAATTACTCAGGATAGAACAGATTATATTATACTATCAAAATACACCATAAGTGTGCACTAAAAAACCGAAAAGGAAATATTGACAATAACCCCTTATATTATGCGATTGGATAATTATTATTATAGGAATTACCGGTGGTCGATAATTTACTTAAGTGGACATTAATGAAAATAGATAGTATATGAAAGTATTGATGTTTGGCTGGGAATTTCCCCCTCATATAAGTGGAGGTCTTGGCACCGCCTGCTATGGTCTTACAAAGGGGATGTCACATATTGATGGACTTGAAGTTCTTTTTGTTGTTCCTAAAGCGTGGGGGGACGAGGACCAGTCCTCTATCCGTCTCCTGGCAGCTGAAAATTTCCCCGTACGGAAAAAGTTTGTGGAGATGAGGGGATTTTTAAATGAGATGACTTTTCTGGAAGTACATTCCATGATAGTCCCTTACATGTCACCCGAAGAATATGAAATAATTGATAAAAAGGAATATCATAGCAGCAACGTGTATTTTAATACAGAACAGGTAGGAAAGCTTAAATTCACCGGGAAATACGGACCTGACCTGTTTCAGGAGATAGCAAACTATGCGATCATTGCCGGTGTGATTGCCGACGACCATTCTTTTGATATCATCCATGCCCATGACTGGCTGACCTACCCGGCCGGGATTGCAGCAAGGTCAATTTCAGGCAAGCCCCTGGTTATCCATGTCCATGCCACTGATTTTGACCGTAGCGGGGGTAGTGTTAATCCCGGTGTTTTCGATATCGAAAAGAGGGGAATGGAAGCTGCCGATATGATTATTGCGGTAAGCAATCTCACCAGGAATACGATTATTGAAAGGTATGGAATTGATTCGTCAAAAGTTATTACCGTCTATAATGCCGTTGATTCACCCGGTGCAATTGAATGGCCTGTAGTCAGGAAACATTTTAAAGATAAAGTCGTTACCTTTCTCGGAAGAATCACACTGCAGAAGGGACCTGAATATTTTATTGAAGCGGCTCATAAAGTTCTTAAAAAGGCAGATAATGTGCGTTTTGTCATGGCCGGCAGTGGTGATATGTTTCCCAGGATGATCAGACACGCTGCCGGTTTGGGTATAACGGACAAGTTCCATTTTACCGGATTCCTCAAGGGGCAGGATGTACAGCAAATGTTTGCAGTAAGCGATCTTTACGTGATGCCTTCTGTATCAGAGCCCTTTGGAATATCTCCACTGGAAGCCATGCAATCCAATGTTCCCGTAATAATATCCCGACAGTCTGGAGTATCGGAAATCCTGAAACATGCAATAAAAGTTGATTTTTGGGATATTGATGCAATGGCAGATGCCATTTACGGTATATTGCATTATGATGCCCTGTCGGTAATGTTCAAAAAACACGGCAAAACCGAGGTGGATAACCTGAAATGGGAAAACTCTGCCTTACAAGTAAAAAAAGTGTATGACAAGGTTCTTGGCAAAACAATATAACAGAATAACAACATGAAGACTATTTGTTTGTATTTTCAGGTGCACCAGCCCTTCCGGATAAGGAGATACCGGTTTTTTGATATTGGGGAATCAAGCTATTATTACGATGATTATGCTAATGATTCAATAATGAAGAAGGTTGCCGGGAAATGCTACCTGCCAGCCAACAAATTAATGCTGGAGCTGATTGAGAAATTTGATAAACGTTTCAGGATTTCTTTTTCCATTTCAGGAACTGCGCTTGACCAGTTTGAACTGTATGCTCCTGAGGTACTGGAAAGTTTCCAAAAACTTGCTGCAACCGGACAGGTAGAGTTTTTGGCAGAGACCTATTCACATTCCCTTGCCTCGGTTACCGATCCTGGTGAATTCAGATCACAGATCACCGAACACAGCAAGCGCATCGAATCTCTTTTTGGTATCAGCTCAAAGGTATTCAGGAATACCGAACTGGTCTATTCAGATGATATCGGTTCCATGGTTGCTGATATGGGTTTTGAGGCAATGCTGACCGAAGGAGCCAGGCACATTCTTGGATGGAAGAGTCCGAATTACCTATATTACAATTCGATAAATCCCCGGCTCAAGGTGCTTTTACGAAATTTCAGACTGAGCGATGACATAGGCTTCCGTTTCTCCAACCAGGGCTGGAATGAGTGGCCCCTCACTGCAAGGAAATATGTTAGCTGGTTAAAGGATCTGGATAAAAAGGAAGAGCTTATCAATATTTTTATGGATTATGAAACATTCGGAGAGCATCACTGGGCAGAAACCGGGATATTTGATTTTTTAGGAGCCTTGCCGGGAGAGGTATTAAAATATAAGGAATTTAATTTCATGACTCCTTCTGAAGTTGCTGCGGAACTTCAGCCTGTGGCGCCTATTCATGTTCCCTATCCTGCCTCATGGGCCGATGAAGAACGTGATCTTTCTGCATGGCTGGGTAACGATATGCAGAATGAAGCTTTTGGCAAGCTCTACAAGCTTAAAGAACTGGTCAGAAAAACAACGGACAGTAAAATCCTTACAGACTGGAGATATCTTCAGATAAGTGACCATTTTTATTACATGTCCACAAAATTTCTTTCTGACGGGGAGGTACATAAATACTTTAATCCCTTCGAATCGCCCTACGACGCATTCATCAATTACATGAACGTGTTAAGTGATTTTACAAGGCGCATCAGGGAACATGTTGGCGATGAAGAGATGGAGATTGTTAAGATGAAAAGGTTGATAAAAGAGCGGGATGAACATATTGAGGATCTTTCCAGGATGATAAATGAATTAAAAGAAACTCCAAAAAGCATTGTCAGTCCGGTAGGTGCAAATGAAATTACTACAAATGAAACCACCCCGGGATCTAAAATAAGACCGGCAGGAAACAGGAAAAAACCGGAAAAAGAAAAGTTGGCTGCCAAAACCGGGCAAAGCAGAGCCTTAAGCCGGTCAAAAGAATCATCATCCTCTCCATACCGGGGAAAAAATCTGGATAAAGGAGAAATGAAATCCGGAAAATAATCTGAACAAAATTGATAGAAAGGTTGTTTTTTAGTGTATACTATTGCTGTGCGCAATAAGTAATTAATATATAATTATTTAAACATAATTTAATATGTCTGATAAGTTAATGATGCCGGACTATCTGATTGAGGTTAGCTGGGAAGTGTGCAATAAGGTAGGGGGTATCCATACTGTTTTATCCACCAAATCCGGTCTGCTGCAACAAAAGTTAAACAGTAATTATATTCTTATCGGCCCGGATGTCTGGCGGGGCGAAACTGAAAATCCCGAATTTATAGAAGACAAGGGATTATTCACCGCCTGGCGGGAGGCTGCAACTTCTGAAGGTTTACGGATCCGCACCGGGAGATGGAATATTGCCGGCCATCCTGTCGCGATAATAATTGATTTTACCCCGTTCATATCTCATAAAGATCAGATATTCAAGGTAATGTGGGAGCAGTTTAACCTGGATTCCATATCGGGCCAGTGGGACTATGTGGAACCGGTTTTATTCGGATATGCTGCCGGCCGTCTTATAGAAAGTTTTACCCGGTTCAATGCAGGTCCGACCGAGAGGGTTCTTGCCCATTTTCATGAATGGATGACCGGTTCAGGAGTATTGTATCTCAAAAACTCGGTTCCTGAGGTTACAACTATGTTCACTACACATGCCACAGTAATGGGCAGGTCACTTGCCGGCAACTATCAGCCGCTGTACAGAGATTTTGAAAGCTTTGACCCCGAGGTAAAGGCAAGGGAATTCAATGTTGTTTCAAAATTCTCCCTCGAAAAGAATGCCGCCCGGAATGCGGATGCATTTACCACGGTCAGTGATCTGACAGCCAGGGAATGCAGCCGGTTCATCGGGAAAGAGGTGGATACTATCACTCCTAACGGATTTAACGATAAATTTTTGCCCCCCGAACGTGAATTCGGAAACAGGCGCAAGGATGCAAGAAAAACGCTGGCAAAGGTAAGTGAAGCTCTTTTTGAGGAACCTGTTAGTGACGACGTGATGTTCATAGCCCATAGCGGAAGGTATGAAATGAGAAACAAAGGGATTGATGTATTCATTGATTCTCTGTCCGCCTTGAAAGATCATGATAAGTTAAAAAAGGATGTGGTTGCCTTTATCCTTGTCCCCGCCAATCAGATAGGACCCCGCAGGGATCTCCGTCATATTCTCCACGGTGATACCGGACATCCCGGGACCGGGGATAAATGGCTGACCCATTACCTTCATGACTATGAGTATGATCCGGTAATTCAGAGACTTAAGGATGCCGGTCTGAATAACGACAGGGGAGACCGGGTGAAAATTGTTTTTTCTCCCTGTTACCTGAACGGGAATGACGGGATATTTAATATGTCCTATTATGACCTTCTTACAGGCATGGATATGACAGTCTTTCCTTCATATTACGAACCATGGGGATATACACCAATGGAGAGCATAGCTTTCCGCGTACCTGCCATTACTACCGGACTGACCGGATACGGACTCTGGGTGCGAAAGCATTTTTCCGGGGAGAAGCCGGCTTTAGAGGTAATTGACCGGGATGAAGATAATTACAGCCTGGTTGTTGATACAGTAGCTGAGAAACTGGCGTATTTTTCAGGGTTGCAGGCTTCTGCGGTTGAGGCTTTCAGGAAAAATGCACTTGAGATATCGGGAATAACCCGTTGGGAAAATCTCATCGATCATTATTATACAGCTTATGATAAGGCATTAAGAAGGTCCGAGCCAAGAAGGAAAGAACTTCCCCCTCCGGCTCCGGCTGAACAGGTTTCCCCGGTATATAAGGTTAGTACGGATTATGAACCAAAATGGAAAACGTTGCAGGTTCATAAAAATATTCCGGACAGGCTGAGCGGACTTGAGGAGATATCCATGAATCTCTGGTGGAGCTGGAATGATAAGGCAAGGAAACTTTTCATATATGTGGATGAGGAGCTGTGGGAAAAAACCGAGGGCAACCCGGTGGCCTTACTCGAGGAAGTGGGTTATACAAGATTTATGGAGCTCGAAAAAGATGAAGCTTTTTTAACTGAGCTTGATAAGGTGCACAGTTCATTCCGGAGATATCTTGACGAGCCTGTTAAGGAAGGTCCCATGATCGGTTATTTCAGCATGGAATACGGCCTTCACGCCAGTCTCCCGATATACAGCGGGGGACTGGGAGTTTTGGCTGGTGATTACCTGAAAGAGGCCAGCGACTCCCGAACAGATATGGTCGCAGTGGGATTGTTATATAAATATGGTTACTTTCGTCAGCAACTGGCTTCAGGCGGCGAGCAGATTGCAAGCTATGAACCTACTGATCTAACCAGGATCCCGGCCACGATTGAAAGGCATGAAAATGGTGATCCGGTAAAGATCAGCATTGCCTTTCCGGGGCGCACTGTTAAGGCCCGTATATGGAAGGTGGAAGTAGGACGTGTTCCGCTTTTTCTGCTTGACACCGATATAGAAGATAACCAGGAACAGGACAGAATGATAACCCATCACCTTTATGGCGGAGACATTGAAAACCGGTTCAGGCAGGAGATGTTTTTAGGAATAGGGGGCATAAGAGCTTTGAAAGCATTGGGGGTGAACCCTGATCTTTACCACTGCAATGAGGGACATGCTGCATTTATTGGGATTGAGAGACTGAACCGTTATATAAATGAACATAAACTTACTTTTTCACAGGCTCTTGAGGTGGTAAGAGCCTCAACCCTGTTTACCACTCACACACCCGTGCCTGCAGGTCACGACTCCTTCAGTGAAGACCTGTTGCGGACCTATATCTCTCATTACCCGGTAAGGCTTAATATAAGCTGGACCCAGTTTATGAACCTTGGCAAGATACATCCTGACGATCAGTGGGAGAATTTTTCAATGTCTTACCTTGCGGCAAACCTGTCGCAGGAAATTAACGGAGTCAGCCGTCTCCACGGCAATGTCAGCAGGCATATTTTTAATCCTCTTTGGAAAGGATATCTGCCCGGGGAGCTGCATATAGGTTATGTAACCAATGGGGTGCATCATGATACATGGGCATCTGCCGAATGGAAAGATTTTTATGAAAAAGTGCTGGGAAGTGATTACCGGAATAACCAGCATTTGCCTGAAACATGGAAACCGCTGGAAAATGCTGCTGACGAAGAGATCTGGAATCTAAGGGAGTTTCACCGTAAACGTATGGTTGATTATATCATGGAGCGGACCAGGAGCACCTGGATAAAAAAACATGAGAGTCCCCACTATTACCTCAAAATAAGGGAGAAATTTAACCCGCAGCATCTGACTATCGGGTTCGCCCGTCGTTTTGCAACCTATAAAAGGGCACAGCTTATTTTCAGAGATACCGAAAGGTTATCTGCCATTGTAAATAACCCTGAAAGGCCCGTTCAGTTCCTCTTTGCCGGTAAAGCCCACCCTAAAGATAAGGAGGGGCAGGAAGTTATGAAACAGATAGTGAGTATTTCAAAAAGGCCTGAATTCTCAGGCAAGATATTGTTTCTGCAGAATTATGACATGGAACTTGCAAGGATGCTTGTACAGGGTGTGGATATTTGGCTCAATACTCCCACCAGGCCTTTGGAGGCATCGGGGACCAGCGGTATGAAGGCGGTGATGAATGGAGTTCTGAATTTCAGCGTGCTTGACGGCTGGTGGGTCGAGGGTTACCAGCCCGGCACCGGATGGGCTTTACCGGAAGAAAGGGTTTACGATATCCAGGAATTTCAGGATGAGCTTGATGCCGGCACAATATACGGCGTCATAGAAGATGAGATAGCGCCTTTGTTCTATGACCGTAACAAGGATGATGTACCGGAAGAGTGGGTACAAAGGATCAGGAACTCTATATCCAGGATAACACCTATGTTCACCATGCGACGAATGCTGAATGATTATATTGAGAAGTTCTATAAGAAGCAGTACGACCGTTCTCTGAAGATTCAGGATAATTATTTTGAAATGGCCGGCCGGATCGCTTCATGGAAAGGACGAATGTTCAGGGGCTGGGACAGTATTGAAGTCCTGGATGTATCTTATCCGGAAACTTCGGGCAAACCTCTAATGCTCGGTCATGAGCATAACGGAAAGCTTGTGCTTGATCTGAAGGAGTTGCATGCATCCTCAGTTGGCGTTGAACAGGTTGTTGTCGATATCCATCCGCATAATGGTGAAGTTGATATGATAGATGTACAGGAGCTTCAGCTTATTTCAACAGAAGGCAGCGTTGCCAGTTACCGCCTTCAGATATATCCCACCAGGGCGGGGGCGTTTCATTATGGCATAAGGGTATTTCCCAGGCATCCTGATCTTCCTCACCGGCAGGATCTCGGATTTGTAAAATGGATTTAGAATATTTTTTTAACTCTTATAATTTGCTTTTTTAAGGGAAAACTATAGTTTTGATAAAAATTTAGGTGTAATCATCACACTAATTAGTAGTCCTTAAATTCTAGCAAATGCCAACAATTGACTAGATTGTACTGGGAGTTTTCTTTGTTCTTTTATTCATGGTAGTTTGGTGGGTCATCAAACAAAAAGAAGAAACTTCGGCCGACTATTTTCTGGCTGGCAGAAATGCCGGCAGGCTTGTTATTGGGGCTTCTATTTTTGCTTCCAATATTGGATCTGAACATCTGGTTGGCCTGGCAGGTGCTGGTGCTGAAAGCGGCATGGCCATGGCACACTGGGAAATGCATGGCTGGATGATACTTATTCTGGGATGGGTATTTGTGCCTTTTTATTCCAGGAGCCGGGTATTCACCATGCCGGAATTCCTCGAAAGAAGGTATAATACAGCTTCCCGGAATTTCCTTTCCATCATTTCACTGGTTAGTTATGTGCTGACCAAAGTTGCTGTAACCGTCTATGCCGGAGGTATT
>CAZFOO010000089.1:0-1581 GCA_964520585.1 uncultured Bacteroidales bacterium
TTTTAATGAATTTAATTTTAGTGCATCAGTAGTATTTGATAATGATTGGTTATGGATAAAGAATTTCGTGCTCTGAGGGTTTATGAGACTGAAGAAAAGGGGTTTGAGAGAAAAATAGAAACTCTATATACTCGTGATCTTCCCGCCAATGAAGTGCTTGTCAGAGTTAAATATTCGGCAATTAACTATAAGGATGCTCTTTCGGCTTATGGAAATAAAGGAGTAACAAAAAATTACCCTTTCACCCCGGGAATTGATGCAGCGGGAATAGTCGAGGAGAGTGATTCCCCTTTGTATCAAAAGGGTGACAAGGTTATTGCCGGAGGTTATGATCTGGGTATGAACACTCCCGGAGGTTTTGGTGAATATATAAAAGTACCTGGTTCCTGGCTGGTCAAACTTCCGCAATGGATGAGCCTTAAGGAAAGCATGATTATTGGAGGAACCGGTTTTACTGCGGGAATGTCGGTAATGAACCTTGTTGAACAGGGTGTGAAGCCGGAGGACGGACCTGTTCTTGTTACCGGGGCTGCCGGAGGTGTGGGCAGCTGGTCGGTGCTTATTCTTAAAAAGCTTGGTTATACTGTTATTGCGGGGACTTCCAATATTGATGATTCCGTTGCTTTTATTGAACGGCTGGGAGCTGATAAGCATGTGGATAAATCGGTGCTGGATGATAAATCCGGGAAGGCTGTAATAAAATGGAAATGGGCCGGAGCTATTGAAAATGTTGGCGGGAATATTCTGGCTACTGCACTGAAAGCCTGCAAACCCGGTGGTACTGTAACGTGTTGCGGAAATATCTTTTCTGCAGAACTTAATATGACTGTTTATCCCTTTATCCTGAATGGCGTCAAGTTGATTGGCATATCGGCACAGAATACTCCACTGGATATAAGAAATAAGATCTGGAATAAGTTCAGGGATGAATACAGGGTCAATCTTCCGGAGATTGTCAGGGAAATCACTCTTGATGAATTGCCGGATGCTCTTGAGGTGGCAATATCAAAAAAGAACAGGGGCCAGGTTCTATTGAAGCATGATTAATTAAAAATGTTCATAATGCCCGCCTTTTCTTCTGTATACTTATCTTATGATTTTATTTGATCAATTCAGCTTATTAGGTATGGTAGGAGGATATCCGTACTAGAATCATGGAGAATCGTTTACTCCTAACTTTTCTGCAAGTTGTTCCAGTATAGGAATTTGTCCTTTCAGAATCTTTTGCCTGGCTTCCTTAAATGTAAACCAACCTGCCTTGTCTACTTCAGGAATCTCTTTCTTTTTTCCTGAACCCGGAGGCCATTCAATTTCAATAGTATTACTTTCAATTCTGGTTGCATCGAGATCGGCTTCGACTGCCCATGCATATACGACTTTGCCTCCCGGCTGTTTTACCGGCTCAAGAGGGAGTAATTCGCCTTGTACATCAAAGGCGGTTTCTTCTTTAAATTCTCGTTTAGCTGCATTTTCCAAT
Organism: uncultured Bacteroidales bacterium; assembly: GCA_964520585.1. Taxonomy (GTDB): domain Bacteria; phylum Bacteroidota; class Bacteroidia; order Bacteroidales; family PUMT01; genus PXAP01. The sequence continues at coordinate 1,478 of CAZFOO010000089.1, forward strand.
TCCTCATCTTCTTCCGGCTCTCCTTTGGGAACCGACCAGGCATTCAAATCTTTATTTGCCCAGAATGGACCTCCGGGATGCACCAGCAAAACTTCATAATTATC
>CAZFOO010000089.1:1681-14365 GCA_964520585.1 uncultured Bacteroidales bacterium
GTTTAGCCCTATTAATTCATAAGCTTGGAAATATGCTTGATTGATTTTTTAGTAATAAAAAAATTTTCATAGCTTAGATACCAGGATGCTTAATTTCATAATGATGAGAATATTTATGAATTAATAAGGTTAGATTGTCATGGTCAAATCAGGAAATTAGGTATAATATCCTGCACCGGCTATTTTATCATATTACAATTCTTTTATCATCCAGATACTACAGGTTGTATGTCCGGAGTCGCCCAGCGGATGAGACAGATCAGTGAATCCAAGTTTTGAATACATGGTTACAGCCCTGGAAAACTGGGGTAAACTTTCCAAATACAATTTTCTGTAGCCCAGCTTTTTGGCGGAACAGATGCATTGTTCCATTAATTTTCTGCCGATCCCTTTGCCGCGGACTTTCTCATGCAGGTAAAACTTAACCAGTTCTGCACAATCCCGGTCCAGTCCTTCGGTCGGATAAACTCCACAACATCCCACTATTTCATTGTCAATTTCCGCTACCCATAATACCGATCCATCAGTTTGAAATAATCCGAAAAGATTATCGGTTAAAGGATCAGAATAAACCGTTCCGTGCCGGGGTGCTTGATGCTCATCAAATACCCCCCTTATCATTGCGGCCAATAATGAATTATCTTCCTTCTTAACTTTCCTTATAATTACTTTGCTTTCCATCTTCTGAATGGTTTTTACCTTTGTACTGATATCCGCTTAATCATATCAGTAAATCTGTTATACTCCTAGATATTACCCTGATATCTTTTTAATCTGGTTTTTTATTTCCCTGAGCAGATCTTATACTTCTTTTAATAAAATTTGATATTCCTCATATATAAATAAGTTATTTACTTTAAATAGATACTTAAACAATTCTGTTCACTCTTCTGTCTTCCCACCATTCAATATATCGTCGATTTTTGAGCAAACAGACATTATCAACCCGGCGTCCTTGTCGCCAATAACTTCAAGCCTTTCCATAATACGTGGATAAACAGCACTTTCTTTATTAAAGCCTATCTGTATAAGAATATCCCCGGTTAATTTGCGAAGGTGCCGGAATTTGGCTGCCGAGGGTGTGTTCGCAGGTTGTTTTGAAAGTTGCAGGTCATGACTTAGTGAAGCCGGCCTTTTAGTCGTATTTTTATGTTCATCAGGACCTGCGCCCGGTAACCCTTTACGGCTATTTGCCATGGTTGATTTGGGTGATGCATTTCCGTATTGTGATAATTCCCATGCATAGATCATAACCGACTGTGCAAGGTTGAGTGAAGGATATGTAGTCTTCATGGGAATTCCGGTAAAAATATTGCAAAGTTTTAGCTCTTCATTGGTAAGTCCGGATTCTTCCCGTCCGAATACAACTGCCACGTTTTCCAGCATGTTAGCCTTGCTGTCCAAAATTTCCGGTATCTCATTACATGTATAATAATCCTTATAAATCCGTCGCTTTTTTGCCGTGGTTCCTATTACCAGGTCCATATCTGTTATGGCGGCACCTAGTGTATCGAATACTTCAATTCTTTGAAGGATATCGGCCGATCCGTGAGCCAGCCAGCTGGCTTCCGGTTGTTGATGTACATGTGAATTTACTACAACAAGCTTTTCAAATCCCATGGTCTTGAGCGCCCGGGCACTGGATCCTACATTTTCCGCAACAGCGGGCTCAACCAAAACAAAGGTAAATTGCATATTTTCTTAATGTAATTATTTCACCTGAAAGGGATACACTCAACTAAACAAAAGGTAAATTGCATAACTGCAGTTTTAAACTAAAATTCGATACATGCTCTGAAGGCATTGGTATTGTTGTTCATATTAAACCCCTCAAATGTGTAACGGTTATCTGCAATCCGGTTTCGCATTATCCTGATGGTCTCTTCCGGCATAGTCTCTTTCATTATATTCAGTGACAACTTTTCCGGATAATGTTCCTTGTGAAAACCGAGAGGAAGAGTATCCATCATCCAGTCCACATAACGGGTGGTGGTTACATGACCGTTGAGGTCAATGTCAAAGTACCCCGAGCTTATCTCAAAGGTATCATCTCCGTCCACGGGGAAAAGTTTTGCCGGAGGTTCGGAAATGGCATGCTTATCTTTCAGGTGTGCAAAAAATTCTGCATGTACACCTTCTATCTTTTTTATCCTCTTTGTTTCAATATCTACAGCAAGCCAGCCAGAAGTGGCTTTGGCTATAACATTGCGTTTCTTATCCCTCAATATAAAATCTCGTAAGTAGAGTATCCTTTCGATGTTCTTGGGCCAGGTTTCAACTTCTACGGTTTCATACCACTCAAGTGGCCGGTAAACCTCTACTGTAAGCCTGCTCAATACCCAGAAGAGATTTTGCTGCCGTATACCCCCATATCCAAAACCAAGTTTGTCGGCGGAATCTATAGCCGATTGTATAAGGTAATTCACCATTGCGCTGAGCCTTAACCGGGCATACATATCTGTGTCGGCCGAAGTTACCTTATAGTTTGAAACTGAGGTCAGCCTATTTTCTGTTAATTCACTCATTGATTGATTTATTGATTTAGTCAAAATGAAACCTTCATCTGCCTTCGGCAGATAAAATACAATGAATTTCGCATATAAATAATAATTTTAAAAGAACTTGTAATTGCATGAGAAATCGACCGGATATCATTAGAGCAAGAGGGTTCCATGGGAATTGAAAAGGAAAATATCTTAACCATGAATTTGCAATATATTATTGAATAAACAGATAACTAATACTTTATATGAATTAATCTTCGGAACACTTCCGGCATAAAGATAATCATTCACAGGAAACGGGTGCCAGCTTTCCGGGGACAATTAATTTTGAATCGCATCTTTCTTCTGAAAAAATGTACCTTTATCCTGTAAAAAAAAATTTATTCCTTTATATAATCACAAAACCTATTATAAATGACTAAACGTTTATTTTTTATTTTCATCCTGATAAATATTACAGCCTTAACATCATTGCATTCGCAGGAAACTGAAGTGATGTACCTCTCGGGGAAAGGTATTGACAGCGCAGTGGAATGGGATTTCTTCTGTACAAAAGGCAGGCAAAGCGGCGAATGGACAACCATTCCCGTTCCTTCCAACTGGGAATTACATGGTTTCGGTAATTACAATTACGGTCACGATATGCCAAAACATGATGAGCAGGGGTTGTACAGGTATAGTTTCAACGTACCGGGGGACTGGAAAGGAAAAAATGTGGTTATTGTCTTTGAGGGGTCGATGACCGATACTGAGGTTAAAATCAATGGTAAACTTGCCGGGAAACCTTTCCAGGGAGGTTTCTACAGGTTCAGCTACGATATAACCAGCTTGCTGAAATTTGGATCGGAAAATCTGCTTGAGGCAAAGGTGAGCAAGGTTTCCGCTAATGAATCTGTAGAGCTGGCTGAGAGGAAGAGTGATTTCTGGGTGTTCGGAGGTATTTACCGTCCTGTGTATCTTAGGGCATATCCATCCGAATATATAGGGCATACCGCTATCGATGCCAAAGCTGACGGATCATTCCTTATAGATATATATCCTGAAAATATTCGCCGGGCCAGGGAGATTGAAGCGCAGATTAAAACCCTTGACGGGGAAAATATCGGAGAACCATTTTCTGCTAAAGTTTCTGGAAATCAAGATAAAATAAGGCTCAGTGCAAAACTTGATAATATTGATATCTGGAGCCCGGAGTTTCCAAATCTTTATCAGGTGGAGCTTCGTCTGAAAAACAACAGGGGAAACATACATGTAGCATCGGAAAGGTTTGGTTTCCGCACTGTAGAGGTGATTAAAGGCAACGGCATATTTGTGAACGGTGAGAAAATAAAATTCCGGGGTGTAAACCGGCATAGTTTCTGGCCGGAATCAGGGCGTGCACTAAGTAAAGAGCTGAATATTGCCGATGTGAACCTGATGAAGGACATGAATATGAATGCGGTCCGTATGTCGCACTATCCTCCGGACAGGAATTTCATTGAGGCTTGTGACTCACTCGGTCTTTTTGTTATTGATGAGCTTACCGGATGGCAACATCCTCCATATGATACGGACATAGGAAGGGTACTTGTTGAAACTCTCGTAAAAAGAGACGTTAACAGTCCCAGTGTTATTATCTGGGCAAACGGTAATGAAGGTGGGGGCAATCATGAACTTGATGATGACTTTGCCATCTATGATCCGCAGAACAGGCCGGTGATCCATCCGTGGAAATTGTTCAGGGGACTCGATACACAGCATTATAAACCCTATAATTATGGTATTGGTGAATGGTTCACCGGAAGGGATATTTTCTTTCCTACTGAAATTCTTCATGGTCTTTATGACGGTGGACATGGTGCCGGACTTGAGGACTACTGGAAGATAATGTGGGAGCATCCTTTGAGTGCCGGTGGTTTTCTCTGGGTATTCAGCGATGAGGGTGTGGTGCGCACTGATTTGAATGGTATGATAGATACCGACGGAGATCATGCTCCTGATGGAATCCTGGGGCCTTACCGGGAAAAAGAAGCAAGCTTTTATACCATTAAAGAGTTGTGGTCGCCGGTACATATTCCAATGAAATTTCTTCTTTCTGATTTTAACGGGCTTCTTAAGGTAGAAAACAGATTTAACTATACTAGCTTTGATCATTGCAGGTTTAATCTCGAACTTGCCACTTTGCCGGGCCCGTTCACCAGTGAAACCGGTCATGATGTTATTTATAACGGTAATCCTTCGGTGCCTCCACTAAGACCTGGCGAAAAAGGCATGATAGATCTAAACCTGCCGGATAACTGGAAAGATGCCGATCTTATCATTCTATCAGCAACCGATCCCCATGGCAGGGAGATATTCACCTGGACCTGGCCTGTGCCGACATCGGCTGGAATGGCTGGCAAGGTCATGAAAGAAACCCCCCGGACTGCCAGTAAAGTTGATGCAAGGGAAGATTCGGATTTTGTATTTGTCTCAAATGGAAGTACCGAGGTTGCTTTCAATAAAAACACGGGCATGCTTTCAGGTGTTGAACATGATGGTAAATCTCTCTCCTTAAGCAATGGACCAATACTTGAAGGTGCTGAGGTCCGGTTTAAAGAGATCTCTCATTATCCGGAAGGAGACAAATATGTTGTGGAAATTAAATACGAAGGAAGAGATGCAATGAGTCCAAAATGGATAATGCATCCCAATGGATGGCTGGAACTTGATTGCGAGTTCAGGATGAATGGAGCATTTGACAATTTCGGAATAAATTTCAGCTACCCTGAAGAGAATATTACCGGTATGAAGTGGATGGGACGTGGTCCTTACAGGGTCTGGAAAAACAGGCTCAGGGGTCAGCAATTCGGGGTTTGGCACAAGGAATATAATAACACTGTTACCGGAGAATCCTGGAATTATCCCGAATTCAAAGGTTTCCATGCTGAAACATATTGGGCTGTGATTGAAAATAATGAATTACCATTCACGGTAACCACTTCATCTAACGATGTTTACCTGAGAATGCTGACGCCTGAAAAACCGGAGGGTGCAGGGCAAGATCATACCTCTCCCCCTTTTCCCGGAGGAGATATATCCTTTTTGATGGGAATTAGTCCGATAGGAACCAAATTCCATCCTGCAGAAAGACTCGGTCCACAAAGTCAGAAAAATATTCAGCACTGGACGAAATTAAATAAGAATATAACCCTGTTCTTCAGGTTTGGGGAGTGATGACAGGGTTTAATGTTTAAATAACTGACAATAATTTAGGATGATTGTCTTTACAGGGTTTTGGGTCTCCGGGAACTACCGGATTTAAGAGATCCCTTATCTTTATAAAATTAGTGTCTCCGGGTGTCCCTTCTTTAAAGGGATTCCTGGCTTTATAGATTTCGTGTTCCTGAAGCTCTCTGTTATGGTGGATCCATAATTACAGAAATTCCTTATTATAAGGAGTTCCTAATTATCGTGAGTTCTTGTTTTATTTTACATGCAACAACCGTCTTCCCTCATATTCCCACCAGTCGTCAACAGCCTTGATTTCTATAACATATACTCCGGGGCTAAGGTTTGATTCCGGCTCGGCTACCCATATATGTTCGGAGACCTGTGCACCGCCAAGATTCCTCCATGGTATTTCGTCACCGAGCTGTTTTTCCCTGGCTGCAGCAGCCAGCCTGTAAGGATCATGCCGGGGTGTTCTCTCCATACTGATCCATTCACCATCTTTTCCTATTCTCATCTTAACATCAGCCGAAGGCAGTGCATTATAGATATTGGCCAGCACAGTAAAAGGCTGTGTGGAATTACTTTGAATGGAATCGGATGCGAAAATGTGCATCTGGTAATCAGAAGGCCTGCCTGCTGCTTTCAATTTCATTTTCCATTCATTTCCGTCAATATGTAAAAAAGTATACGAATTAGGAGTGCCATCCGACATCATTGCATGTGGAATTCCATACTCATCAGGAGCTCCTGTCCACCATGCTCCGCATGTAGTCCCAACGCTAATCATATGATGTGGTTCTGAGCCGGGAAATCCTTCTTCCTTGTCGATAAAGTGATGATAATGCCTGTGTGTATGAGCTACCAGCGAAACACTGTTTGAATGGCCGGCTAAAACCTCATAAAATAATTTCTGTTCATCTTCATCCTGCCATGCTGTTGAGCCGGTATATGGTATATGCGTTAGTATTACCAGCAACTGGTCATCATCAAGCCGTGCAACTTCATTTTTGAAAAATTCCATCTGGTCCTCTCCCAGCCCGGTCCGGTAATATCTTTGATCACCCTCAATAATCCACCTCACATTGTCAAGAACTATAAAATGTGCAGGTCCGTTACTGAAAGAATAATATGAGGGACCGAAAGTGCGGTACCAGGCTCCCCTGGCATCAGTATTATTTCCGGCCGAAAAATCAATATCATGATTGCCAAGAACATACCTCCATGGTGTTCCAATAGTGGCAATACTTTGTTTCAGGGGATCAAACAAGTCAAGATCATCAAAAACGATATCCCCGAGTGTAACCCCGAAAGCAACATCAGCTCCGGTAAGCTCTGGCAATACGTCATGAGCTATATAATAAACCTCGGTTATATCACGGGGCTGGGTGTCACCAAAAACAAGAACCTCAAAACTGTCAGGTTCTTCGACAGGATAAAGAGGAAAATCAACAGATTCAGGTAATGATCCGCCCGCGGCCAAACCTTCAAAATCATTTCCCCCTGCCCCCTGGGTACTGTGAACATAATAAAATTGTGGCAGCTGGTTCTCATCAACCGGCACCATCCAGTTACGGGGCTTAATGACAAAAACTGACTGATTGTCTTTTAGCATAAGGCTATAAGTTCCGTCATCTCCGGTAATTGCTATATCACGGCCATTAGAAACTGCAATCCCCTCCAGGGGAATGTCTTCTCCCTGGTCATAAGAGCCGTTATTGGTCTTGTCATGGAAAACAATACCACTTACCCTGACCTGTTCCTGACCGGCAGGTCTTATTTCTGCACTATAACCTAATATATGGCCGGAATAAAGTAAAATGAAGAATAACAAAGTTGTTCTCATAATTTTTTATATTTTACCTCCTGATTGAATTTATTATAAAGTTTAAAATCGTCTTTTTTATTCAAGGCTGAATATATTCTTTGGGTTAATTATTTATATTCAACATTAACCAGAAACACCACTATTCCATATTATGTTCATTTTAATGTGTGAAAATCATCCTGGATGGACTCTTTATTCGTTATTTTACAAAAGGTGGTTCTCCCTGGATAGACCTTATTATCTCAAGTGCTTTCGCTACCTCATCCTGATTACCTCTAATGCAGATAGTAACGGCCCCTTCAGCACCGCCAATTCCTCCTGATGAAAAATGAACCGGATCGACATCAGCAAACTGCCGTATAGCTTCCAGCTCTGTGAAAAGCTCTCCTTCTATACTCCAGATTTCAGGCATGTTTCTCCCAATAGTTTCATGTGGAATTCTACTGTAGCTATCAAGTTGATTTATGTCCTGGGTTGACTCCTTTTCCAGACCGACCGGGATTATCAACCGCAGGCCCCTTTCTTTTATTCTAGGAATAATTACTCCGGTAGTTCCTCCAGTGGGACTGCCAATCAATACTCCGGCCTGCCCGTTTTTATAATTGATTATGTTAGCTCCTTTAACTACGATATCTCCTTCATTCATTCCATCCAGTGCACTGGAATAGGGTATATCCTGGATAATCCCGTTTATTAGTACTAGCTCCTGACGTGTATTGCTGCGGTCAAGCTCAACATCACCCTCTTCAGGCAGGATGTGTCCGAAGACGTATTCTCCTGATGCAAGAGTGTCATTGATCAGCTCTTCAACAAAATAGGTATTGGTGGTTCCTTTTGTTACGACCACCTGTCCACTTTTTAGCCGCTCGACTACCGGCGCATAGTCTTTGAGTCCCTTTGCAATTAACCTTTTGCTCTCGGCTACAGTTAACGTTACCCAGGCCTGATGTGTTGTGTTTATATCCATCCTGGTGCTGTTTTGAGAAATTATCTCTTTCGTTGGATTAATATTTACATTGCTAAAACTCATAATCAAAAAGAGCAGCAATCCCGCTAAAAGATAGTTTAAGATTTTCATGTTTTTAATTTGCATATAGTTCAATTATCAAGCAATTTAATAATGGCTTACCAATCCATGGCATGTAATGTTTTGGTTTGCAATATAAAAATAACTTATATAATCATAATCATTAATCTTGCATTATCGGAATAATTTACATAATCATAACATGAAGTTAATGCTCTGCAGGTCCATCAAAATATTATGCAGAATCATAAAAGTTTTTTCTATTTTAATGAATAGTATTATCTTGCCAGGATAATCCTCTTTGACTCATGAATTAATATAAAACAACACTTATATCTAAATACATATCAATTACCTGATATTAGTTTTAACGCCTCACCAGTAATACGGATTAATAAAAACATTATTCAAAAAACCATTATCCCTATGCAAAAGTTCAGATTTATAATTCAGTCATTATCAAAGCTGGCCCTGGTTTTTCTTATAATTAATGTTGGCAGTTGCCGGGAACCGGAAGCAGAAGAACTCAGTGCCGATGTAATCGTATATGGAGGGACTTCTGCAGCAGTTATTGCTGCTGTTGAAGTGGTAGAATCGGGTAAAAGTGTTATTATCGTGTCTCCTGATATTCATCTGGGTGGATTATCGGCAGGAGGTCTTGGGTGGACAGATACTGGGAGGAAAGAGGTTATCGGAGGTTTATCGAGGGACTTCTACCACAGGGTTTATAACCATTATCAGACTGATGAAGCATGGAAATGGATGGCAAGGGAAGATTATGGTAATACCGGTCAGGGAACACCTGCAATTGATGGTGAAAACCGTACTATGTGGATATTTGAGCCTCATGTGGCTGAAAAGGTATATGAAGATTATATTAAGGAATTTGACATACCCCTTTTCAGGGATGAGTGGCTCGACCGTGAAAATGGAGTAGTCACGAACAACGGCAAAATAGTGTCCTTTACTACACTTAGTGGAAAGACCTATTCCGGAAAGGTATTTATTGATGCCACCTATGAAGGTGATCTGATGGCAGCGGCAGGAGTCAGTTACCATGTGGGCCGGGAAGGTAATGATGTGTACGGTGAAACATGGAACGGGGTGCAGACCGGTGTTTACCATCACCGTCATCATTTCATGGTTCTGGATGAACCGGTGGATCCCTACTGGATCCCTGGTGATCCCGATAGCGGACTTCTTCCAAGGATCAGTCCGGATCCCCCGGGCGAGAAAGGTGCAGGCGACCACCGGGTGCAGGCATACTGCTTTCGTATGTGTATGACCGATCATCCCGGAAACAGAGTTCCCTTTCCCAGGCCGGAAAACTATGACTCAACTCAATATGAGCTGCTGGTCAGGATATTTGATGCCGGATGGAATGAATGGTTCCATAAGTTTGACGCTATACCCAACAAAAAGACCGATACAAATAACCACGGCCCCTTTAGCAGCGACAACATTGGCATGAATTATGACTACCCCGAGGCAAGCTACGAACGCCGCAGGGAGATCATCGAAGAACATAAAAATTATCAGATGGGATTGCTGTGGTTTGTGGCCAATGATCCTCGTATACCTGAAGATACACAAAACAGGATGCAGAAGTGGGGACTTGCAAAGGATGAGTTTACAGATAATGATAACTGGCCTCACCAGCTTTATATTCGCGAAGCCCGCAGGATGACCGGAGAATTTGTAATGACTGAAAACGAGTTGATGAAAAGATCTCCTACACCAGAATCAGTGGGCATGGGATCATACGGAATTGATTCTCATAATGTGCAGCGTTATGTTACCGAAGAGGGACATGTTCATAATGAAGGAGATATAGGGGTTGGCCTGGAAGCTCCCTATGAAATAGCTTATGGTTCACTTGTACCTAAGAAAGAGGAATGTAAAAACCTGCTGGTGCCTGTTTGTGTATCTGCAAGTCACATTGCATTTGGATCAATAAGAATGGAACCTGTATTTATGATCCTGGGACAATCGGCTGCAGTAGCAGCTTCCATTGCAATCGATGATAATATCGCCGTTCAGGATGTACCCTATGATTTCCTCTCCAGGAAACTTTTGGAAAAGGGACAGGTTCTGAATTATTAACAGCAAGGATCAAGGTTCATAATTGATAAATTATTAAAACAATCAACCCTCATAACTATTAACGCTAATGATCAAAGCTCTGATTTTGCAAAATCAAAGCTCTGAATTATTGTTATAAATTAAAGATTATGATTTATTGATAAATTCCTTATTTTTTAAGGTTGAATTAACCCCATTTCCAGGTGCTTCATTAAAAGTTCGAAGCTTGTCTTATTTGATAAATGTTCTTTTATTATCATCATAAAGGCAAAGATCCTGATATATATCTTTGTCCGATGACTTAAGAGGCCAATGCACTAGAACCATCTTGCTTATTTTCTATCCGGTTAAACTTCTCCCCTTCCGATTTTGCTATTACAACCGCACCGCAAACATCACTCCACACATTTGCCGAGGTCCGGAACATATCAATTATCCGGTCAACAGCCAGTATAAGTCCCACCCCTTCTAAGGGTAACCCCACTGCCGTTAGCACAATAGTGATCATTACCAGCCCGGCCATCGGCACACCAGCTGAGCCGACAGATGCCAGCAAGGAAGTAATCACAACAATTACCTGCTGCCCCATGCTCAGTTCTATTCCGTAAGCCTGTGCTATGAAGATAACAGCAACGCACTCATAAAGTGCTGCACCATCCATGTTGATTGTTGCTCCCAGGGGAAGAGTGAAACTGCTGATCTTATTAGAAACACCAGCCTTGTTTTCAACCGCTACCAGTGTCAGGGGTAGAGTGGCATTGGAGGAAGAAGTAGTAAAAGCAGTTATCAGCGGTGTACGTACCGCCGAAAAATGCCTGAATGGCCTCTCATTCCCGATAAAATACACTATTAGCGGTAATGTTACGAACATATGGATCATTATGCCTGCAATTACCACAAACATATACATTCCCATGCTTTCCATAAGTGATAGAAGATCATCCTGAACGGCAATTCGGGCAGCTATAAGCCCGAATATCCCAAGGGGTGTAAAACGGATAACGAACATGGTGATCTTCATCATTACTTCAAATACTGCCCTAAAAAAATCGGTGAGCGGTTTTTGGTTCTCCTCTCCTACCCTGGTAATAAAAAACCCGAAAATGATTGCAAAAAATATGACCGACAACATCTGGGAATTATCAGAAAAGGCCATAAAGATATTTTCAGGTATTATCCTTAACATCGTTTGACCGAGAGTTCCCTCCGTAACCTCAAGCACTGGCTCGTGGGTTAGTTGTATGTCGGCATTCACTCCGGGCTTGAAAAGATTTACCATCAACAGGCCTGTTAAAATAGCCAGGGTGCTGGTTGTAAGGTAATAGCCCATGGTCTTCATTCCAAGCATTCCGATATTTCTGGCATTGCCAATATTAGTAATACCAATGACAATTGAGCTAAAAACCAGGGGAATGATAATCATCCTCAATGCCCTGAGAAAAAGATCTCCCATCCAGGCAACATGCACTGCATGATCTTTAAGATATATTCCGTACAAAATCCCAAGAATAAGGGCTATTAATATCTGCCAGTGAAGTTTTAACCGCATCATTTAAAAACAGAGTTTACGGTAATGATCAATTAATCTTATTATATATAGTTCGCTTATAAATAGTTCACTTATAGATATATTTCAAGATTGTTGAGACTTTTCAACAATCAAATCCATAAAAGCCACAAATATCATTATAAATATTCCAATACAAAATTATTTAATACATAAATACTGGTAATGTATTAATATTTGAAAAGAAATGCAGCAAGTATCTTTCCAATCAAACCCATTGTTATATTAGGTATCTAAACTTTGCCAGCAAGGGAAATGTGGTTTAAAAATCTATAACTACGCAACTGCAAAAGTATTAATAAATCAGAAAATGATCATTGATTTTCAATCAGGAACAGATAATTGCCTGCAACTAAACGGATAAGATTTTCTGCCCCGGAATCATCATTATCCGGCAGAGCATCATTACTATCCTGAAGAGAATCATCAATAGATCCTGCGATTCCCTGGTAAATGGGATTACCTTCCTGAACAGAGTAACTGCCTT
>CAZFOO010000090.1:0-14199 GCA_964520585.1 uncultured Bacteroidales bacterium
GCGGAAACCACAGATGAGATTAAGAAGATCTATTCGGACATATTTTCTAAGCTCGAAAAGAGGCTCGTCTCAACAGATAATATTAAAGAGCTGCCGGTTGATGAAGATATTACCCTTTACCTGCCGGCTCTCCGCATGTTGGTTTCCGGGGGTGACGGGAGAGAATCCGTTTCTGAACAGCAACTGAAAACATTGTGTATAAGGCATAACACTCTTATTTCGGAGTTTTACGGTGATAATGAATCGTTCTCCCGCGTTTCAGCGCCATTCACGCCCGATATAATAGTCTACTGCAAATCGGCTTACATGTATATTGAGGAGGGAGGGTCTCCCGATAGTATAATATCATCGTTCAGTGCAAAGCTGAAGGATTTTGTGGACGAAAACGGCTATTATCCGCGGATTGTGCTTGTGAAGGGGCGGGGACTCATTGGTATAGGCGATAGCTGGAAAGAAGCGGTTACCGCACTTGATGTGTTCGAAGACCTGATGAAGATAAGCCGCTTTTCAGAGAGTTTCGGGGGACCGCGGTTTATGACTCCCGGACAGATAGGGTTTATTGACAACTGGGAGGTGGAAAACTACCGGAGGCAGGTGGCGAAAGGTGCTGCAGGTGCCGGAAAGGTGACAGGCAGGATTGCCATTGTTACTGGCGGTGCAATGGGCTTTGGAGCAGGTATAGCTTCATCGTTGTACAATGAGGGTGCCAATGTCGTGATTGCCGATATAAATAGTGATGAGGGCAACCGGATGGCGGATGAGCTTAATAGCGGTCCGGGAAAAAACAGGGTTGCTTTTGCAGAGGCCAACGTTGCCGATCCGAAATCGGTAAACGACCTGATTGTATCGACTGTCAGGATGTTCGGAGGTTTGGATATCATGGTTTCAAACGCGGGGATTCTTTATGCAGGAGCACTTGAGGAAATGGATGAGCAGGTATTCGACCGTGTTACCAGGGTCAACTATAACGGTTATTTTCACTGCACCAAATATGCTTCTTCCGTAATGAAGCTGCAGTATGAATATAACAATGGTCATTTTTCTGATATAGTTCAGATCAACTCAAAATCAGGCCTTAAGGGTAGCAACAAGAACTTTGCATATGCGGGGGGCAAGTTCGGGGGGATCGGGCTGACCCAGTCCTTCGCACTCGAGCTTATGCCTTATAATATTAAGGTAAACTCGATTTGTCCCGGAAACTTTTTTGAAGGCCCCCTCTGGTCAGATCCTGAAAACGGCCTTTTTGTCCAGTACCTTAATGCAGGCAAGGTTCCGGGTGCAAAAACCCTTGACGATGTGAAAAGGTTCTACGAAATGCAGGTTCCCGCAGGACGTGGTTGCAGGGTTGAAGATGTGATGAAGGCGCTATATTATTTGGTGGCTCAGGAGTATGAAACCGGTCAGGCTGTTCCGGTAACTGGCGGACAAAATATGCTGCACTGATATGTTCCCGGTTATCATATTAATTTCGGTAAGATCATTAATGGTGAAATGTGTAAACGGGCTGAGAAGAGAAGAAAAATATAACAATAAAATAAGTCGCCGGGATCAGGCGGTGTTGGTTTTCTGATTGATGTGGTTGATCTTTTGACTGACATGGTTGGTTTTTTGACAGATGTGGTTGATTCCGGTTTGGCGGACTAAAATGAAAATAGATGAAAACAAAAGCGATAAGATTATACGGGAAAAATGACATACGGCTTGATGAGTTCGAACTTCCGGAAATGAAGGATGATGAGATTCTGGCCTCAGTGGTGTCAGACAGTATCTGCATGTCATCATACAAGGCAGTTAATCAGGGAGCGGATCACAAGAGGGTGCCTGATGATGTGCATATTAACCCTACAATTATCGGTCATGAATTCAGCGGCGTACTGCTGAAGGTTGGCAAAAAATGGGCCGGGAAGTTCAGCGAAGGTGACAAGTTTTCAATACAGCCGGCGATGAATTACAAGGGAAGTCTTGATGCCCCGGGATACTCCTTCAGGTATATAGGCGGTGATGCCACCCATATAATAATACCCAACGAGGTGATGGAGACAGACTGCCTGCTCCCTTACCATGGCGAGAGTTTCTTTCATGCGTCCCTGTCTGAACCGATGTCGTGCGTCATAGGGGCATTTCACGCCTCCTACCATACCAAAAACGGTGTCTATAAGCATGATATGGGAATTAAGGAAGGGGGCAGGATGGCCATCCTGGCCGGAGCAGGACCAATGGGACTTGGTGCTATAGATTATGCTGTTCATTGTGACAGGAAGCCGGGAATGCTTGTGGTGACCGATATTGATAAGGAAAGACTTGAAAGGGCGGCCAAAATACACACACCTGAAGAGGCTGCAAAGAACGGCGTTGAGCTGAAGTATGTTAACACAGCGGATGTGTCCGATCCTGTGTCATACCTCAGGTCCCTTACCGGGGAAGAGGGCTATGATGATGTATTCGTATTTGCACCTGTAAGGCCGGTGGTGGAGATGGGGGACAGGATACTGGGGGTTGACGGTTGCCTAAACTTTTTCGCGGGACCATCTGATACAGGGTTTACGGCCGAAATGAATTTCTACAATGTCCATTATGCTTTCACCCATATAGTAGGTACCAGTGGTGGCAATACAGATGATATGAAGGAGGCGCTGGAGATGATGGCAGCCGGAAAGGTAAATCCTTCTGCCATGATCACACATATCGGGGGACTCGATGCGGTAATCGACACAACAAAACGCCTTCCTGAGATACCGGGCGGCAAGAAACTGATTTACACCAATATTTCACTGCCGCTTACGGCTATTGATAATTTCGGGAAACTTGGCAGGATAGATCCCTGTTTCAGGGAGCTTCACAGGATGCTGGAGGCAAGCGACTTTATCTGGTCGTCCGAAGCGGAAAAGTTCCTGCTTGATCATGCCAGGCCGGTTTAATTATCAGATCTGTTTCCTTCAACCATCAACCCGAAGACTGTATTTATATACAAGATAAATTTCATACGGTAAATTCATGGTAACAGGAGCGATCGAAAAACCTGGTATGATCCCGGCTAGTTAGACCCGGGAGAGAAAAATTTGTACTGGTGTTGTTTTTATATTTAATTGTTTTAACGCAGATTACTTATGATTATAGGTGTGCTTTTTGATATGGACGGAGTGCTGGTGGACTCGGAAGAGTTTATCTGCCAGGCTGGTGTTGAAATGTTCAGGGAGAAGGGATTGACTGTGGACGGGGATGATTTCAAACCATTTACCGGTATGGGTGAAAACCGTTACCTTGGAGGAGTGGCTGAAAAGTATGGATTCCTTTTTGACCTTGAAAGGGACAAGGCACGGACCTATGAGATCTACAATGACATTGTACACGGCAGTTTGAATGCCCTTCCCGGGGTGTTTGATTTTATTGAAAAATGCAAAAGTGCCGGTTTGAAAATGGCTGTGGCCTCAAGTGCCGATGAAATAAAGGTAGTGATCAACCTCCAGGAGATAGGCCTGCAGCCTTCACTTTTTGATGCAATAATAAACGGCCAGCATGTCGAGAGAAAAAAGCCGTTTCCCGATATTTTTATCAAAGCCTCAGATGAAATAAATCTCCGGCCTGAGCAATGTCTAGTTGTTGAGGATGCCGTTAGTGGAGTTGCAGCAGCAAAGGATGCAGGATGCAGATGCCTCGCCCTGACCACCAGCTTTGACTGGGACCAGCTCAGGGACGCCGACTGGATCGTGAAAGACCTTTCGGAGGCACCCGGTGAATGTTTAAACTGGTAATACGAACACTCCCTGTCACACCCACCATATCCTCAGGTTTAATTATTCCTTATTTATTTGAATTCCCTGATAAAACTAATATTGCCTATGGAGTTTCTGCTCCTGTTTCTCCAGTTGCGGGAACAATCTTCGATCTTGGAGGCTATAACTGTAAGCAGGGAGATTTTTATTTTAAGCCGGTATGAGCTGCTTTCCTATACTGAGATTTCTGAAAGGCTCAATATATCGGTTAATACGGTCAAAACGCAGATATCCAGGGCATTGGATAGTCTGCGCATCAGCCTCAAAAAATATTTATAGTTGAGGCTAAAAAAGATTTCAGGGCTTTCTTGCCCAAAAAAGAAAACCGGCAGAGGCGAACCAGAGTAAGCAGCATATACACCGGGTATACATTAAGGGTAGCAATGCCAAATGATACAAATATAGAGGGTGATGGTTAGCTTAAGACTCTTTTGCACTTGAAAGAAAAATAACCGATATAAACCATAAAATGGTGCCGGCAAGCATCAGGTTATCTACCCGGACCGGGCCAATGACTCCCTGCCAGTGCAGAAATGATGGAACCAAAGTAAGCAACAGGCCGGCTGCCGCCATTACGATCATAAAAACCCTCAGAAAATATTTTAGTGTATTTGATTGCATTGTTTTTGTCTTTTAAATATTCTTCTTTTTAATATCTGTGAACCGGAATAGTTATTTAAATTTTTATAAGCTATCCTTCAGAGTTGCATTTCTCCGGTTTATATGTTTCTGATAAACAATGGAAAGTGACAGATACAATACAACAGCCAGTAACCATACCGGCACAGGAAGGAAAAACAACTCAATTCCCATCAGTTGGTTGGCAATTAGTGCCAGGATAAGCAGTGCAAACCAGGTTATTCCCGCCGCACTATTGAACATCCTGTTATTTTTTTCAGCAAAATAGCTCTCCAGTCCCGCTTTTTTAAATAAATAAAAATCGGCAAATATAATACCGCCCATAGGTATAAGTATCAAACCGTATAAAGCTACAAAATCAAGCAGTCTCATAACAAGGGCAGGGAACAGTGCTGCAATAGTAGTTATAAGTCCGGCCAGTAATGTCACTTTCCACCTTTGCCAGTTGGGAGAGGCTACCTGCAGGGCCAGTCCTGCCCTGTAAAGTGTGGGATTGGCAGTCGTCCACCCGGCAACAACAACACAAATAGCCCCGGCTATACCAACAGCCTGATATGCAACTGGTCCCGGAGCATCACTTGTTGCAGCTGCATATAATACCCCTGATGCTATCCATGCAATATAATGTCCGAGGTACATCCCCACAGCAGATGCAAATCCGTAATACCATTTTTTGGCATACCTGAATATGGAGAGGTCCGACATTCCAAGATGCATGGCTGCATTGGCAAGCCAGGTAAAGAATATTACATGCCATATGGTGAATTGCGATTGTCCCTCGACAGCTTCACCTGTCCATATCATGTCATTGGCCACCTGCCAGAAATTGCCAAGACCGGGTTCAATACCAAGTTTGGGGAAACTGTTGACTGCTGCTGCCACAAAAATGATGAACATCCAGGGAGCAGCTGCTTTTGCAAAGCGTGCCAAAGATTCAAATCCCATAATTGCTATGGCCGTAATGACTGCTCCTACTGCTATTACTGTGATTACCCATCCTATGCTATTTGGATACAGGTCGCCGAGAGAGGGCATGGCAATATTAAAAGGAATGCCCACTGCGGTGGCAGAAACTGCAACCATCGCTCCGGCAAGAAAACAGAACATCAGGGCATTTACAATGTTATATATAAACACCAGTACCGGTCCACAAATCTTTTTTAACTGCCAGTAAAGTGATAATCGTTCTTTCACAGCAATAGGTGCGGTAATGAAGGCCCAGCTTAAAACCGCCAGCAGGTTGCCTATAAAGCCGCCAATGAAGAGATCGGTGACTGATACACCGTGGGCTACAAAAAGGATCCCTATGACAAATTCTGTTCCCGCAACGTGTTCTCCGGCATACATTCCCAGAAAGTTGCCTATTCCCTGTAACTTGTTTTTGGTAACCGGCTCACGGTCAAATTCGTAAAGTTTGTCTAGTTTTCTGGTGATTGATGAGACCTTCATTTTTTTTAATTTGTTTATATTTAACTGGGGAGAAAAGTTTATTGCATCATCTTTACTTCAACAGATTGAAAAATTGATTATTAAGTTAATTTGCGAATTAAAATTTCGGCTTTTTGACAGGATAAAAATACATATTTATCGGTCACTACATATTTATTGTGTGATTTTTTTATTTATATGACTTATATTGATGGTAAAGTCCCTGATAGGCGTTATGCCGGAAATTTCTCTTCAGCATACAGACAGGCGGAAATTTAAAAGTTGTTATTTTTGATAAAAGCTGTGTCGGTAATCAGTCGGACTCAATTTTTTATTATGTTTAAACGAACGGTTAAAACTTGACAAATTATTGAATCCACTCTCAAAACAGATTTGTGAAATAGATAAATTCCCATCAATTATAAGCTTGCATGCATAGCTTATTCGTATATCATTTACAAACCTGGTCAGGGTTTTTCCTGTTTTTTCCTTGAAGAACCGGCAAAATGCTGCAGGGTGGAGGTGGGCAATTTCAGCTACCTTTTCCAGTTCCACATGATCACGGTAATTTTTATTTATAAATTTGAGTATCTCATTTAATCTTTTGTCTTTAAATTCATTTTTGTGATTTATGTAAAATTCTCCCGCGAGTAACTTATAATCACTGGTTTTAGCTAATTCCGCCAGAATCTGGAGAAGTTGTATTATTCGGCTGATCCCTTTACTTTTCGCCAGCCTAATGATTTTTTCACCAATTTTATTAGAAAATGAAGATGAAAAACGAATTCCTCTGGCAGAACGGAACAGTAATTCCTTTATTGGTTGAAATTCCGGGGAGTCAAAAATAGTGCCCTGCATTATATTTTCAGGAAACTGAATGACAATATAGTTTATTTTCTTTATTTGTTTTTCAGTATAATACGCATCATCACTCCTCCAGCAATGTGGAAGGTTACTGCCTAGAAGAACCAGATCTCCCGCCGTAAAAGACTCATAACTGTCAGCGACAAAACTAGTCCCGTGCCCGTCAATTACATATAAGATTTCATATTCACGGTGAAAGTGCCATGGATAGGTAAAATATGGCATTTCCCGCCATTTTACTTTTAAGGCAGTACTTAAGGGGAATTCTATATTTTCATGCATTATTTTCATTATCCCGAAAGGTATATGGTTGTATTCTTAATGCATTGCGAATATAAATTATTTCAAATCAACTTATCTTCAGATACTATTTATTATAGCCGGGAGAAATATGAAGGCTTTATAATTTTTTGTCAGGTATAGTTAATAATAGGGGTTTACAAACAAATAATGATGATGTTAAATTTGTATGCAAGATTGCAAATATTATACTACTTTTATAAGAGTATATGCAGTATTTTGCAAATATAATAAATATCATTAATGAGCAACATGGTTGGGTATTAATTTTTGTCAAATTGCAAGACAAATATTTTGATTTTGTATCTGATTATCAACCATATTATACGACACAATACACATATATTTAACTAAATAGTTATTAGTATGAAGATTACAATCTTTTTCATAAGTTTTTTGTTACTGGTATGCAATGTTTCAGCTGATGAATTAACAAGATTTAGCATTAAGGTTGAATCGGAAAAGATAAATGCTCCTGTTTCTGTTCCACTTGAAGGTCTGAATTACAATATTGATGATGGAGAACTGGTGCTTTATGAATTAACAGACGGCGGAATGAAAGCTGTTCCATCGCAGCTTGAACCAGGACATTCGGCACGTTTGTGGTTTGTTCTGGATGGTTTGACCAATGCTAATACTTCAAGGGAGTATTTACTGAAAATTGAAATGGAAGGAGAAGATTCACCCTACGATAATAAAATCGGACTCAGGAAACAGCATAATGATATGCAGCTTCTATATGGAGATCTGCCGGTGTTAAGTTACCGTTTTGGAACTAAATACCCTCCCGATGAAGTTAACCCTTTATATAAGCGTTCGGGGTATATTCATCCTCTTTGGTCTCCGGGTGGTGAAAAGCTGACACGGATACAGCCTCCTGATCATTATCATCATTATGGGATTTGGGGACCATGGACCAAAACGCATATTAATGATCGTGAAGTTGATTTCTGGAATCTTGCTAAAGGACATGGAACTGTGAAATTTTCCGGTTTTATTTCAAAGTTTGAAGGTGATGTTTTTTCTGGTTTTCAGGCCCATCAAAAGCATATGGATTTTGGCGGACCGGGTGAAGACCAGGTTGCAATGAATGAGATTCTTGATATAAGAGTATGGAATACAGATGACCGGGCATGGGTGATCGATTATACCACAACACTGACCAGTCCCCTGGAAAACGGTATTATGCTTGATGCATACCGTTATGGCGGAGGCATTGGTTTTCGTGCAACCGAAAGCTGGCATAAAGATAATTGCACTGTGCTGACTTCTGAAGGAAAGGACAGAATTGATGCTGACGGATCTTTCGCCCGGTGGTGTATTGTTGAAGGTGAATCCTCAACCGAGGAAGGACGGTCGGGGATTCTTTTTTTAAGCCATCCATCCAATCGTATGCATCCCGAACCTATGCGCGTATGGCCCATTGATGCCAACGGAGGCCGGGGTGACATGTTTTTTGAATTCACTCCGATTAGGTATGAGGATTGGAAAATAGAGCCCAATCAGCCTTATGCATTAAAATACAGGATGATAGTATTTGATGGGGGGGTCACCCCTGAAGAAGCTGAAACTTACTGGAGATCTTTTGCAGCAGCTCCGGCAATTAACTTTTATGAGTGATAGCCGGTTTGTTTAATTGGAGATCATAAAATGGAGTGAGAAAATAGAAATCATGTACAAAAAGCTCAATCGTTTTTAAGCTGTAAGTAATATTCAATCAATCAATTATTTATACATTTCTTTAATCCTTTGTTTATGAGGAAGATAATCATATTAAAAACTAAATACTTTATCCTGTTATTTTTTGTTTTAACGGGTTTTTCTTTTATAAGTACCGCTCAAACTGAAATTACCGCCACCAATACAGGATCGAAAATTGATATTTTTATCAAAAACAGATTGTTTACAAGCTACATTTTTTCACAGGAAGAAAAATATCCCTTTTTCTACCCTGTTAACGGACCATCAGATGTAAGCGTGACTTCCATGCGTAATGCCAACTATCCTCACCATAGTTCTCTATTCTTTGGATGTGATCATGTCAATGGCGGTAATTACTGGCAGGAAGGGCTGGAGCGTGGACAAATAATCTCATTGAGAGCTGATATTACTGAGGAAGGTGGGGACATGGTGGTTATAGAAAATGAATGTATATGGACCAGGCCCGGGGCAATTTCGCCTATAAAAGATATTCGCAGAATAACTTTTTCAACACCATCAGAAAATATCTACCAGATAGATTTCGATATTGAAATGACTATGCTTGAAGATGTTACAATAGCGCGTACCAACCACTCACTTTTCAGCGGAAGGATGGATCCTGATCTGGCAGTTATTAACGGTGGAATAATGATTAACGCCGGGGGAGAGACCGGTGAAGATGGTACTTTCGGCAAACCTTCTCCATGGATCGATTATTACGGAAAAAGAATGGGAAAATATGAAGGAATGGCTATCATGCAGCACCCTTCCAATAAGTGGTACCCTGCACCATGGTTTACACGTAATTACGGTTTTTTTTCACCTACACCGATGTACTGGCCGGAAGATCCCGGTATTGGAACAGTTCTTAAAAAGGGGGAGACTGTTAATCTGCGCTACAGGGTACTGGTTCATTCAGGAGATCATGAAGAAGCAGGAATCGCAGAACAATTTGAAATTTATAAATCAGAATAATATATAATTAAAACTCCAACAAATGAAGCGTAGAGTATTTTTAAGAAACACTGCCGCAACTGCTGCCGGCGCAATTATAATGCCGACAATTGTTCCATCTACAGTATTTGGAAAGAATGCACCAAGTAATAAGATTAATATTGGGCAGATCGGGTGCGGACGCATGGGTCGCGGTGATGTAAACGGAACTATGAAATTTGACAGGGCCCGCTTTGTTGCTGTATGCGATGTTGACAGCAAACGAATGTCAGATGGCAAAAAAATGATAGAAGATTTTTACACGAAAAAAACCGGTAGTACCGGTTATATAGATGTAAAAATGTATGATGATTATAAGGAAATGCTGCTTAATAAGGATATTGATGCAGTAATCATAAGCACTCCTGATCACTGGCATGAGCAGCCTGCTATGGAGGCCGCTCTTGCGGGAAAAGATATATACCTGCAAAAGCCTAATTCGCTGACAGTTGCTGCCGGCCGACAGATGAGCGATGTTGTTCAGAGGCAGGGAGTAATTCTTCAGGTTGGCACCCAGCAACGTTCGTCCGATCAGTTCCGCCTTGCTGCTGAGCTGGTGCGTAATGGGCGTATAGGGAAGCTTCATACCGTTAAGGTGGGCCTTCCCGGCGATCCTGCAGGTCCGGATGCTCCGGAGATGCCCATCCCGCCAAATCTGAATTTTGATATGTGGCTTGGTTCAACCCCCGTTGTTCCTTATACAGAAATCGGAGTTCATCCTCAGGAAGGATATGGTCGTCCCGGATGGCTCAGGATTGAGAATTACGGGGCAGGCATGATCACAGGATGGGGTCAGCATCATTTTGATTCAGCTGCATGGGGAATGGATACAGAATACACGGGACCGGTTTCTGTCGAGGCACTGGCTGAATTTCCCAGGTCAGGGCTGTGGAATGTTCATGGAGATTTTATGGTTAAAGCTGAGTATGAAAATGGTATCCATATGTATACCAGCGGTGGTTACCCCAATGGTATTCGTTATGAGGGCACCGATGGATGGATTTTTGTTTCCAGGGGAAGTTACAGGGCAACTGCCAGTGACCCTGTAGATGTTGAAGCCAGTCGCCGTGCGCTTGATGCCAGTGATCCCGAAATTTTAAAATCTGCAATCGGATCAGATGAAATAAATCTTTACCGTAGTAACGATCATTATGGTAACTGGCTTGACTCTATAGTAAGCCGTAAACAGCCTATCTGTCCGGTTGAAATAGGCCACAGGAGCTGCACTGTATGCCTTATCAGTCATATTGCCATGAAAATCCCCGGTAAACTGGAATGGGACCCCCGGGCAGAGAGGTTCAAAAATAATGATGCTGCCAATTCCATGCTAAGCAGGCCCCAGCGTTATCCGTACGGGACCAACTATGTGAAAATTTAGTTTTGAGCTTTAATACTACCCCTTTCTAAAGTTATTGATTTTATTATTAGCCATTTAACTAATTATGCATTTTTCCGGAAACAAGATTTTTTTTTAAATTAACCTAACCTAAAATTATTATGCGAAAACTTTTTTGTGTTTTATTGATGGTCATTGCATACACTAGTTATGGAATGGCCCAGATCAGCGTTACCGGCACAGTGTCCGGAGAAGACGGAACTCTTCTGCCGGGTGTTACTGTTATGGTACAGGGAACTTCTGTTGGAACTACCACTGATGTGGATGGTCGTTATATTATTAATGTGCCTGAGGGTCAGGATGTTTTGGAATTTTCTTTTGTTGGGATGATTACCCAGGAGATTTCAATTGATGGAAGAACCACTATCAATGTTACTATGGCTGATGATTATATTGCTCTTGAAGAGGTTATAGCGGTGGGATATGGTGTACAGCGAAGAGGGGATATAACTGGAGCTATATCTTCTGTCTCTTCAAGAGATATAATGGAATTACCTGTTGCCGATGCGGGTTCTGCACTACAGGGCAGGGCTGCAGGAGTAATGGCACTATCCTCCGGCACCAGGCCGGGTCAGGGGGTTACAATACGTATCAGGGGCCGAAGATCGCTGACTGCCGATAATAATCCGTTATATGTTGTTGATGGAATACCATACGAGGGTAATATTAACGATATAAATACCCGTGATATCCAGTCCATTGAAGTATTGAAGGATGCATCTGCCACTGCCATTTATGGTTCAAGGGGTGCAAATGGGGTTATTCTTATCAGTACGAATCGCGGGGGAGATTTCCCCACTGTTGTCTCATATAATGGTTATTACGGTGTATCATCCGCTTTGGGTAGACCCGATATGATGAACGGAGAACAGTATGCAAGGATGAAAGAGGCAGGCGGAAGGGCCTTCACCAATGCCGAGCTTGACGCTATTCAGCGTGGAGTATCAACTGACTGGGTTGACCTCACTCTTGATAATGGCTATCAGCAAAGTCACCAGTTAAGTGTAACCGGAGGAGACTCCAGAACAGGCTTTTCTCTTTCTGCTAATCTTTTTAATGAACAAGCCGTAGTCAAAACACAGGATTTTATACGACAAAGCTTAAGATTGAACCTGGACCATACTGTTTCTGAACGATTCAGGGTGGGGACTTCCACGCAGGTATCGGATCAGTTACAAAATTGGGGTTCCAATCCTTTTGGTCAGGCAGTTAATGCTACACCTCTTGCAGAGCCTTATGACAGCGAGGGTAATCTGGTTTACCAGCCAGGAGCCGATCCATTAAGATGGAATCCCCTGGCTGACTTTGTGGATGGTGCATATGTTGATGAAAGGGAAAGGCTTAGGGTTTTTAGCAACCTTTTTGCAGAACTTGATATTTCCGATAATTTAAGTTACCGGATGAATTTTGGTTCTGATTACCAGAAATACCGGCGTGGTTTGTTCCAGGGTAGCTTGTCCTCCGGAAGACAATATGCCAGTCCGAGAGCTTTAAAAGAAAACTACGAGAACTACACTTACACCTTTGAAAATATAGTAAATTATTCGCTGGAGCTTAATGAAAATAATCACTTGCGAGCTACCGGCCTGTGGAGTATCCAAGAATCTTCTACCCAGAATGCTGAAGTAGATGTTGAGGGTCTTCCTTATGAACACCAGTTGTTTCATAACCTTTCAACAGCTGAAACCGTGAGAAGTTTTGATTCAGATTTATCCGAATGGGGTATTATGTCATTCATGGGACGTATTAATTATGACATAATGGGCAAGTATCTGTTTACTCTTACCGGCAGATATGATGGATCATCCAGACTCTCTGATGAACAAAAATGGGGATTCTTTCCATCAGCCGCTTTCCTTTGGCGTGTTTCCAACGAAGAGTTTATGGCGAATCAGAATGTATTTTCAGAACTGCGGTTTAGGGCCAGCTATGGGGTGACAGGTAATACTGCCATAGACCCTTACCAGACCCGGGGTGGGTTAAGCAGGAGTGTTTATAATTTCGGAGTTTCGTCAGCATTTGGTTACCGGCCCGGATCAATTGCCAATCCTGAACTTCGCTGGGAATCATCGGCTACTGCCAATATTGGTCTTGACTTTGGAATAGGTGCGAATATTGCAGGTAGTTTTGAAGTTTATCAAACCAATACTACAGATCTGCTACTTGAAAGAATGATACCCATAACTTCAGGTTTTAATTCAGTTATGGAAAATATAGGAGAAACAATGAACAGGGGCTGGGAATTTACCCTGTCAGGAAGAGTGCTTACCAGCAGAGATTTCACGTGGGATGCAAATCTTAACTTTTTTGGAAACAGGGAGAAAATTATCGATCTGTACGGCGATAAAGAAGATGATGTGGGTAACGAGTGGTTCATAGGTGAGCCTTTAACTGTTCATTATGATTATAATAAGCTTGGTATATGGCAGCTGGGAGAAGAAGCAGCAGCAGCGGCTTATCAAATGACCCCGGGAACAATCAAGATCAGGGATGTTAATGATGATGGGATCATTAATCAGGATGACAGGGTAATACTGGGTTCAAATATTCCCTTTGCCACTGTCGGAATGGGATCTCGGCTGACTTACAGGAATTTTGATTTTTCTTTTTTCCTGATAAGTATTTTCGGCCATACCATATATAATAATTATGAGGTTGGTTTGTCAACTTTGCAGGGAAGATATAACAACCTTAACGTGGATTACTGGACAGAAGACAATCCCACTAATGATCATCCAAAACCGGATGGTTCAAGAGAACGTCCTTTGTACCATACTACCAGGGGATATCAGCCTGGTGATTTTCTGAAGGTCAGAAATATCCAGCTTGGTTATTCACTCCCGGAAAATATGCTTTCAAGAATTGGAGCAAGGGGTATGAAAGTTTATGTTAATGCAGATACACCTTTCATTTTTTCACATCTGGCCGATAATCTGGATCCTGAGAATTACGGCGGAACTATTTCCAGTAATACGCCAAGCACCCGGATGTATTCACTTGGTTTAAATATTGATTTTTAGAGAATGAAAATTAACAGATGAAACGAACCATGTTAGAAATAATTAGTAAACACGAGATTTATTATGACAAGGTAAGTTCCATATG
>CAZFOO010000091.1:0-14091 GCA_964520585.1 uncultured Bacteroidales bacterium
AGAGTCTTTCCAGAGCTATGGATCTTCCTGATGCCGAAATATTTATTAAGAGAAGCAGTCCCTATGGACAAATAGATGTTATCAGATCTCCTGCTCTTCGTTATGCACCAGGCCTTAGTCTGGCATACCAGGGCACAGTGCCGGTCCGCGATGCCATCTTCAGCGATGGAAACTGGTTTGGTCCTGTTGTGGAGTGGACAAGGACAGATACCAGCCATTTTCTCGACTATACAACCAATTCTCTTCCATACATCATTAACCAGCCATCCAGAGTACTCTTGCTTGATGCGGGGACAGGTCTTTTTGCCGCGCATGCCCTTACCAGGGGTGTTGAAAACATTACCTTAGTAGAGCAGAACCGCATAGCAGTAAGCCTGCTTAAACATGAGCTGTCAGGCATGATCGATTCTATGTATCAACTCCCCGCTGTAAATCCGGTCAATCTCCATTCACGGAGCTATTTATTGAAAGATGAAAATCTTTACGATCTGATCATCCTGCCAACCTCTGAGTCTTTTGGAGGCACCTCCGGCATAAATGCACTTGAGGAAAAATATATACTTACCCTGGAGGCTCTGGATGAAATGTGGAACAGGCTTTCCGAAAACGGTATGATAGCCGTAACTTCGTGGATGGATTATCCTCCAAGAAATACGCTTAAATTACTGGCAAGTCTGGTTGAAACACATAAAGCAAACAGTAATTCTCCTGTTGATCAACACCTGGCGGCAATAAGAGGATGGGGAACCATCACCTTTATTTTAAAAAAGTCCCCGCTCTCCAATTCAGAAACAGAAAAGATCAGGAACTTCTGCAACAATATGTTTTTCGACCCTGCATTGCTTCCCGGCATCACCCCTGATGAAAGATCGGTTTACAACCAGCTTCAGGATGATGATTTCTTTGCCTACATTGACATGATAATGTCGGATGAAAGGGAGTCTTTTTTCAGGGAATATGATTTCAATATACGTCCTGCTACCGATAATATTCCCTATTTTTCTCAATTTTTAAAACTCAGCCGCTATGGTAAAATGCAGGAAATGCTGGGTCAGTCATCAGTGCCTTTTCTGGAGATCGGGTATCTGGTGGTACTGATAACATTTTTACAGATCACTGCAGCAGCAGTGATCCTGATTCTTTTGCCATTATTTACTACAGGCTGGAAAGGGGGTGGCAAACTATATACTGTTCTTCACTTCAGTGGTATCGGATTAGGCTTCATGTTCCTGGAAATAACATTCATACAACAGTTCATTCTCTATTTTGGGAATCCCATTTACGCTGCAGTAGCTGTACTGAGCGGAATGTTGATCTGCTCCGGAGCAGGCAGTCTCGTTTCCTCCCGGTTTGGGAGCGGAAGCAGGGCAATAATTAAAATACTGGCACTGGTAATCTTCTTTATTATTCTCTATATCGCTTTTCTTGTGCCTCTTTTAAGGCTAACAATAAATCTGCCACTTCTGGTAAAAATTTTACTGGCGATTCTTTTCATATTTCCGGCAGCATTTTTTATGGGTATGCCCTTTCCACTTGGACTACGCAAACTTTCAGGAATTAATGAAACGCTCACTCCATGGGCATGGGGGATAAACGGCTGCCTGTCAGTTATCAGCACCGCCCTGGCAACAATAATTGCCGTTGAGGCAGGTTTTTTGTGGGTTATGCTTATTGCCGCACTTTCATACGGACTTACCCTTCTTGCCAATTTAATTAAATGATGATGATTAATTCTTCGGGAAAAAAAATCAAGGATAAGGTACTGATAATATCTTTTATATTCTTGTTTATCTTGTCCTGCTTACATCTGCCGGCAGGAATGGCGGCCCAGGCAACAGATTGTGATTCTGTCTATGAGGTTTTTGTTGTGCAACAAAGATGGCATACAGGCATCATCTTTAATACAAAGGACATTGATCCTGAAATTTGGCCGGAAATAGAACATTACAAAAACCGCAAATTTGTAGATGTGGGATGGGGAGATGAAAAATTTTATCAGGCCTATGGTATCCCTGTCCTTCTTGCAGCACGGGCAATCCTCTTTCCTACCAGGAGTGTTCTTCAGGTTTATGCATTCAGTACCGAAGTCCGCGCCGCCTACGGCGGTGAAAGCAGGATTCTGAAAATTCACCTTAATCGTGATCAGTTGGATAGTTTAAGTAGATTCGTTTCTGAAAGCTATATCCGCGATGAAGATGGTGAAGCGCAGACAAGCACAGTCTACGGGGAGGCTGATCATTATTTTCTTGCAACCCGCAAATACCATCTGTTCCGCACCTGCAATACCTGGGTGGCAAACGGTTTCAGTCATTCAGGTTTCGATGATGTAAGGACATTCTGTGTACTTAATGCAAATCAGCTTTTCAGGCAATTGTCAGATATTCCGGATTCTGAATTTTTGGATTAACCTTAGTTATTTTTAAACAGCAATCTTAGAATTGGTCATAATTTCCTGTATTTCTAAAAATCCGGAAACTATGTTATATCGAAATTCTTATTCATTCTCATAACGGGTAGCAGGAATCCCGCAATTACAATCTTCAAATTATATAATTATAAATTATATGAAAATAACCAGAATGATTATGAATTATAAAATTTATGTATATATTTGCATAGTAGTTGCATATTTATGCACCAGTAAAATACCGAAAGACCTTTTATAATTATGAATATTATATATGAACAGGACACAGAGGCTTCTTGAAATAAGAAGGTTAATAAAAAATTATAAAATAAGTAATCAGGTAGAATTGCTTAAAAAGCTGAATTCAAACGGATTTAACTATACACAGGCAACCCTGTCGCGCGATCTGAAATTACTTAAGGCGGGTAAGATAGCAGATGATGAAAAGGGCCATGTTTATTTTATTCCCGGCGAATTAAATAACGATACCGTAAACATAAAGGAATTACAGGATGCTGTGAGCAGGGGTTTTCTCTCAATTGATTACAGCGGGAATATGGCAGTTATTAAAACACTTCCTGGTTTCGCAAGCGGCATTGCATACAGGATTGATGGAATGAAGGCATTTGAGATAATCGGCACAATAGCAGGTGATGATACAATCCTGATAATATCCAGGGACGGCATAAACAGAAATGATCTTCACAGGGTTCTTACCTCAGCCATTCCCGGGGCCGGGAGTGGCCGTTAATTTTGCGCATACACAATATCTTAATTACAAACATCTTAATAAATTATATTATAAAATTATGATCAGCGAAAAAGAAAAAATTGTTTTGGCTTACAGTGGCGGACTTGATACTTCGGTTATTCTAAAATGGTTAATAGATGAAGGTTATGATGTAATAGCTTATATAGCTGACGTAGGGCAGGATGATGATTTTGATGAAGCCAGGGAAAAAGCACTTGGGATTGGTGCAATAAAAGTTTATGTTGAAGACCTTAAGGAGGAATTTGTTAAGGACTATATCTTTCCTGCAATTAAATCCAATGCTGTCTATGAAAGCCGTTACTTGTTGGGAACTGCCCTTGCGCGACCGGTTATTGCAAAGAGACAGATAGAGATTGCAGCAATGGAAAACGCAGGATATGTTTCGCATGGAGCGACAGGAAAAGGTAATGACCAGGTTCGTTTTGAATTAACTTACTATGCATTAAATCCTAAGATAAAAGTTTTCGCCCCCTGGAAAAACAATGCTTTTCTTAAAAAATTCAAGGGCAGGACAGATCTTTTGAATTATGCCGAAGAAAAGGGTATTCCGGTAAAAGCAACTCTGAAAAAGCCTTATAGCGAAGATGATAACCTTATGCATATAAGCCATGAAGCAGGTATTCTGGAAGATCCAAAATTCAAAGCCGGTCGTGATATCATATCCAGGATCAATCTTCCCCAGGATGCTCCCGATAAAGAAACTCATATATCAATACAGTTTAAGGACGGTTCCCCGGTCAGGGTAGTCAATACGGATGACAACACCACAGAAACCGAACCACTTGGCCTTTTCATGTATCTTAACCGGCTTGGAGCAGAAAACGGGATAGGACTGTTGGATATGGTTGAAAACAGGTATGTTGGGATTAAATCCAGGGGAGTTTACGAAACTCCCGGGGCAGAAATACTTCTGAAAGCTCATATGGATATTGAGGGAATAGCTATGGACAGGGAGGTAATGAGGTTACGGAATATATTATCTCCGGTATTTGCCGAAATAGTTTATAATGGTTTTTGGTTCAGTCCGGAAATGGATTTCCTGATGGCGGCAATAAACAAAAGCCAGGAACTTATTGACGGCACGGTTTATCTGACACTTTACAAGGGTAACGTAATGATAGACGGTCGTGAATCTCAAAGTTCACTCTACGATCAGGACCTTTCAAGTATGGATATAGAAGGCGGCTTTAACCAGCAGGACAGCGAGGGCTTTATCAAGATAAGTGCAATCAGGCTGATGGCTCATAATGCCATTACTAAATCCAGGTTAAACATCTGATCATACCACTAACTATATTTAATTAATTTCTGTTATGAAGCTGTGGGACAAAGGTAAAGACACCGACAGCCGGATAGGTGAATTCACGGCCGGCAAAGATCGCGAATCGGACATGCAACTTGCCGTATGGGATGTACTGGGAAGTATTGCACATGCCAGGATGCTTGAAAACATTGGTCTGCTGACAACCGGTGAGTTATTATCAATTGAAAGGGAACTAAAGAAACTATATCATAAGATAGATAAGGGTGAATTCCGCATTATGGAGGATGTTGAGGATATCCATAGCCAGGTGGAACTGAGTTTGACCGAAGTTTTGGGGGACACCGGTAAAAAATTGCATACAGCCCGTTCCAGAAACGATCAGGTGCTGCTGGACTTAAAATTATTTGGCAGGGATAAGATTAAAGAAATAGCCAGGCAGGCAAATTCACTGTTCAGGACACTGATATCCCTTAGCAATGAGCACAGGAATTTGCTAATGCCTGGATATACACATATGCAGATAGCCATGCCTTCATCATTCGGATTATGGTTTGGTGCATATGCCGAAAGTCTGGCAGAAGATATGATAATTCTCCGCGCTGCATATAATCTGACAAATTATAATCCGCTTGGTTCCGCAGCCGGATTTGGCTCATCCTTTCCGGTAAACAGGAGTCTCACAACAAAATTACTTGGCTTTGACGATATGCATTATAATGTTGTCAATGCCCAGATGAACCGGGGGAAAATGGAAAAATCGGTTGCTTTTTCGATGGGTCAGTTGGGTTCTACACTCTCAAAGCTTGCCATGGATATTTGTCTTTACTCCGGACAAAATTTCGGATTTATCAGTCTGCCCGAAGAATATACTACCGGATCAAGTATTATGCCTCACAAGAAAAATCCAGATGTTTTTGAACTTGTGCGGGCAAAAGGTAATAAGCTCCAGTCCCTCTCCTTCGAGATATCCTTGATCGGAGCAAATCTGCCTTCAGGGTATCACAGGGATTACCAGCTTATCAAGGAAAATTTCATTCCTTCATTTGACATTCTGCTTGAGATGCTGTCAATAACTGAAATGGTAATTAAAGATATTCGAATATCACCTGAAATTACAGGGGACAGTCTGTATCAGGACATCTTCAGTGTTGAAGAGGTAAACAAACTCGTTCTGCAGGGTACTTCGTTTCGTGATGCATACCGTAAAGTTGCTGAAAAAATATCTGATGGGTCATACAATGCGGATAAAAGAATTGATCATACACATGAAGGAAGCATTGGTAATTTATGCAATGACAGGATAACAGATAAGATGAATAAAATCATGGAATCATTTGATTTTGAAAAAACAGAAAAAGCTATGATGAGCCTGCTTGAATAAACCTTTACTTCTTTGGCAAACATGCTAGTCAATAATTATAGATTTCACTGTAAAAAACATGATCCGGAGATGTTAACCTAAGATAAAAAATGCCAAAACCAATTACCCCCGATTAAAAAATAAAGGCTGACAACTTATCAAAATCGATGCTGCCTGGAGATTTACCCGGGATAACTGAGTTATTGCAAAGAAAAGAATGAAAAAAGAATGAACATGAAGAAGCCGGTTAAGATTATAATTAAAGTTGAAATTGAAACATTATTTGATAGCAACAAACAATTCAGTCCCCCTAAAATGGAACAACTGACCATGATCTGTGCGAATCTGCAGAATTCCGGTGCCAGGGTTTTAATTGTTTCTTCCGGGGCAATCGCATTAGGCGCCTCCAGGCTTGGATTAACCAGTGAACCGGTAAATACAACAAGAAAACAGGCGATTTCTGCCGTAGGTCAGGCTGAATTGATTGAATTATACCAGGAGTATTTTAATAAATATGATCAGATAGTTGCTCAAATACTGCTTACAAAAGATGTGATTGATAATCCGGTGCGCAACAGAAATGCCAGAAACACCCTTAACAGATTAATGGACCGGGGGATAATTCCCGTAATAAATGAGAATGATCCGGTATCGATTAATGATATTATTCTCAATGATAACTATCCCCTTGTACTTATTGTTGCCAAACTTACTGATGCAGGTATAATTGCTGTTAACACGCCGGAAGCAACCAATTTTTTATTGTTACACAAAGAAAGTTCACTAATACATAAGGTAACTACAGAGAGACTCCTTGAGATTACTGAAAATATTGAAAACAATAATCTTCGCCCTAAAAAGGATATTAAAGGATTTCCTGAATTTTACGGATATGCCGGACAGAATTAATAATCATATCATGATGGATAACTGGAAACAACTTGCAGACTGCAGAAGAATTGTAATCAAAGTGGGTACTTCAACTTTAAGTTACCCAAATGGGAGATTGAATTATCAAAGGTTTGTTAAACTCGCCGATTCAATGGCCAGGATTCAAAAAACCGGAAAGAAGATCATTCTGGTTTCATCCGGTGCTATAGCCATCGGTGCCGGCCGGTTGGGTTTTGACTCAAAACCTGCAGACCTTGCCGACAAACAAGCTTTAGCTTCAATCGGACAAGCAGAGCTGATAAGGATCTACCGGAAATTTTTTGAGCTAAGGGACCAGCAGGTAGCCCAGGTATTACTGACCAAAGACATCCTGGTTAATAGCGAAAGAAGAAGAAATGCAGGCAACACAATGGATGAACTGCTTGCTCTGAATATTATTCCTATAATAAATGAAAATGACACTGTTTCAACCGATGAAATAGAATTTGGAGATAATGATACTCTATCTGCTAACGTGGCTTGCCTTGTTAATGCCGACCTGCTGATCATGCTGTCGGATATCGACGGACTATTTTCAGCTGATCCGAGGATTTTTCCGGAGGCCAAAATTATACCAGAAGTATCTGAAATTACCGACGAAATGGAAAGGTCAGCTACAGGTTCCGGTCAGGGCTTCGGCACCGGAGGTATGGCCACCAAAATTGCAGCATCAAGAATATGCAATGATGCAGGAATTAAAGTGGTTATTGCCAATGGATCCAATCCAGGGATAATCACTGATATAGTTTCCGGGAAGAGGTCGGGAACACTGTTTTCATGGAAATAATAAAAACTTGTTTAATACATAATAATTGGATGCATAAAAATAATGAACCGGCAACTTCTGATAAAGCAAATAACTATCCGGAATATTGATCCGGTTAAAGAGTAAAAAAATATTGGCTAACTATACTACAAGAGGATGGATGAACTAATTTATAAAGGGTCTCAGGCAAAAAAAGCGGCACATTTCCTTGCTCGCATGTCATCAGGTGAAAAAAGATCAATCCTTGAAAAAATATCTGGGATGATTACTGAAAGAACTGAGGTGATCATTTCGGCAAATGAGAAAGATCTTAATGAAGCAAGAAAAAATAACATAAAAGGATCTCTTCTTGACCGGCTGACACTTAATGTAATAAGGATTCAGTCAATGGCGGAAGGACTCGGACAGATAGCCTTACTGGATGACCCGGTTGGTGAAGTTATATCAATGAAAAAACGACCAAACGGTCTGCAGATAGGGCAGATAAGAGTTCCGATCGGAGTTTTGGGAATAATCTACGAAGCCAGACCAAATGTGACCGCCGACGCAGCCGGGCTTTGCCTGAAAACCGGTAATGCCGTAATATTAAGGGGAGGCAAGGAAGCCATTAATTCAAATATGGCTATAGTAAAGATCATACAGGAAGCACTTATGAGTGAAGGAGTACCTGCTGAGGCAGTTCAGCTGGTGGAGAATACAAGCAGGGAAAGTGCGGTGGCTATGATGAAGCTTAACGACTTTATAGATGTACTGATCCCCCGTGGCGGGGCAGGTCTTATTAAAACGGTGGTGGAAAACAGTACTGTGCCGGTTATTGAAACAGGGACCGGTAATTGCCATGCCTTTATAGATGAATCAGCAGATTTGGAGATGGCTGCCAATATTGTAATAAATGCAAAAACTCAGCGACCGGGAGTATGTAATGCAATCGAGACTATGCTGGTACATTCTTCAGTTGCGGATGTTTTTCTCCCCGTTATATGCGACCGCCTGAATGATCTGAAAGTAGAGATCAGGGGTGATAAGCATGTTACCGGGATTATTGGTTATGCTGTTCCTGCGGGTGACGGGGACTGGTACACTGAATATCTGGATCTCATACTTGCTGTTAAAGTGGTCCACTCTCTTAGTGATGCGATAATGCACATTAACAAATACGGATCAGGCCACTCTGAAACAATAGTAACTGAAAGTTATAACAGTTCGCAAAGATTCCTGTCCGAAGTTGATGCTGCCGCCGTATATGTTAATGCATCAACCCGCTTTACAGATGGATTCGAATTCGGGTTCGGAGCAGAGATCGGTATTTCAACTCAAAAGCTTCATGCAAGGGGCCCTATGTGACTAAAAGAACTTACTACAGGAAAATATATTATTTACGGAAACGGACATATCAGGTAATATATATTGATTTTATGCCATATATATGCGTATTTAACAAAAAAAAATCAGGACAATGACATCGTATAATTACAGAAAATCGGGCTTGTATTCATCGGAGAATGAACATGACAGCTGCGGAATAGGATTTGTAGCAAGCATACAAGGAGATAAGAGTCATGAAATTGTGGAGCGGGGACTGGAAGTGCTTTTGAATATGTCTCACCGTGGCGCCGAGAGTGCCGATAATGTTACCGGCGACGGAGCCGGGATTCTTGTTCAGATACCTCATGAGCTTTTTTCTTCAGAAATCGCAAATCTCCCCAGAGAAGGCGAATATGGAACAGGAATAATATTCCTACCTGCTGACAGTGGAGACAGGAATGAATGTGAGAAAATATTTTTTGATCTGGTCGAACAGGAAAACCTCACGGTGGCAGGCACCAGGGATATCCCGGTTAACAGCAGTATTCTTGGAGAAATAGCCAGGAGTACCGAACCATTTATGAAACAGGTTTTTATTACCGGCAATCATGAACAGGATGACCTGGAAAGGAAGCTTTTTGTTGTCAGAAAACTGGCGGAAAAACATGTGCGGGATTCCAAAATTAGCCAAAGAGATTATTTCTATCTCCCCAGTCTGTCAACTAAAGTAATAATATACAAGGGGATGTTTACTCCTGAGCAACTTGGAGAGTATTTTCCTGACCTCAGAAACAGGGTTTTTAAAAGTGCGATAGCACTGGTCCATTCCCGTTTCAGCACAAATACTTTTCCAACCTGGGATCTTGCACAGCCTTTCAGATACCTGGCCCATAACGGAGAGATCAATACGATAAAAGGTAACCGTTTATGGATGCAGACCAGGGAGTCCCTTCTGAAAACCGACCTGTTCGGAAATGACCTGCGGAAAATATTCCCTGTCATTGAACCCGGGAAAAGTGATTCCGCTTCGCTGGACAATGTTCTTGAATTCCTAGTTCTTACCGGCAGGTCCCTTCCTCATGCACTTTCAATGCTGGTACCGGAATCCTTCAATGACAAAAACCCTATCCCGGGCAGTCTCAAAGATTTTTATGAATACCATTCCACCATAATGGAACCATGGGACGGCCCGGCTTCACTCCTTTTCTGTGATGGAAGGTATGTGGGGGGTACACTGGACCGGAACGGACTGAGACCTTCCAGGTACCTTATCACTAAAGACAATATGATAGTAATGGGTAGTGAGACTGGAGTGCAGAGTTTTCCCGCCGGGCATATTAAAGAAAAGGGCAGGCTAAAGCCCGGTAAAATCTTGTTGGTGGACACTAAACTGGGAGTTATAATATCAGATGAGGAATTGAAATCCCAGCTCTCAAAAATGAACCCTTATGGAAACTGGTTAAAGGAAAACCGGCTTGAACTGGAAAATATTGAAGTCAAGAAAAGGATGCCATCCGGTATGGGCGAAAAATATCCGTTATGGTTAAAAACCTTTGGCTACAGTAAAGAGGACCTGGATTTAATAATAAAACCAATGTGCCTTGATGGAAAAGAACCTACAGGCTCCATGGGCAATGATACCCCCCCTGCAGTTCTGTCAGAGAAACCACAGCGGTTATTTAATTATTTCAAACAGCAATTTGCCCAGGTTACCAACCCTGCAATTGATCCTATCAGGGAAGGACTGGTTATGTCATTAACCAATTATATCGGATCACTTAATAAAAACCTACTTGAAGAATCCCCATCACTTTGCAAGCTGATAAAGTTCAAAAGTCCGATCCTGACAAATACCGATCTGAAAAAAATAAAAGATATCGGAAATGCAGGTTTTTCACATAAAACCCTGCACACGGTATTTGACCCGGAAGGCGGAGCAGTTGCCCTGGAGAATGCACTTCAGGAGCTGTGCCATGCTGCAGAAAAGGCCGTTGACGACCAGGTCAATTTTATAATTCTATCTGACAGGAATATAGGCAGAAATAAGGCTCCTGTGCCCTCATTGCTGGCAGTTTCAGCAGTTCACCACCACCTTATCAAAGCAAGGAAAAGAATGCAGAGCGGACTGATAGTTGAAACGGCCGAGCCAAGGGAAATTATGCATTTTGCCTTATTGCTGGGTTACGGCGCCAGCGTGATAAATCCCTATCTTGCCTTTGCTGCAATTGACGATATCACTGCTAAAAAAGAGATTGAACTAGAATATAGAAAAGCACGTGAGAATTACATCAAAGCATTGGATACCGGTATTTTAAAGGTACTTTCCAAGATGGGCATATCGACTCTGAGAAGCTATCATGGTGCCCAGATATTTGAGTGTCTTGGCATTTCGCAGGATGTTATTGATAAATATTTCGACGGCACAGCAACACGTGCCGGTGGCATAGGAATATCTGAAATTGCAAGGGAAGCATCGATACCACATTCACAGGCTTTCGGGACGGGAAAGCCAGTTAACGGATCTACACCGGTTAATGAAGGGTTTTATTCATACCGGACCAACGGAGAGCATCATGCATGGAACCCTGAATCGATCGGCCTGCTGCAATGGGCAACCAAAACAAACAGTTATTCCAAATTCAAGGAGTTCAGTACCCTGATAAATAAAGAAAATCAAAAACCGGCATTTTTAAGAGGATTTCTTAAGATCAACAGCAATTCTCTGTATCCTTTAAATATTGATGAGGTTGAAAGTGAAGAAGCTATTCTACAGAGATTCGTAACGGGGGCAATGTCATACGGTTCTATAAGCAAAGAGGCACATGAGGCCCTGGCCGTTGCCATGAACAGGATCGGAGGAAGAAGCAATACCGGTGAAGGCGGGGAAGATCCGGAAAGATATCTTCCCAAACCAGGCGGGATTAATAAAAGAAGTGCGATAAAACAGATAGCTTCGGGACGTTTTGGTGTTACTACTGGATATCTGGTTAACGCAGATGAGATCCAGATAAAGGTTTCCCAGGGTGCCAAGCCTGGTGAGGGCGGACAATTACCGGGATTTAAGGTTAACGATGTAATAGGTAAACTAAGGAATTCCACCCCGGGGATTACCCTGATATCACCTCCACCCCATCATGACATCTATTCCATTGAAGATCTTGCTCAGCTTATATATGACCTCAAATCTGTAAATCCGCTGGCTAAAATATCGGTAAAGCTTGTTTCAGAAAACGGAGTGGGGACTGTCGCTGCGGGTGTAGCCAAGGCAAAGGCTGACCTGATAACCATAAGCGGGAACGAAGGAGGAACCGGTGCCAGTCCCGCCAGTTCAATAAAACATGCAGGGATGCCAATAGAACTGGGAATATCCGAGACCCATCAGACGCTGGTTATTAATAACCTGAGAGGGAGAGTAAAACTGCAGACCGATGGGCAGCTTAAAACCGGGCTTGATGTGGTATTAATGGGAATGCTTGGAGCAGAAGAATTCGGATTTTCAACTTCGGCTCTTATAGTTCTGGGCTGTGTTATGATGAGAAAATGCCATATTAACACCTGCCCAGTTGGCGTAGCAACACAGGATGAATTCCTGAGAAAGCGTTTTCTTGGAAAAGCAGATTATGTAGAAAACTATTTCAGGTTCATTGCAAGGGAAGTCCGCGAATTACTTGCCGAACTCGGATTCCACAAATTTGAGGAGATTGTGGGGCGGTCGGATCTGCTTGAACAGAGAAAGGATATCAGTCACTGGAAGGCCAGGCATGTAGATGTATCAAATATGATATACTTCCCGCCTGAATCAGGAAAACATCCGTTATATTTTCAACAGCCCCAGAATCATAAGATAAAAGATGTTCTGGATGTTGAACTTATAAAACTTTCTGCAAAAGCAATTACCAAAGCAGAAAAAGTGTGGATATCTAAAGAGATAAAAAATACCGACCGTGCTACCGGAGCCATGTTATCAGGGGAATTAACCAGAAAATACGGCAATAAAGAACTTAGGGACAATACAATAAATGCCAGGTTCTATGGTTCTGCAGGACAAAGTTTTGGTGCTTTCCTTGCAAAAGGGATTAATTTTTCACTTGAAGGTGATGCCAATGATTATCTTGGCAAGGGTCTTTCCGGTGGAAGAATAATCGTCACCCCTCCCGAAGGAATTACTTATGCCCCTGAGGAAAATATAATTATTGGCAATACTGTACTATATGGAGCAACAAAAGGAGAATTATATGTAAGGGGTATGGCCGGAGAAAGATTTGGAGTAAGAAACAGTGGCGCCATTGCCGTTGCAGAGGGTGTTGGTGATCATGGATGTGAATATATGACCGGTGGCAGGGCAGTTATACTTGGCACAACAGGAAGGAATTTTGCTGCAGGTATGAGTGGAGGAATAGCATATGTCCTTGATATAAAAGGAAACTTTGATTATTTCTGCAACAAGGGACTGGTTGAACTGGAAAAACTTGAAGATAATGCAGATATCAATGAACTTCAGCATATTATTGGCAAACATATGTTGCATACCAACAGCCGGCTGGCAGAAAAGATACTTGTAAACTGGGATGAATATATGCCAAAATTTGTAAAAGTCATTCCCTTTGAATATAAAAAGGTGTTAGAGGAGGCCAAGCTTGAAAAGATCCGCCAGAAGCTTGAACTAACCGAAGACACGCCTCAACATCATTATTGAAATATTTCTTGCAGGTAATCAAAAAAGTTGAAGAACCGGGATATTCAAATTTTCCAGATACCGGTTAGTATTAAATACAAGATTTTATCTGCAGGATCTTATTTAAATTAATATCCAGATTAAAATAGCAAAGATATGGGTGACCCAAAAGGTTTTATAAAAATCAAGCGTAAAGAGGGAGGAAACCGTCCCCTTCACGAGCGCCTGCACGATTATACAGAAGTAGAACAAACATTGGAGGAAGAGGACAGGAAGCAACAGGCATCCAGATGCATGGATTGCGGAATTCCTTTTTGCCAGTGGGGATGTCCGGTGATGAATAATATGCCTGAATGGCAGGATGAGATATACAAAGGGAACTGGAAGAATGCCTCGGACTTGTTACATGTAACAAATAATTTTCCGGAGTTCACAGGCAGGATCTGTCCGGCCCCATGTGAAACAGCATGTGTTCTGGCTTTGCATGAAGAACCGGTAACTATCAGGGAAAATGAAGCTGCCGTTGCAGAGCAGGGCTTTGCCAGGGGATATATTGTTCCACAGCCACCACAGGAAAGGACCGGAATTAAAATTGCTGTAATAGGATCCGGA
>CAZFOO010000092.1:0-14033 GCA_964520585.1 uncultured Bacteroidales bacterium
AGGTGGTGTCTCAATCCAAACGCAATATATTTCCGGTGGTGGATGAAAATGACAACCTTCAGGGAATTGTTCTGCTTGATAATATAAGAGATATTATTTTCAAGCCGGCCAATTATGATAAACTTTCAGCGCGCGATCTGATGGATATACCACCGGCAACTGTTTCACCCGATGAGAACATGGAATCGGTTATGAGTAAATTCGAGGATTCAGGGGCGTGGAACCTGCCTGTTCTGGATGATCAGAAATATGTCGGTTTTATATCCAAGTCCAAAATATTCTCCGAGTACAGAAAGATACTTCTTCAGTTTTCGTCCGAATAGTATAACCGTTTGCCATATTAATCAGAGGATGAGGTTTATCCATACCTGACCGTTTTCTCCAGTTCTTCCCGCTTAATGATCTCCACTATCCTTCCGTTTAGCCTGATTATTCCTTCACGGTGAAATGCGGAAAGTGCCTTGATAGTATTTTCTCTTGATATATTTGTCAGTTGTGCTAATTCCACCCGGGTAAGGAGCAGGTCAAACTGGTGGGACAGGAAAACATTATCTGCAAGGAACAGTAATGTATCTGCCAGCTTTGCCATGGCATTGCCATGCTTTCTGTCTAATATGCCTTTTAAATGGAATTCGGTAAGTGTTTTGTTAGCTTTTTCTATCAGATTATATGCAAAATAACCGTTTTCTCTGAAAATATCACGCACTACATTGATATCTGTCTGGCAGACACTTGTGCCGGCAAAGGCAGACATGGAATAGAGGTGCTTAGTGTCAGTGAGCAGGGTGGGCAGTCCGGCAAAATGCCCTGCCGGAAAGATCCAGTAAACCCTGGACAGGTTTCCGGTGTCTTTGTAGACCTTGGTGTATCCGTCGGTGATATAAATGAGCTTTGTAACAAATTCGCCCTGTTTAAATATGGTTTCGTTTTTGCTGTATTTTATCAGGATAGAATTTCTCCTGATCAACTTTAACTGCTCTCCTTCCAGGTTATTGAATTCAGGAGGTATGCACCTTTCTTCAGAATAATTATTCATTATAATTATGAAAATTTGATTTCATTTTTCTGCCTATGCAAATTGGTTATTTTATTTGGCATTTTCATTATCAGTTGATGAGAATCATCAAAAATAGTGCTAATATATACCAGCTATGGTGATCAAATTATACTTATAATCCAATAACAACCGGAATAAATTCCTACTTTTGATATGTGGGTGGTAACCAATTGAAATACTTAAAGGATGAGTAAGAAATTTTCCGGGAAGCAGATATTTGTTGTTGATGATGACGTTCCCAGTTTTCAATTAATTGAAGAACTTTTTTCGGAGGATCAGCTTTCCCTCAGGCATTTTCTTGATGGCATTGAACTGATGAAAGTCCTTAAAGATCGATCGTTTCCCGATCTAGTTATTATGGATATCCATCTTCCCGGTGCGGATGGCCTGGAATTGACCAGGCAGATTAAAGCCATTGAACCAACGGTCCCAGTTATTGCATACACCTCCTACGCGATGCCGGGCGACAGGGAGAAATGTTTGCGGGCAGGCTGTGATGAATATGTATCAAAGCCTATTGACGTGGAAGTTTTTATTGAAACCGTTACAGATTTACTGGCAACTAAATAGGCGATATTGCAGATTTTTATTGAGTTAATTATGCAATATCAATAATCGGTACTCTGATCCCAATTGTAATTCGTTATTCATAATTTTATTACAGCTAAAAAATGTATTTTAGCAGTTGTAAAATTTTACCTGGTTATTAATGAATCAAAATCCACCCGGGTCATTATTCAGGACACGGTTAACTATTCAACACTTGAAATTATGGAAAAAGACTCCAGAATTTTTGAACTTATAAAGAAAGAAGATAAGAGACAACTGGAAGGCATAGAATTGATTGCCTCGGAAAACTTTGTGAGCGACCAGGTCATGGAGGCCATGGGTTCTTGCCTTACCAATAAATATGCAGAAGGTTATCCCGGAAAGCGTTATTACGGAGGTTGTGAGTTTATTGACGAGGTCGAGCAACTTGCCATAGACCGGGTGAAAAAGCTCTTTAATGCCGGATATGCTAACGTTCAGCCTCATTCCGGCGCGCAGGCTAATGCAGCTGTGATGCTCGCCGTACTGAAACCTGGTGATGTTTTTCTTGGCCTGGATCTTTCCCATGGCGGACATCTTACTCATGGTTCTTTTGTAAATTATTCGGGAATTTTATATAAACCTGTTGCTTACGAGGTTAAGAGGGAAACCGGCAGAATAGATTATGAAATGATGGAGGAAATGGCTGTAAAAGAAAAGCCCAGGCTTATCATTGCAGGGGCTTCAGCTTATTCGAGGGACTGGGACTATCGCCGTATGCGTGAAATAGCTGACCGGTGCGGGGCCCTGCTGATGGCTGATATTGCACATCCTGCCGGAATGATCGCTGCAGGAATCCTTAATCATCCCTTTCCTCATTGTCATATTGTTACTTCTACAACTCATAAAACATTGCGCGGACCGAGAGGTGGACTAATACTGATGGGGGAGGATTTTGAGAATCCATGGGGACTGAAGACTCCGAAGGGTTCTGTTAAGATGATGTCGCAAATTCTTAATTCCGCCGTATTTCCCGGAATTCAGGGAGGACCTCTTGAACATGTTATTGCCTCAAAAGCCGTCGCGTTTGAGGAAGCACTATCAGAAGGCTACAAAAAGTATATGTTGCAGGTAAAAAGCAATGCCAGGATAATGGCAGGTGCATTTATCGAAAAAGGGTATAAGATTATTTCAGGTGGTACCGATAATCATTCCATGCTTATTGACCTTCGTGCCAAGACTCCTGACCTCACAGGAAAGGTTGTCGAGAATGCATTGGTTAAAGCCGATATTACACTTAACAAAAATATGGTGCCTTTTGACGACAGATCACCTTTTCAGGCCTCGGGTATACGTATTGGAACCCCTGCAGTTACCACGAGAGGCATGGTAGAATCTGACATGGCGCAGATCGTTGAACTGATCGATGAGGTTATAATGAATATCTCTGATGAGGAAATAATTTCAGGAGTAAAACAGAAAGTTAATTCCATGATGGCCGGATTTCCTAAATTTGCATGGTAATCAATACAGGAACATTCCTTCTGGATTGAAGGTTTTTATAGGCACCGGAAAGACAAAAGTTCCGCTTTAGCTAAATGTGCC
The DNA here is from genome assembly GCA_964520585.1 of uncultured Bacteroidales bacterium. Lineage (GTDB taxonomy): Bacteria > Bacteroidota > Bacteroidia > Bacteroidales > PUMT01 > PXAP01. The sequence goes on from CAZFOO010000092.1 coordinate 3,191, forward strand.
TGAGTACCATGGTTCAGTAAATATTTTACTCCGGCATGTCTTCCTCAATATCTGTTTGATTTATCCAGCCTGCTTTTAGATCTTCTCCGGTCATAAAGCGGTTATAGAAGTCTCTTTGTGCGGGCTGTGCATACTGGTAAGTTTCAAAGATATCGCCGTTACCCTGTATCCTGGGATCATCCTGTGCTTTTAACTCCGAGGTCATCTTATTCATCAGTTCATTTTTTATCTGGCTGTAAGAGGGATTGTCAGCCAGGTTAATAACACAATCGGGGTCAGATTTAATATTATACAATTCTTCCGGGGGGCGTTTCCCGAAATTCATATCCCAGTACTGGCTTTCGCCATTCATTCTCCTGTCATTCAGGATCCATGTCTTGGTAGGGGATCCGTCACAGTTCATATAACCTGTTTCCGGATTTCCGGCGGGCCAGCGTTCTGGATGATAATTTACCATGTACAGGTATTCATTTGTAACAATACCCCTTATAGGGAATCCCTGATCATCAGGTCTTCCAAGATCATGCCTTTCTTTGCCGATAAGTACAAAATCTCGGTCATTATGACCGGCCATATCTTTAAATATGGGAGAGAGACTCCTTCCTTCCATCGGTTCCATTCCGCTATTTGACGGATTTATGCCTGCTTCTTCCAGAAAAGTCGGAGCAAAGTCAGTAAAACTAACCAGGTCATTAATATTCCTGCCCGGATTTTTAATGCCTTTTGGCCACATTACTGCCAGTGGCATATGGTTGGAAAGTTCGAATGCCTGTCCTTTTATTCTGGGAAAGGGCATGCCATTGTCGGAGGTGACTATTATTATTGTATTTTCCAGCATTCCTTGTTCCTCCAACGTCTCGAGCATCATATCCAAATGGCTGTCAAAGTGTTCAATTTCAAAAGCATAATCCAGGATATCATTCCTGACGGTATCGTTATCTGGCCAGAATTCAAATATTCTGTTAATTTCCGAAAGTTTTTTCCCGCCTTTCTTTACACCGGCCTCAAATTCATAAGCTCGATGTGGCTCAAAACCACCATACCAGAAGAAAAATGGTTCATTCTCCGGTTTATCTTCAAGGAAGGCTTTGAAATTTGCGGCATAATCAATATTGGAAATAAACCCGGCAGGCGGCTTATTTCTGAATTTATTAAATGCAGGACCAAGAAGTTCTCTGGGTTCCCCGTTAACCATCCCCGGGTCGCCCGGAGCCCAGCCCTTACCTGTATAACCTGTAAAATATCCATGTTCTTTAAGGGTTTCGGGAAAAGTTTTAAACCTTTCCGGGAAAAAGGGAATATGATTGGCTGCTTCTTCCAGTTGCCATGAATTTCTGCCGGTTATAAGAATTGACCTTGAAGGTGAACATTTTGCATTAGGGGTATAACTGTTATAAAACAATAACCCTTCACCAGCTACCCGGTCAAAGGCTGGTGTTTTTACCCATTCACAGCCATATGCCCCTGCATGCGGGAATGACTGGTCATCGGAAATAGCAAACAAAATGTTTGGTCTTTCTTTAGATTCATCTATTGTACTGCAACCTGACAAGGATACTATCAGTAAGCAGGAACCCGCCAAATATTCTGTATTCATAATGCAAAGATTTATGTGTAGAATAATTTATTTCCCATATTCCCTGTATAAGAGATCAGTAAATATAATAATGAATTATTAAAAAAAGCATGATTTTACAATACTTGTCCACATTAAAACTTTATCACTTCCCCGGTCCATGATGTGCATAATAATCAATAACCTGTTTTGTCTGATTCATAACTATTTCGCCCGGTGGCTGGAGCGAAGAGCACATAATTAAGTTTAATTTCAGGATATCCCTGGGCACCAGACTAGTCAGAGGTGCTCCCCTGAAGATAGAGGTTTACTAAATAGAAAAGCAGTTTCTATTGCAAACGGAAATGGTAGGTGATGGTTCCTTTCTGAAAAGTGGCAGCATCGGGCCTGATATTGAATTTTGCCTGTTCGGCGGCTCTTTTTGCAGCATTTAGGAGATAAGCATTAGACGTGGTAGTACCACGCACACCGGTTCTTGCAGTAGTAACATCCCCGTTGCGGTTTACAGTGACCTCCACAACAACTATACCCTCAACCTGTTGTTCATAGTCAGGCCGGGGTAGTGATAACGGATTTCTCCCTGCCAGCGAAAATGAAATACCATCCGGACTTCCGCTGTCGCCTCCTGTACGGTGGGGTGAGTCAGGAGATCCGGTTTCCCTCCCCTGGTTGCCTCCTCCTTCAGTTTCTCCTTCGCTGCTGCCGGTATCGCCGCTGGCAGTTCTCCCGGGGAATAACGCATTTGGGTTGGGTCTTCTTTCGGGAACTTCCTCTTCAACCTGGTCAGGAACAGATTCCTCTGCGGGCTCGCTGACAGTTTCCTCTGCGGGGGTGACCGGCTCGGGTTGCTTTACAGTCTCCCTTTCCGGCTGTGGCAGTGGTGGCGCTTCTTCAAAGTCCTGGGTGATTACAGGTTCCTCTGTCTCTGCCTCCGTTACCGGACGGGGTCTTGGTGCAGGAGGTGATGCCTGCTGTCTTGATGGCTGTGTGTACCCCAACCCATCTTCGTCTGTGCCAAAATTAATTATGATGCCTTCTTCTCCGGGGAGAGGAAGGGGAGTGGAGAAACCTAGAAAAATGACAATAAGAGCTACTGCCACATGAAAAATTGTGGTGCCGATGATGCCTTTTTTATTATTTCTCAAAAATTCCAGCATATTTTTATCTGGCACTTGTTGCCAGTATTAATCTGTATCTGTTGTCTTTTGCTATGTTCATGACATTTACCACCTGCTCCATAGGAACACTGCGATCGACGTGAAGAGAAATCGTGGGCTCATCTTCACCCTCAAGTCTTTCATGCAAAACCCGTTCCAAATCTGATAAATCTACCTGTGTTGTTTCAACATAATATTCAAAATTTCTGGTAATTGAAATTGTGGTAATCGGATTTGACATCGCCTGGTGAGTACTTTGAGGGAGGAGAAGCTTGAGTGCATTAGGTGCTATCAAGGTTGAGGTTATCATAAAAAATATCAGGAGCAGGAATACTATATCTGTCATTCCCGACATACTGAATCCCGCTTGAATCTTATTTCTGGTGCGCAATGACATTTTTGCCAGTTTTTATTAAAAAATGATTTTTGTTCCCTGGTACTGTATTGAACAAATATTTTAATTTACCGGTTCGTTCAGCAGATCCATAAACTCAGTGGTACTTGCTTCAAGACTGAAAACCACCTTTTCTACTTTGGCTACCAGGGCATTATATGCCAAGAAAGCAATGATGCCAACCATCAATCCTGCCATAGTGGTTATCATTGCAGTGTAAATTCCGTTTGAAAGCAGGGCCACATCAATATTTGCCCCTGCATTTGACATGTCATAGAAGGCACGGATCATACCCATGACTGTCCCCAGAAAACCTATCATGGGCGCAGCACCTGCAACTGTAGCCAGAAAGGGCAACCCTTTTTCAAGTTTATATATCTCAAGTTTTCCTACGTTTTCAACTGCAGCACTGATGTCATTTAAAGGTCGTCCAATCCGGTTTATTCCCTTTTCTATCATTTTTGCAACCGGATTGTCACTTGACTGGCAAAGTGCAACTGCCGAGTCAATCTTGTCATCGTGAATATAATCTTTTATCTTGTTCATGAAATTGAGATCTACTTTTTCGGCCCGCTTAATGGCAAAATACCGTTCAAAAAAAATGTAGACTGCGATAACTGAAAGAATAACTATCGGAATCATCACCCAGCCTCCCTTGAAAGCCAGTTCCCAGTATGACATGGTGGTTTCTCCTTGATCCTCTAAAGGTTCCAGATTATTAAGGCTGTCGGAAAGATTGATCTGGAGTAATAATAATAAATTGTTCATCATTAAATTTAGTTGTTGGAATTATACTTAAAACGGATAAAGATAACTGATCACTTACTTTAAATATTGTCTGTCATGTAATGATTAGCAAATATAACATTTATTTTTTTCAGCCTTAATTACATGTAGTCAAGATGGAAAAAATAAACTTTAACTCTTAACAGTTCCTCCTGTCAGTCAAAATTTTGTATTTTCTGAACAAAATTTTGGCTACATGGTTTCTACAGGAGAAATATACCCCATTTTTTCAAATCACGCTACTGATCCTTTTCACTGCTGTTTTCAGAGAATACTATATTCCAGTAGCGGCTTAATAATTCATCAAAGCTGTTAAAATCTTCCCTGTAAAAAAGCCCTACTCCTTGAGTATAAGGTGAAAGGTGCGGACGGATAAGATTGTCATTAGCCCTGGTGAATGCCTTTAGCCTCAGTTTACCACTGCGGTTCAGTTTTATGTCAACATCGAAATCGCCTACTATGTGGCTTGTATTTGTCTGCCTCCCCCCAACATCCACGTGTCCGTTAATGCTGACCCGGTCATTAAGTACCTGAGTTGAAAGAGCCAGTTCTACTTCATCAGGGGTTATTTCATCTCCCGGCCTCCAGTTGACCCCGAAATCAACATCACGGCTTAACTGGGAAAGCCAGTTACTCAGCTGGTTTGAAAAGAATTCACTAACAGTGGTAATACCTGCCTCGGTTGCACTCATACCAAGTGATGCACCCCTTCCCGTGCCGGTCATATCCTGTTCGGGAAGGAAATTGTTTATTATCAGAAGTGAAAGGAACTGCCTGTTCTTTTTATCTTCAGTATTTAATATCCCCTGTAAATTTCTTCTTGTATCAGGATCAGCCGTGGGAAGTTCAATATCAAAACTAATCTCCGGAGTCATCAGTTTTTCCTTCATTACGATATGGCACTCAACGGGCATGCGTCTTGAATATCTGTCACCAGTTCCGTTCATGTATGGGGCCATTAATGTGTTGAGGGGGGCTCTCAGCTTGTAAACAGCCTGCAGGTCGACGTTAGCATCAAAAGGATCACCAGTCCAGGATATCCTGCTCCCCTCTTCAATATCAAATCTTTTATTTATAACATTTTGCAGTGTGAATAAATAATCACCCTGTTCTATTATGTATTCTCCAAGCATATTAAACTGTCCCAGGGTGTTAATATCCATTTTTATTGATCCGTTACCCCGGCCACGAATTATGTCGCCAATCTTTGAATCAAATATAATTTGCACTTCCGCCTCGGGTGTGACATCCAAATCAAAATTCATTTGCATACCCGATAGGTTGACATTTTTTTCTTTTATAACCTGATTATGATCATCTTCAATAGTACCTGCAGATTCTCCGGTGAAAGTAAGAAAGTGCAGATCATCAATCTCACTGTTTTTCTGCAGGGGTATGAAAAATCTTGTGTTACGGTTTGTCTGGGCAGAGATATCCATGGTAATATTATCTGTAGGACCAGATATATGCACTAGTCCGCTGGCATACACCTGTCCGTAAAACATGTCATTATCTCTCTCCATGGTGTTAAGGGCCATAAAGTTGTCCGGGTAAAGATAAACATTGAGACTTAAATCTCTGAAGTAATTGCTTGATAATATGCCATTGGCACTGCAGGTATTGTGCCGGTGATCATAGACCAGTAAATCTTTAAACGTAACATTATTATTTGATATGGTAACATCGTGGGTGAAGTTGTAACGGGTTTTAAGATAATCTACTATAAAGGAGGCTTTTTGAAGAAATATATTTCCGTTAAAAAGAGGTTGGTTTATGGTTCCTTCCAGCTTAAGATCTCCGCCGGCTATTCCCCTCAGGTCGGCAAATACCTCATCAATGTATCCATCAAATGTTCTCAGGTTAATTTTGGCAAGCGATATGTCAAAGTTCAGCAGCTTGCCTTCGGGCTTATAATTTCCTTCAATATTGATTATTCTGTCATCTCCCCGGTCACTGAAGGCGTGAATTGAAATATTTTTTCCGATGTTATTCCATTGGCTCATTATACTAAGATCCCCGAAATCCTGATGGTTAAGATTTAGTTTTTTTATTTCAAGATCGGTACTGAATAAGGGACTTTCATAAATATTGGAAAGACTTACCCGCCCTCCAAGTATTCCTTCCATATCAAATTTGTTCAGTGTAGTGAGTAATTTTAAATTTTGCATATCCATTTCCTGAAATTCCATAAAAAGTGAGTCATGAGGATCTTCAGAAAGTTTTCCATCGATTTTAAGATACTGTCCGGCTTGTCCGAAAACAAAATTGTCCACAAAGTAAGAGGTTGAATCAATTCTGATCCTGCTTTTTCCTATGTTCCATAATGAATCGGAAATTACAATATCAGATGGATTTATATCAATGTTAAGCGGAGGGGGCATTGTACCGTTAGCGTTGTCGAAACTCAGGAGAGCCAAAATTTCCCCTTTATACATATTCTCAATATCCTGCCTGTTGTTCCATCCTGCCTCAAAGGTCAGGCTGTCATTCATAATATCAGAAGACAGGGTCAAATTCTCTATATTGAAGCGGTTGCCGATAGTAACATGTTTAATGGTAGATGACAAGTTGAAAACTGAGTCCAGTGAATTGCTGCTAAGGTTTATATTTTTGAACAGATTGTTATTCAACCTGAATTCACCGGAATGCGCATTGATCTCAGAAATATTTGCAGATGGATCAAATATTCCATTAAATCCGGAACCAGCGGATAGGGCCATATCCGGCATAAAGAATTCTGTAAAACCCGTGGTTTCTTGAAAAATGAGGCTGAAAGAAAAACTGTTGCCCGTAACATTCGAATCAAAGTCCCTGTATCCTGTTAGTGACGGAAGGTAGTCGCTTATGAACTGGTTAAAGGAACTTATAAGAGTAGCAAATTCATAGCTTCCTTCTATTTCTGCTTCTGCCAGGCTTGAATTAAGTATTAACTTTCTTTGATCGCCGGAACCGGTTGCTTCAAGGGTTGCGTTCTTTATATCGAAGAGGTGTCCGTCCTTTTCAAAAACTGCATTTACTAATTCTATGCTACCGTTGAGATTGTCTATATTGTTTCCCCGGAAGTTGGCTCTTGTAACAAAAGATAGCGTCAGTGAAGGATCCTCATCTTCAAAGTGCAGTTCGTAAAGTTTTGCATCATCAATATTAGCCGAAAAGTCAAATACCGGGATTTCACCCGAAAAATCGACGCTTCCCAGGAAATCCAAAAATATATTCGGGTCTTCAATATTCGCCAACCCTTCAAATTTCCTGTCCGCCAATAAACCCGAAAGCTCTATATGTTTGTAATTGTAATCAAATATAAATAATGAATCTATCGTGCCTTCAAGATTTGCATTCACACCGGTGCGGGGGGATATCTGTCCGTCAAGTCCGGTATTAAAAGAAATCCTGCCTATCTGTTCTGATCCGGTCAGTGTTCCGGCATCAAAATGTACCGCCCTTAGCTGGCCATTAAAATTTAATGAATTATCGTCGCCGGGGCGTAGAGAAAGATCGGAAATCAAGGAGCCAAGGTCAGTATTCAGTTCGCCGAATGCAACAAAATCATCAATAAAACCGGTGAATTTCCCTGTGTAATTCAGATCTCCCAATGCAGAAATATCAAAAGGAATTTTACTTTCCATGCTTTCATCCCCATTACCTTGCAGGGATAATTTCAAAACATCTTCAGCAGAGGAAATGAAGTCATAAAGATCCAGGAAGATGAAAGTCTCTTTGAAATCAGGCAATCCCACCATATTAAAGTCCGCCAGTAGTGAAGTGTTGTCAAATACACGGAGATTGATATCATTGCCTTTTAGATTATTTATCTTCCCGGTTATATTACCGGAAATAGTTACTTCCTGGTCTGTTTTTCTCAATTTTGGTGCAAAATATGCAAGATCTTGAAGATTAAGGACAGATGACCTGAACCGGCTATCCAGGCCTACCATATTTACAAAATCTTTAAAAGCATTAAAGTTATCATAGGTCATATGGAAATGTTCCAGGTTGAGTCGTGAAAGAGGACTCACAACATGCAGGTTTTTAACTGTTATTGCAGAATCGGAAATACTGTTTTCCGAAGCAAAATGATTAAGTACAAAACCGCTTTTTTCCTTGAAATTCAGGTATCTTATGTTAAAGTGCAGATGCCCTTCTGTTGTGTGCAGATTATTTATAAGTAAATCCATTCCTCCGATATCAATATCACGGAAATTTATTCCTGCTTTCCCGGACTGGAGGTTATGTTTTTTATAAGAAAATTCTGAATCATTAAGATTGATTGCGTTTATGGTAAAATCCCATTTATTTTTCTTTGGTTCGTCAGAAGTCAGCGCATCGATAATGAACTGAATATTCAAAACCGAATCCTTTCCGGATCGGAGATTGATCCGTGCATTGTGCATGTTGATCTGGTTTATTCCAATTTCCCTTTTAGACCTGTTAAAATGGTGAATGGTGGCAATGAGCCGGTCAGCCTTCAGTAAAGTATCTTTATGCTGGTCCTCTATATGTATATCCCTTAATATGACCCTGTTAAAAAAAACAATATCAACACGTCCCACCTCAAACCTGGCATTAAGGTTGGCTGATACCTGTTTTGCTATTTGCCCGGTGAGGTAGGTTTGTACTGAGGGCCACTGAAAAAGGAAATAAGCTCCTGCGGGAACTGCAAGAATTATCAATGCAATTATACCTGCTATCCTGAATATTTTTTTAATAACTTTGGGTTTTTATTTTGAAACGTAAAAAAAAGAAAAATAGTTCATAATTGACTAATATAATGAAGAAACCCTTATAATATTTATTGTAGTAAACAAGAGTATTGCAGTTGCATCTCCCGGTTTCTTTTTAATAGTTGCTGAATGTGCTAAATGAATTTATTTAAAATGACATATTTGCTTTATTATTATAGGGGGGTTTAAATATGATATATACAATATTGTTTAATCTGGTTGTTAAATTGATGTAATGGCTGTAACTATACTTGGCATTGAATCTTCCTGTGACGATACTTCTGCTGCCATAATCACCGATGGCAGATTACGGTCAAATGTGATTGCCGGACAGGATGTGCATATTAAATATGGTGGAGTTGTACCTGAACTGGCTTCCAGGGCCCACCAGCAAAACATTGTGCCTGTTGTCGATCTTGCATTGCGTGAAGCCGGCTTATCCAAAAGTGAGGTTGATGCGGTTGGTTTTACAAAAGGTCCGGGATTAATGGGCTCTCTGCTGGTGGGAACATCGTTTTCGAAAGGATTTGCACTTGCTCTGGATATTCCGCTACTGGAGGTTAATCATCTGCAGGCTCATATACTGGTTCACTTTATTAAAGAGAATGATCCTGATAAGGTTTTCCCGGAGTTTCCGTTTATCTGTCTTCTGGTATCTGGCGGTCATACTCAACTTGTCCTGGTAAAAGATTATCTGAATATGGAAATTCTGGGGCAGACTATAGATGATGCTGCAGGAGAGGCTTTTGATAAATGCGCAAAGATCATGGGACTTCCATACCCCGGTGGTCCGTGGATTGACAGGTATGCCCGGGAAGGTGATCCGGAGGCTTTTAATTTTGCAAGGCCTTCGGCCGGCGGTTTGAATTACAGTTTCAGTGGATTAAAAACATCATTTTTATATTTTCTTCGTGATTCTGTAAAGAAAGAACCCGGATTTCTTAAAAAAAATCTCAATGATCTTTGCGCTTCACTGCAGTATACCATCGTAGAAGTGTTAATGGCGAACCTGGCACGAGCTTCAGCTAAAACAGGAATAAATAAAATAGCTATTGCTGGAGGAGTTGCTGCCAATTCCGGACTAAGGGGTGCCGTGGCGGACCATGGTGAAAAACATGGCTGGCAGGTTTTTATACCAAAACCATCGTTCACTACTGATAACGCGGCAATGATAGCAATAAATGCTTATTATAAGTATCTTGAAAAAGATTTTTCCTCACAGAACATTGTTCCTGAAGCCAGATTTACTTTTTAACCGGCTGTTATATGACCATCCTGTACAGATACCAAAAAATAACATCAGAATACTCCCGGGCTTTGTCCGGGAATAGTGCATTAAAAGATAATTCTGAACTGTCTTGATAAATCAATGCTTGATTATACGATAGGTACGTGAAAATTTTCTGTCGCCGCTATATACTTTCAAAAGGTAAGCAGATCTCTGAAAATTCTGTATGTCCATTTGAATATGGCTGGAGGAGACATCTGACTTGGTCCGGCTTATCCTCCTTCCGAAAAGGTCATATAGTTCGGCATGCATCTCGGTGCTTTTGGTTGTCTGCCATTCAATTCTGATATAATCGGTAGCCGGATTAGGGTAGACTTTTATTTTAAGATCACTGGAATCGGTTTTTTCGTATTCCAAATTATTATTTTGAATATCAGCAGATGATATCAGGTCCTGATAACCAAATCCTTCTGCAAAGACCGATTGTCCCGTAAACCCGAATATTATAAAGAAAACAAATAATAGGGTAGATATATTTTTCATAGGCAGTTCCCTGCTTTTGGTTTTCTAAGATTATAATCGATGAAGTTACAAAAATATCCATGATGATTCAAAGTCATTTAACTATTTTTAATTATCTGAATAATTTACGGATGTGGGTCTAATTTATTTTTGTCTTGTTTTTTGTACAATTTTTGCTGATAAATATTGTTAGTGCCGGTGGAATTATGACCAATACCAACCAAAGTTCTTCTTATATAAGAATGCCGGCACGCAATGCCTCACTTGGTATTGATGCAGCATACTATAATCCTGCCGGACTGGTACAGTTATCCGATGGATTTCAATTGTCACTTAATAACCAGTCAGTTTTCCAGACCAGGACAATAGATAATTCATTTGCGCTTTTAAATGACGGAAATTGATGAAACTGGTACGTTTCCCGATGGCGCAAAAACCCGTCTTAAAAAAGAGCCTGCA
>CAZFOO010000093.1:0-13863 GCA_964520585.1 uncultured Bacteroidales bacterium
TTTATTGACCTTCGGTCGATTTCACATGCACTATACTGTTCATTTGGCAATATCTTCCCGATGTGAAATTCATTTTTTTGTGTGCCCTGGTACATGGATGATTCATGACAAGATAAAAAGATAAGTCCCCCATAGAAATAATTCCCTCCCTTTTTCTGATCTTCCTTGAAAATTGTGATTTCTGATTATGATCATAAGTGCCTGGAAATATTCAAGTTTGCATTTTTGTAATATTTTTTGTAATTTTGTGATGCAAAAAACATACATAATCTTTTATTTGATAACCGGCCATGCCGGATTATTTTTTGCTTACTTCCCTTGGTTACAATTATTTGAACCAATATAAAAAACAATTTATGCTTAATTTCAAAATTTTCAATTCATCAAATCCCATAACGGAAGACGAGCGAAGGGAAATTATTGATTTCCTTCATACTCATCTGGATCAGTTTCGCGACACAAAAGAGGCTATTGGTAAGGCTATAGCCTATGCGTTAAGTGAATCACCCGGTCCCGGTGGATTTGTTCTCCAGGGTAAACTTGATGACGAGATAGTTGGTGTTGTGGTGATTAATAAAACCGGCATGGAAGGTTATATTCCTGAAAATATACTTGTGTACATTGCTGTGGATAAGAAATTCAGAGGCAAGGGATATGGTAAGGAGTTGATGAATAAGGCCCTTCAACTCACCGAAGGAAGTGTTAAGCTCCATGTTGAACATGATAATCCGGCCAGGTTTCTTTATGAAAAACTTGGATTTACAAATAAGTATATGGAAATGAGACTTATTAAATAAACTTGCAGTACAACTGCCCTTTCCTGTAAAAATGGGAAAAATGCCGGAACCTGATTTGCTGGTTAACCTTAGAAAAGAATTACATAAATTTCCTGAATTATCGGGACAAGAAAAGATGACCTCTTTACGGTTATCAAATTTTCTTCATGACCTTGCACCGGATGATTTAATTACCAACATAGGGGGGAATGGTCTGGCTGCCATATTCCGGGGAGCCGGCAATGGTCCCCGGATCATGATCAGGGCTGAACTGGATGCCCTGCCCATAGAAGAATCTAATGATTTTGAGTACAGATCTGTGCATCCTGGAGTTGCCCATAAATGCGGACATGATGGTCATATGGCAATTGCGGCCGGGGTTGCCCACAGATTTTCAGACAGACGTCCGGATCACGGTGAGGTAATAGTGCTGTTTCAGCCGTCTGAAGAAAACGGGAAAGGAGCTTTTGAGGTAATTAATGATCCGGTATTTAAGTCCATCGAACCTGATTATGTTATGGCACTGCATAATCTCCCTGGATATGAACGTCATGAAATTGTTTTGCGCCAGGGAGTATTTGCGGCAGCATCTGAAGGAATGATAATAAGGCTTAAAGGAAGGACGGCCCACGCTGGAGAGCCCCAAAACGGTATTAGTCCCACGACGGCGATATCGCAGATTTTAGCCGGTTTGCCAGGTCTTGCAAAGAGTAATGATTTTAATGATTTTATCCTGGTAACGATAATTCATGCCAGAATAGGAGAGATCGCCTTTGGTACAAGTCCCGGTGAGGCTGTAGTAATGGCTACCCTCCGGGCCTATGATGAAAAAGATATGGAAGAACTCCGGGAAAAAGCTGCGGGGCTTGTAAAGGATATAGCTTTTTCGGAAAATCTTGAGGTTTCGGTGGAATGGACCGAAAAATTTCCGGCTACCGCAAATGACTCCTTTTTGGTTTCTTTGGCCGGTGATACCGCCAACCGGCTGGGATTAAGGGTGAGGCATATTGAAAATGCGTTTAAATGGTCGGAGGATTTTGGATGGTTTACCAGGAGTTACAGGGGAATATTGTTTGGAGCCGGATCAGGCAAAGGTCATCCGGAGTTGCATAATCCCGATTACGATTTTCCGGATGAAATAATTGATACCGGAGTTGATATGATTTACGGGATGTGTACTGAATTATTTAAAAAGAAATGAATGTCAGATACTTCGCAGATTGAAATAAGTGAAGAAGCAGTTGAAAGAAACATCGGTTTCCTTCAGCAGGAATTTGGCAGTAATGTGCTTATCTCTTCTGTTGTGAAATCCAATGCTTACGGTCATGGGATAAAATCATTTGTTCCTATAGCCGAGCGGGCAGGCATTGATCATTTCTCTGTTTTCAGCGCTTGTGAAGCAAAAGAGTTGATGGATATTAAAAAAAAGGGTACCAGGGTTATGATCATGGGTTGGATGACCGATGATGATATAGAATGGGCAGTTGATCAGGAAGTGGAATTTTTTGTGTTTGAACCTGACCGGCTCAAAAAGATCGTTGCCCTTGCCCAAAAAAGCAATAAGCCTGCAAGGATCCACCTGGAAATGGAAACAGGAATGAACCGCACCGGCATGCATAACAAAGACCTTAGAAAGGCAGTGGAAATAATTACCGCTCATCCTTCCTCTTTTTTACTAAAAGGGTTATGCACCCACCTTGCAGGTGCAGAGAGCATTGCCAATCACGTAAGGATTCAGAAACAGATATCCCGTTATGTAAGGTTATGCAAAAGTCTGTCAGAAAAGGGCCTTGTTCCTGAATACCGTCATGTTGCCAGTTCGGCTGCTGCCATGGCTTATCCCTCTGCCAGGTTCAACCTTGTGCGCATCGGAATTCTTCAATATGGATACTGGCCCAGTGCAGAGACATTTATACAATTTATCAGTAAAAGGAAGGGAACAAGCGATCCCCTCAGGAGGGTCATAAGCTGGAAAAGCCAGGTCATGACAATAAAAGATGTAAAGCAAGGGGAATTTATTAGTTATGGAACGGTATACCTTGCACAGGAGAATAAAAAAATTGCAGTAGTCCCGGTTGGTTACTCACACGGCTACAGCAGGTCTCTCAGTAACCAGGGACGGGTTCTTATTAATGGTCAGCGTGTTGCGGTTATCGGTATGGTAAATATGAACATGCTTATTGCTGATGTGACAAAAATAGCTGATGTGAGGAAGGGGGATGAGGTGGTGATGATTGGTGAGCAGGGCGACCTTACTATTTCGGTTGCTTCTTTCAGTGAATTCAGTAATCAGCTGAATTATGAATTATTAACCAGGCTGCCCGGGAATATTCCCAGATTGGTAGTCAACTAATTTATGGCAAAATGGCTTACTTGGAGCTACGTAAAGACAGATTGAAACACAACTATGATTTTTTAAATAATCTTTTTCAGAATAATAATATTGAGTGGGGGATCGTTACTAAGTTGTTATGTGGAAACAGGACTTATTTGAAGGAAGTAATAGATTTGGGTATAAAACAGGTTTGTGACTCGCGTGTCAGTAATCTTAGAGCGATAAAAAGAATTGCCCCGGACATTGAAACGGTATATATCAAGCCACCTGCAAAAAGAGCAGCCCGTTCAGTAGTAAAGTATGCCGACATCAGTCTTAATACCGAGCTGTATACCATCAAGCTTCTGAATGAAGAGGCCATGAAGCAGGAGAAGATCCATAAGGTCATAATTATGATCGAGATGGGTGATTTGCGTGAAGGAGTTCTGGGAGACAATCTTATAGATTTTTATGGCAGGATATTTAAGCTTCCCAATATTGAGGTGATAGGTATAGGAACGAACCTGAACTGCCTGTACGGCATTATGCCGAGTCAGGATAAGCTTATACAACTCGGACTTTACAAGCAGTTGATCGAGACCAAATTTAACCGGAAGATACCCTATGTTTCCGGGGGTTCTTCGGTTACCATACCATTGATTGTAAAAGGTATAATGCCCGGATCTGTAGATCATTTCCGGATTGGAGAGAGTTTGTTTTTCGGAAAGGATCTTTTCACCGGCAAACTCATTAAGGGGATGAAGAACGGGATATTCAAGCTTCATGCCGAAATTATTGAATTGACTGAAAAGCCTGTTGTCCCCACCGGGGAATTAGGGACAAACGTTACCGGGGAACAATTTGAATTTGACGATAAAGATCTTGGTAAAACCACATACCGTGGGATACTTGACATCGGATTGCTGGATATCAATGTTGATAATCTGGAATTAATGGACAAAAAGATAACTATTTCGGGTGCCAGTTCCGACATGATTGTAGTGGACCTTGGAACCAGGAAACCAAAATATAAAGTCGGCGACCTGATAGAATTTGATCTCAATTATATGGGCACCCTGCACATAATGAATTCCAATTATATAGATAAAAAAGTGGTTTGATGAAGCAGGTAGTCACAAGGATTAGGCCAGACAGAATTTATACTGCAGCACAACGGATAAAATGTGGTAAATTTAACTATATATGAACAGATGAAAAAAAAACAACCGATGCATGAACAAACTGATAATAATATTGTTGAAAAATTAACCGAACAACGATCAAGGGAAATTCTCGGCGATCAGGTAAAACTGTCTATTCTCAAAATGCTTGTTAACAAAGGACCGTCATCTTTTGGTGATATTATCCGTGGACTCGGGATTTCCCAGCAGGCAGGAACGGGGCATATATTAGAGCTTAAATTACTTGGCTTAATTGAAAAATCCAACGATCCCCCCAATTACAACATTAATACCGACCGTTACAAAATATTGATGAAATATGAAAATGAATAAATAACCGTTATAAGCATAGCTAACTACAAATTTTATATATATGAGGCAGTTAAAAATAACCAAGTCGATCACTAACCGTGATTCGAATTCGATAGAAAAGTATTTGCAGGAAATTGGCAAGGAGGACCTTATTAGTCCTGAGATGGAAGTAGAACTTGCTCAAAGGATTAAAAAGGGAGATCAGGTTGCTCTTGAGAAGATGGTTAAGGCTAATTTACGGTTTGTGGTATCTGTAGCCAAGCAGTACCAGTTTCAGGGCCTTAGTCTGCCTGACCTGATAAATGAGGGTAATCTTGGCTTGATAAAGGCTGCAACCAAATTTGACGAAACCAAAGGATTCAAATTTATATCATATGCAGTGTGGTGGATCCGTCAGTCGATATTACAGGCTATATCTGAACAGGCGCGGGTTGTGCGGCTTCCGCTTAACCAGGTAGGGTCGCTGGGGAAGATTCACAAGATAAGCTCACGTTTTGAGCAGGAGAATGAGAGAGATCCCTCTGCCGATGAACTTGCTGAGAAGCTTGAAATGAGCAGGGAGAAGGTGGCGGGTACTTTAAAGCTTAACGGGCGGCCAATGTCATTTGATGCGCCTTTCGTGGACGGCGAAGATAACAGCTTGCTCGATGTTATGGAGAATAAAGACTCCCCGGTAGCCGATTCCGAACTTATGACCGATTCGCTGCGGAAGGAAATAACACGAACTCTCAGTATTCTTTCGGAGAAGGAACGTAATGTGCTTGAGTGCTATTTCGGCCTTGGAAGGCAGGAAATGTCCCTTGAGGCCATTGGTGAAGAACTTGGTCTTACCAAGGAACGTACCCGTCAGATCAAGGAAAAGGCTTTGAAACGTCTTCGCCATAAATCCAAAAACAAATTATTGAGAATGTACCTGGGTTAATTGATTCTCAGGAGACCCTCTTTTTTTTTGTTGCAGAATTTAGCTAATATTGTTAGCAGATATATAAGCTGATATTTTAATTAATATCAGCTTATATTAGTTGTTATGCTAACCTTAAATTCTTTTATTATGGCTAAAGTCGCAATGCTCGGAGCCGGTTTTATCGGTGGATTTTACACACAGTCTATTCAGGCCCAGCGCAGCAGGGACACCGTTCAGGTTGTTTATTCACGTGATAAGGGAAGGGGGAAGGCCTTTGCTGGTATTCACGGTATCCCCGAATGGACAGATGATATGTCGAAGGCTGTCGGCAACCCTGAAGTCGAAATTGTGGTCGTTGCTCTTCCCAACGATCTTCACCTTGAAGCGGTTTTAATGGCTGCCAGTGCAGGAAAGGCTGTTTTTTGCACAAAACCCCTTGGCAGGAATGCAGAAGAAGCCAAAATGATGCTGGATGCGGTGGAAAAAGCCGGTATATTCCACGGCTACATGGAGGACCTGGTTTATACTCCAAAAACGCTCACCTCTCTCAGTTCTGTAAAAAATGGCGCTATAGGCAGCGTTATCTGGGCACGCTCCAGGGAAACCCATCCCGGTCCCCATTCGGACTGGTTCTGGAACAAGGAAATTTCCGGGGGAGGTGTACTCCTGGATATGGGTTGCCACTGCATTGAGATTGCCCGGAACTATATCGGTAAGGATATAAGACCCGTTGAGGTCATTTGCTGGGCCGATACCCTGGTCAAGCCCATAGATGCCGAAGACAATGCAATAGGATTCGTTCGTTATGATTCAGGCGCCATGGCACAGTTTGAGGTCAGCTGGTCTTTTCGGGGCGGTATGGACCTCCGGGATGAAATAATGGGTACCGAAGGAACAATTTGGATTAATAATTTTTTACGCACCGGGATAGAAATGTTCACTGCCGGAGGGAAGAAAGGTTATGTGGCCGAGAAGGCTGAATCAAACACAGGCTGGGTATTCCCGGTCAGCGATGAGGTACACGAACTTGGTTATACCAATATGTTTACAGATATGTTCAATGCCTGGGAAAAGGGAGGACAGTGTATGGAGACCTTTTATGACGGTTACGTGGTTAATGAGATAATGGATGCCTGTTACCGCTCGGTTAAGTCAAAAAAATGGGAGCCTGTAAATCTTGAAGTATGGCGGGGAAAAGACAAAGCCGAATCTATATCGGCGTTCGAGGACTATGATGAAGCCCATTTGCTGGTTAAGGAAGAGGTTATGCCTGACGGATCAACAAAGAGGATTCTGAAAGATAAAAATACCGGTAAAATAACCCAGCATTTTATTCCGGCTACATAACATAAAAATAATCTTTGGTCCCGGATTGATACAGTCCGGGATTTTTTAACCCTTGATGACAGCCAGTGGCTGCAGTTCGGTAACAACTTCCACCAGATCCGATTGCAGCTTCATCACCATTTCAATATCTTTATACGCTCCTGCAGCTTCATCAAGGTCCTTTTTGCTGATGATACTGTGGATAATCCCTGTTTTGTTCAGCCTGCCCTGTTCCTCAAGTAAATCTAGCGTTCTTTGGGCCTGTTTTCTTCCCATTTTACGTCCGGCTCCGTGTGAGCAGCTTGAAAAACTTTCAGGATTTCCTTTTCCTTTTACGATGTAGCTGCTGCTGCCCTGTGAACCCGGAATAATGCCCCATTCACCCTTTTTCGCAGAAGTCGCCCCCTTGCGGTGAATGATGAGCTGCTCTCCGAAATGCTCTTCCAAATTTGCATAATTATGTGCTATATTAATGAATCCGGAAAAAGTCACATCCGGAAAATGATCGGCTATTATCCCGGAAACCACATCCATCATATGTTTCCTGTTGGCAAAGGCAAAGTCAACACAATATTGCATCTCTTCTAAATAAAGCCGGCCCTCCTCAGAATCCAGAATAAGACCGGCAAGCTGCCGGGGGATTTTCTTGCTTTTGATCTCCTTTCCGTTGATATTTACCGCTTTACGGTAATAATAGTCGGCCACCTGTTTCCCCAGGTTCCTGCTTCCGGAATGGACCATTACCCTCAGATATCCTTCAGGGTCTTTCTGAAGTTCGATGAAATGATTTCCACCCCCAAGTGTTCCTACCTGAAAGGCGGCTTTTTCATATTCTCTTTCCACAACGGGAAGCCGGTTTTCAGGCCGGGGGAACAGACCGGCCGGACGGGGTTTCATGTGATGCTTGAAACCCAGGGGTATGCTTCTTTTTATATCTGCGGCTATTTTTGCCAGTACCGGTGATAAGGGATTTAAAATGGAGGTTTTGATTGAACACATGCCACACCCTATATCTACTCCCACTGCATTGGGTATTACCACTCCCCGGGTAGCAAGAACACCGCCTATGGGCATCCCGAACCCCTCATGTGCATCCGGCATAATGGCTACATGATGTGCGGCAAAGGGCAGGTTGGCAATATCTCTGGCCTGCTGCATTGCCCCCTCCTCCATATCATCAATCCAGAGCCTGATCGGGATCCTTTCGGTAGTAATTGTCCGCACCATAATTTTAAGGTTCTACTTATATTTTGAGTTAAGTGACATATGCAGTCATAAAAGTTATTGTAACTTATTGACGAAATTTTGACTTCTTATTTTTTACAGGAGAAATATACATCAAAATTTTTTCAGCCGTAATTCTTTTATTTAAAAAAAATCCAGAAAATTTATGAAAAAGATTATGTTCTGATAAAAAATAAGGGGCAACTATCTTTTTCAGATAATTGCCCCTTAATGATTTCGTTAGGTGGGGTGGAAGACCGGATTCGAACCGGCGACTTTCAGAACCACAATCTGACGCTCTAACCAACTGAGCTACGACCACCATTTAAGTTTGGCAAAGATAAATATTTCTTTTTAAAAATTACAAAAGAAATATAAATGAATTTCCCATCAGCTGAAAACACCACAAAGTCAATTTAAACACAGACGGATGAAAAAACTTTTATGTTAACTTTTCATGCCTGCGGAGGCCCGATTGCTTTTTTAACTGCCGGTGCCACCACGTTGCCCAATAGCTCAATGGCGTGCATCACTTTTAAATGGGGCAGGGTGCCCACGCTGATATGAAGCAGAAAACGGGTATTGCCAAATAACTCGTGCTCATACAGGATCTTATCGGTCACCTGTTGCGGACTCCCCACAAGCAGTGAGCCACCGGCTGATCTCATCGTTTCATATTGATCCCTGTTCATCGGGGGCCATCCCCGTTCGCGCCCGATCTTGCTCATTACCCACGCGTAAGGACCATAAAACTCATCTGCAGCTTTTTGTGAATCTTCGTGAATAAAGCCGTGTGAGTTTATGGCAAGCCGCAATTTTTCAGGGTCGTGCCCCAATTTTTTGTAAGTTTTTTTATAGAGGTCGGTGAATGGAACAAACCTCTCCGGCATTCCTCCTATTATAGCCAGTGCCATTGGCAAATTATTTACTGCGGCACGGGTAACCGATTCAGGCGTGCCTCCCACGGCTATCCAGACCGGCAGCTCCGGCTGCCAGGGCCTGGGATATACCCCCCTGTTATTGATTGAGGGCCTATGATCTCCTTTCCAGGTAATCTTTTCATTTTTATTAAGCTGTAAAAGCAGTTGCAGTTTTTCTTCAAACAGAGAGTTATAATCTTTCATATCGTACCCGAAAAGGGGAAAGGATTCTGTAAATGAACCGCGTCCTGCCATGATCTCGGACCTGCCTTTTGATAGCAGGTCGATGTGGGCAAAATCCTGGAAAACACGTACAGGATCGTCGGAGCTCAGCACGCTTACTGCACTGGAAAGCCTGATTTTTTTTGTTTTGACTGCTGCGGCTGCCAGCACCACGGCAGGCGAAGAAACAATAAAATCGGGCCGGTGGTGCTCACCTATGCCGAATACATCCAGTTCAAGCTGGTCGGCAAGCTCAATTTCCTCCATCAGGTTCATCATCCTTTCATGCGGGGTAAGCAGCCGGCCGCTGTCAGGATCGGGAGTATTCTCAGCGAATGTGGTAATTCCGATTTCCATTAAATGCTTATTATATTTCTGATAATAGTAATGAAAATCGAATGAAATTGTTCAAAAATTCCGGGCAGGCGAATAATTGGAGCCGAAGTAAATCTAAATTCCTTGATATAATAGCAAAAACATTATTCAACTCTGAGTGAATCGACCGGGTTGGCAACCGCCGCCCTCCATGCCCTGAAAATGACAGTCAGGAAGGTGAGAGTCAAAGTGGCCATTGCAGCAATAAGAAATACGGCAAGACCCGGCTCAATCCGGTAAACAAAATTCTCCAGCCAGTTCTTCATGAAATAATATGCCGCCGGGAAGGCAACGATCATGGATACTAAAACAAGCAAAAGAAAATCTTTGCAGATGAGACTGACAATTAAGGGCTCCCCTGCACCGAAAACTTTTCTGATTCCTATCTCCCGTGTTCTCTGTTCAACCATATAGGAAACCAGCCCGAACAAACCCAAACAGGAGATCAGTATTGCAAGGATGGTAAAAAGCGTAAAAATAAACCCGCGTTTTTCATCTGCACCGAACTGTTCTGAAAAACGGTCTGCCAAAAAATGGTAGGTAAAAGGTATTCCGGGAAATATCTCATCCCATACTGTTTCAATATGGCTTATTGCGTCATGAATATTTTCATCGTCGATTCTGGTATATACAAACGGGTTGTTATAACGGTAAACAAGCATGAGTGATTCAATTTCATTATATATACCTGTCTGGTGATAATCTTTCATGACACCCACAACAGATGCATTTAACATGGTGCCGTCACCGATGTCTACTCTTTTCCCGACAGGGTCATCCCAGTTCATCCTCCTGGCAAGTGTCTCATTAACTATAACGGCAAGTAGGGTATCGGCAGGCATATCCTGACGAAAATCCCTGCCTTCAATTATTTCGACCCCTAGAGTCCCGATGAAATCATGATCCACCACAGCGAAGTTGACTCCCCGTTCCTCCATCCCCGTTTCGGTCTCCATATTAAAAATAATTTTTGGGGATCCCTCGCCCAGACGGGCATTCGTGCCGGTAACAGATACGATGTTCCTGTCCTCCAACAATGCCTGCTTAAAGACCCTGAACTTCTGTACCATCTCATTATTGTTAAGCTGCATGCCGACTATATTTTCCATACGGTAACCAAGATCCTTACTTTTCAGGAAGTTAATTTGCCGGAATACAACAAGCGTACATATAATCATAACCACAGAAATGGCAAATTGGGTCACGACAAGCACTTTTCTGAACAAGTTGCCTGAAGAGCCTTTTGAGATCTCACCCTTCAGTACCCTTACCGGGTTGAAACGTGATAGATAAAATGCAGGATAGCTTCCACCTATAACTCCCACAAGGATTACAATCAGTATCAGGCTGGCAAGGAACTGGGGACTGTATATTATTCCCAACTCGAAATGTTTGCCTGCAAGTTTGTTGAATTCCGGCAGCAGCAGACCGACAACAACCAGGCTGAATATAAGTGCAATCACCGTGAGTGTTGCAGATTCGGCAAGAAACTGCAGTATCAGTCCGCTTTTCCCCGACCCCATAACTTTCCTCAGTCCCACTTCTCTTGCCCTCCTCAGTGATCTGGCCGTTGCAAGGTTCATGTAGTTCATTGCCGCAATAAGTATCAAAAAGAGTGCGACAACACCAAAAATGTATACATAGGCAATGCTGCCGGTCGGTTCAGGCTCACCGGCATGATCAGAATGGAGGTGGATACGTGTGATAGGTTCAAGATTATAAACTATGCTGATCTTCATTCTTTCGAAGATCTCAGCCATATACCTCTCATACATCGTCTGCAGTTTTTGCTCAAACTCCTTTGCATCAATACCCGCGGGCAATAACAAATAAGTCATTACCCCAAAGTTTCCCCAACCACCCATCTCTTCCGGAAGGCTGTTCCTTGAGGCCAGGGCGTCAAACCTGAAATGGGAGTTACGGGGCACGTCGGCTATAACACCGGTAACCGTGAAAGCCCTGTCATCGCTTACAATACTTTGACCAACCGGATCCTCTTCCCTGAAATATTTTCTTGCAGTTGTGCTTGTGAGCACGATAGAATTGGGCTCGTTAAGTGAGGAGTGCGGACTGCCATAAATGAATTCATGTGTAAAAATATCGAATACCGATGAATCGGCATAGTAGAACTCCTCTTCAATGAACTCCCTTTCTCCATGTCTGAATAGTGTTCTCCCGAAATCAAAAAACCTGACAGAAGCCTCAACTTCAGGATAATCCTCTTTAACCTGATGCCCGAATGGTATCTGTGCCTGTATCCACGTGAACTGGTCATCCGGTTCAGTAATAGTAGAAGTGACCCGGTAAATCCTGTCAGCCTTTTCATGATACCGGTCATAACTCAACTCATCGGCAATATAGATTATCAAAAACAGTGCACTGGCAATTCCAAGAGTCAGTCCCACTATATTTATAGTGCTGTACCCCAAATCCTTCCGGATATTTCGCAAGGCGACAATTATAATATTTCTGATCATTAAAAAGTGGTTGTTGGTTTTTGTTTGATGCTATGCAATTTAAACCGGTTTTCTCCCAATTGCAAAATTAGACGACTGTTGTATTGCATCCGTTACAAAAAATTTAAATTATATGATAAAAAAGTTTCAAGGAACTTTTTAAACAGTAATGATGGTAAGTCAATTTGTTATCTGTTTATTTATTTGTCCGCTATAAGCCATGATCTTTGTCAAATAAGAATTACATATGTTTGATTGTCAAACGATATCTATGGTATTTTGGGACTCCTTATTACTCACCAGTCTTTTTCCTGAAGCAAGGGATGCCACTCTGAATATCGAAGCCGACATAATTAATTACTCGGCAGGAAGCCCAAGTAATCTGATGCTGAAGGCCGAACTTTATGATGATGAGAACAATGTGGTATCTTCATTTTCCTCGCGCATTTTTGCCCTTTCGGCCGGAGCCGTAGAAAGAATAGGTCTTTCAGAGGTGGTGCCAAGCCCGGCGCAATGGTCTGCCGAAAAGTCCAATCTCTATACCCTGATCATGAGGCTTAACGATTCGGGGGGAATACGCTCGAAATCCTGCAGCAAAAGGTAGGGCTCAGGCAGGTGGAAATCATTGACGGAATACTACTTGTCAACGGAACACCCGTGAAAATCAAGGGAGTATACCTCCATGAGCACCGCCCACTCTCCGAACATACCTGTTAGGTACCTTCCCTGTGAAGAATTTTCTTGCGGAAAAGGCTATAACTAAAAAGATATTTCAAATTTTTTATCGCCCTGCATTGCAGGGAAATTATAATTTATTTTTGATAAGCGGAAATAAAACCTGCTCTCCTGGCTTTTTTGTTTCATTGATGCGAGAGTGCCTATAGTCCCCAAACATTCGGGTGTTGTCGACTAAACTGCACTTTTGAACAATTATTTTGTGTGATTGTTGGTTATTGAAATTCGGTACAAGCGGGGCGGGTGCGAAAAAGCGTTACTGACCGTCCGATTTTTGGAATAAGAAATCATGGATTGGAAACCTGGTGGCGAATTCTGGAAAAATTGCACGGGCAGGACAGTCCGCTTATAAATTTTTACGACAACATATTTTATATTGTATGGATGTTTTTTTATCATTGTCAGTGTCTTTCTGCTGCTCAACATAGCGCTGGGACTGATTCGTGTATGGCGTGGACCAACGGTCGCAGACCGCCTGCTGACCACCCAGCTTTTCGGCACTACAGGGATGGCCATATTGTTGGTCATGAGGGGTTATTTGCAGGAGCTTAATTTGCTCAATGTCGCCATTACCTTCAATGTGCTGGCGGTTTTACTGGTAATTGGCCTGGTCATGATCTGGAAAAAAAGAAAGGAGAAACCCCATGATGATAAAAGAAGTAATTACTGTGATACTTTTGGTAGTGGGTTGTTTCTTTTTTCTGGCAGGAACCCTGGGAGTGCTGCGTTTTCCGGATTTGTTTACCCGTCTTCATGCCCTTACCAAGGCAGACAATCTGGGGCTGGGCTTTATTGCTGCCGGAATGGCCGTATATATCGCATCTCCCTGGGCAGCACTGAAGATTTTTTTATCTGGCTTTTCACACTATTGGCCAGTTCCACTTCCTGTTATCTCATCGCCCGTTTCCAGCTTAATGGTTTGCTATGGATAGCCGTCACTGGAAGGGTTATGATATGCCCGACAGAAATAGGCGCCTCGCTTAAAAACGGTTAACCCCTGCACACCGCGGCCTGAAAGTATAGTGTCTTATTCAAGTGTTTTGGCACAAGGTTTAATTGGAGTTTCAGGCTCATCCCTTCTTAAAACTAATTTAACATTCCGGCGATATTGTTAATTA
>CAZFOO010000094.1:0-13832 GCA_964520585.1 uncultured Bacteroidales bacterium
GGAGCATTCCCCACAAGGCGCACATTGCTGGGGAGAATACCTGATGGAAGTGCTTTCAGAAGATGGAGGAAAGGAAAGTAGGAGCGAAGCAGCAATTACTGCTTCCATGCATTTCGGGTAATACCTGGCCATGACCTAACTGTTTCTAAAGGATATACGGGTTTTAAGATGAACGAAAAGAATGCCGGCCTTCGGGCTGGACTTAATCATTATTTAAAAATCATTTCTACGATACTTTCAAGCCCAACCATATCGGTCTCATCGAAATTGGCGTAAACTGAGCTATCAATATCAAGCACCGCAACGATATCTCCTTTATCATTTCTTACCGGCACTACTATTTCCGACTTTGACCGGGTATCACATGCAACATGTCCCGGAAATTCATTAACATCTTTCACTACAATAGTTTCATTCCTGGTAACCGAGGCCCAGCAAACACCCTTGCCGTATTTCAACTCCTGGCAGGCTACCGGTCCCTGATAAGGCCCTACAACAAGTTTATTATCACGTATAAAATAATACCCGGTCCAGAAAAAACCATCCATTTTATGATGCAACAGGGCCACAATAGTAGACATCCTGGCAAGTTTGTCATTGGTTTTAGGAAGAAGCTCTGACAACTGCTCTTTAATCCTTAAATATCTTCTTTGTTTTTTTTCTTTGTATTCCAATGTTAAAGGGATTTATTTCTTTTCCCAAATATTCCAAACGGATCGACAAAAGTCTTGACAATTTTCTTTTCTTTTTTAGGATCGCTGGGAATCATCGTCATAACAGGTATATCCGACCTGTTGATTATTTCGTGAGCGAAGGTGCCTATGTAATGGTCTCTCCAGTCCGATTCCTGGTGGGTCATCACCATTATCAGGTCAGCATCGATATCCAGAGCATATTGTATTATTAATTCATAATCCGGTATATCAGACTGCTTAAAAAGTTTAATATTGCAGGGAATGCCGTTTTCCTCAATCATTTTTTTTGCCCTCTTCATTTTTGCATAAATTCGGCTTCTGGTTAAACTTATTCCGCCTGTTAGTGCCGAGACCAACCATATTGCGGAATTATAATGCATACCGAAAGATACAGCATTAAAAACTTTTTCGCGGGTTTTTTTCGTGAGATCAAGTGGGAGTACTATATTTTTTAATCCAAGATTATGATCCTTGCCTTTTATGGTTATTACCGGACAATTGGCACTACTTATGACATGGTTGGTGTTGGATCCTATAAATCTTTTAAAACCTTCATCAGCATCATTTTTGCCCATTATGATGAAGCGGGCATTAACTTCATCCGAAACATGTAATATTTTTTCATAAACTTTTCCTTTTTCGATGCGAACGGTTACAGGCAGGTTAAATTTTTCGGAAGTTTTAGAAGCAAGTTCTTCCAGCTTTTTTTTAACTTCTTCATATATTTTTTTTGTCTGTTCTTCTTTCCGGAACATTGCCGAAACAATATCTGTCGATTCAATTATATATAAAATAATGATTTCGGCATTCATGAATTTTGCAATACTTTTAGTCTGATCCAGCGCGATCATTGACTGTTCATGAAAATCCAGAGGAACCACAATCTTATTCTTTCTTTCATCCATTATTTTAAAAGTTTTTAATCAGCTTCATTTTATCAATTAGACCATTAAAAATATTTTGCTGTTTATGAGCCGGTATTATCGATATTATCAGATCTTTTTATTTTAAGTAATCTGGCAACCTGCTATTAAGTATGTTTTTAATTAAGTGTTAAGGATAATATTAAGGTTTAAATATAATGATTTATTTTGAAAGCAATTTATACCGAGGATGGCATACATGACCATTATTTCCCTTAAGCAAATGATTATTAGAATGATAAAAAAAAACAGTTGGTTCAGGGCTCTGATGGATTCATCTCACAACCCGTTTGACCGGCATTAATTTGAGTAAAGTTGATTATAGCTTTTTTCAGTAAGAGGAATTGAAAAATAAAAATTACTGCCATTTCCCATCTCACTCTCTACCCAAATTTTACCACCATGTTTTTCCACAAACTCTTTGCAGAGGATTAATCCTAATCCCGATCCGCCTTCATTAGCTGTTCCTCTGGCTGAACCCGACTCAATATGAAAAAGGTTCCTCTTTGTTTCATCATTCATTCCCACTCCGTTGTCTGAAACAATAATCTCAATCTTATTTTCTTCGGTTTTGCCAGATATGCTAACCTTTTCATTTGCGTGGCTAAATTTTATTGCATTGGAAATAAGATTATAAAGAATGGATTTAAGCATATTTATTTCAGCATAAACATATACATCAGGCATTTGGGCATAATCAACAGAGATGTCTTTAACCTTCGCTGAAGTATCTACTATACCAATAACTTCATCAACCACTTCCTTTAATCTTATTTGTTTTGGTTCAAATTTCATCTGTCCGGTCTGAGATTTAGCCCAGCTCAATAAATTCTCTGTTAACGAGAGGGTGTTTTTGGCTGAGGAATGAATGTATCTTAACAGTTTTTTTGATTTCGCAGTATCATGATTACTATCCAAAAGAAGTTCTGATAAACCAAGGATGCTGTTAAATGGTGATTTAAGATCGTGGGCAATAACAGAAAATAGTTTATCTTTAGTTGCATTGAGTTCTTCCAGCTTAACTGTTTTTTCCTGAAGAGTTTGGGTTTGTGCTTCTACACTTCTCCTCAGTGTTTTTGTCCATAATACTAAAAGAGTTATAATAAAAATGAGAGGTATCAATCCAATCCCCACGTAACGTATAACTTTATTCATGGAAACTTCATCTCGTTTATGGAAATTCCATCTTCCGAGAAGTTCTTCTTTTTTGCCCGAAACTTTTACTTGATCAATCCCCTCATTCAGTAAAGAAAGAAGTTGCGAATCTCCCTTTTTCACTGCAAAACGATAGAGAATGGGCATAATTGAAGGACCCACAACCTTAACATTTCTTATCCGCAAATCCTCAATGGCTTCCATTCCAATTGAATAAGGTGCAAGAACTGCATCACCTTCGCCTTCGGAGAGAAGATTAATTGCTTCTGGTAAAGAGTTTACCAGGGTTGTGTTTCTAAATAATGCCATTGGGTTTATAAACCTTGTTACCGAGGCATCTCCTTCTAATGCAATAATTTGTTTTTGAGAAAGATCTGATATTTCTTTTACTTCGGAATTCTTCCGAACAAATATTCCATAGTAATCTTCATTATAAGGGATAGTAAAATCATACATAGTATCCCTCTGCTCTGTATAGAGAATCGAAATCAATACATCAACTTCGCCTTTATCGAGATTTTCTAATGCCTTATTCCATTGAGTAAATCGAAATTCCAACTCCCAATTATATTTTTCAGCAATATATTTTATGACATCTACGTCGAATCCTTTTGCCTCACCATTGTCATCAAGCCAGGTAAAAGGCTTGTAGTCAAAATCACCTCCAACAATAATTTTCTTTTTTGGATGATTGGCGATTTCATTCCCAAAAGCTGGTATGCTTCTTATGAAAATTAGACTTAAAATAACCCATGCCAATAAGGATATCAGGAAAGTATTTTTGTCGTTTATCATTATTTACAAATGGTCAGTCTAATTAATATACATAAAATATTTTACTTGTAATTCTCAATAAGTCATTTATTCCTGCTGACTTAGCTATATAATTATCAGCCCCTGCCCTCAATCAGGTCTTCATGTCTTCTCCAGTTGCATGAGCTATCCGGGATCATTTTTTCCTTTGTTGTATATTTCCTTTAACCGTTTAGTTATTTCTCATCTGCTTAATTCAAAAAAAGGGCGTTCCTAATTGACGCTACAAAACGCTATCCTTCAAGTATTAATGCTAATAGCCCATTTTGACAATGATAGAAAAAAAATATCAGAACTCCTCACAACAATTAACTCTTTTCTTGTAATAACCACAGGAGTCTCCTTATCCTTCCACAGGCAACTTTATTGATTCATATTCACATTAGTTAAAAATCATTTTTCTTGATTATGGCGACACAAATACAAAGTTCCTGAGCATGCACGGAAATTTTGAAGATCCTGAAATTCCTCATAAATGTGAGTTTCCGAATAATTCAGGATAAAACGCTTTTGCTTTGGCAGGACAATATGACAATAGTGCTTATTTATTTTTCAGATTATAAGTACTTTTGCGGCTTCAATGAATTTTTTTAAAAGCATAACCCGAAAGGAAAAAACAACCTTCATTTTCCATTTCACTTATTCCCTTATTGAAGGGATAATAAGCGGCATCCTGGTTTTAAATGAATTTGTTTTCCTCAAGAGCCTGCAGGGATCACCTTACCAGGTTGGTGTATTATTTCAGTTTAGTATGGTAGTTCTTCTGGCTGCCATTTTTATCAATGAAATGTTACGCCGGATAAAAAATAAAAGAAAATTGCTCAGGCGTACGGCATTCTTAACCCGCCTTCCTCTTTTACTGCTCCTTTTTTATCCGAAGCACATTGGGGAAATGGGAGCCGATACGATATATCACTATTTGTTTTTGCTTATTTTCCTTGTCTATTATCTTGCTTCGCCGGTTATATTCCCTTCGATAAACATTCTTCTTAAGCACAATTACTCTACCGATAATTTTGGAAAGCTTTATTCTTATGCTACTTCAGCAAAGAAGATAACCACCCTGGCGGCAACTTTTTTATTTGGGTTTTTGCTGGATAACGACCCGTTTGCATTTACCTACATGTATCCGATAGTGGCTGTTCTTGGAATATTTTCAGTTTACATGCTGACTTCTATTGCTTATGATCCGGAAAATTTAACACCGGGAAACGCCCTGAGCAAGCAGATATTCAGGTCTGCCATAACAAGAGTGAAAAATATATTCCGGACAAATAAGCCCTACTTGCATTATCAAATTGGTTTCATGTTATATGGAATAGCATTTATGGGAACCAATTCGGTAATTACTATTTTCTATGACAGAGCTGTGGGCCTTAATTACTCGAGTGTGGCCTTTTATAAAAATTTTTATAATCTGATTGCTATTTTCTTATTGCCTGTTTTTGGACGCATGCTGGCAAATACAGATCCGCGAAAATTTGCAGTGCTTACATATGGCTCGCTTGGCATGTATCTTCTATCTTTTCCATTAACGCTTCTTTTTCCTGCCTATATTGAAATAATAGGACTTCAGATATATTACCTTATGCTTGTGGGAGTGTTTTTCAACAGCATTTTTATTGCCACCATGGCAATTTCGTGGAGCATAGGTTCAGCATTTTTTTGCAAAAGAAATGAAGCAGGCGACTATCAGTCAATCCATCTTTCACTTACCGGCGTCAGGGCAATGTTCATTCCGCTCGCGGGAGTATTTCTTTATGATATTGCTGGCTTTTCAGTTACTTTCATACTTTCTGCAGGGCTGCTGTTGATCGGGATAACTCTTATGTTATGGTCGCACAGAAAATATAAATTAAATAAAAATGAGTAGGCTGTAAGTCGATTACACAGTTTTTCAAGGAGCCTTTTTAACCGGACTTAGAGCATATAAACGAAACCACAATCAATATCAGGACCAGAATAATCAGGACCAGAATATATGTAAAAAAAACAGGCGAAGATTTCTCTTCGCCTGTTGAGGTGATTCAGCTGAGGCTCGAACTCAGGACCCCATCCTTAAAAGGGATGTGCTCTACCAACTGAGCTACTGAATCATCCTGTATGCTTTTCAAAAGCGATTGCAAAGATAAAAATCTTTAACTTTTATAACAAGGTTTTTCCCGTTTAATTCTTTTTGTTTTTTGTTGTATGGTATTAATGTTCTGATATAGTTTCTATTAAAAGAATGTTTTTTTATTTATTTATCCGGTTTTATCAATTTGCCATGCTAAAGTGAGTATGTTGCAGTAATGTTTATGAGACAAGAAGCCGGCCACCGGTCAATTTTTTTATCTGTCTGTGAGTATCCCGGGATGCAAAATTGACTTCGTCGATTTTGCATGCTGTTTTCAGTCCATTGTGCAATTTTATTCAGATGCAAAATTGACTTCGTCGATTTTGCATGCTGTTTTCAGTCCATTGTGCAATTTTATTCAGATGCAAAATTGACTTATATTTGCTGTTTTAGAAGAAACCCATTTAAGAAATTCATATTTATGACAAGTGCAGGATAAAGTAGTTATTATAACAGGGGCATCTTCGGGCATCGGGCTGGCCTGTGCATGGGAATTTGCAAGAAAGGGGGCAAAAGTTGTACTGGCTGCAAGAAATAATGAAGCTTTAGAAAGGATTGCTGACGAAATGAAGGAAGCAGGATTGGATGCCCTGCCAGTTAAAACTGATGTTTCTGACGAAGAGGACTGCCGGAGGCTTATTGATTCGACTATAAACAAATATCGGCATATTGATGTGCTGATCAACAACGCTGGTATATCTATGAGAGCTCTTTTCAGCGAATTGGACCTCAAGGTTATGAAAAAGCTTATGGATATTAACTTCTGGGGAACAGTATATTGTACAAAACATTCGCTACCATATCTGTTAGAGAGAAAGGGATCTCTTGCAGGTATATCTTCAATCGCAGGATTCCAGGGATTGCCCGGCAGAAGCGGATATTCAGCATCTAAATTTGCCATGCACGGGTTTCTGGAGGCAGTAAGATCAGAAAATGTGCAAAATGATTTGCATGTATTGATTGCTGCGCCCGGTTTTACATCTTCCAATATAAGAAAATTAGCTTTAAATGCCAGTGGCGTCATTCAGGGGGAATCACCAAGGATCGAAGATAAAATGATGTCTGCCGAAGAGGTAGCCGGGCATATCTATAGAGCAATTTTAAATAGAAAGCGTAGCCTGATCCTTACATTAGAGGGAAAATTAACAATATTTCTAAAAAAAATAGCACCCGGTATTTTAGATAAGCTTGTATATAAGCATTTTGCAAAAGAACCTGATTCTCCTTTTAAAAAATAATCATAAATGTATTCGTTTGATTTTAAGGTGCGTGTAAGATATGGGGAGACCGATGCAATGGGAATTGTATATTATGGAATATATCCCCTTTATTATGAAACCGGAAGAACTGAAATGATGAGGCATTTGGGATTTACTTACCGTAAGATGGAAGAAATGGGAATAATTATGCCTGTCATTTCATTGGATTGCCGGTATAGAAAACCTGCAAGATATGATGATCTTCTGACCATCCGCACTATCGTGAAAGAGATGCCAGAAACCCGGATTATTTTCGATTACGAGATTTATAATGAAGCCAATGAACTTTTAAATGAAGGCCGGACAACCCTGGTCTTTATGGACAGGGGTAAAGGCCGTCCTGTAAAAATTCCCCGGGTTTTAAAATCAGTGCTTGAGCCATGCTTCAATAATGATAGACCTTCATAAAAACCGCAAATTTTCAGAGCAACCTTATAATTTGCTGAAATGCTTTATCGAATGCATTTACTGGTAATTATACCCTGGTCTTAATTATACAATTCTTATGTTTCCGGGAATGATTATCCATCTGGCAGGAAACTTTTTTAAAATGTTAGATAATACTGTAATGAAATAACAGGTTATTCGTCTTAATGGTGAAATCAGATCTGATAAGGACAGGAAAAAATTTATTTTAATTAAAATTCATCATTATGCAACGAATAGCATTAATAATCAGCTTAATACTTATCCCTGTTACATTAACATACGGTCAGGGTTCAGTGGATAATACTTTTAAGAAATATTCTGGACTTGAAGGAATAACCAGTCTGCAGATTTCCGGAAACATGTTTAAAATGCTCGCAGATATGGATACTAGTGATGAGGATCTCAAAAATATAGCAGGTTCGGTCACTTCCGTTCAAATAATTCATGCCTCTGGAAATCTAGTAAAAGAATATGATCTTGATTTTTATAATGAGGTATTACATGATCTTCCTGTGAAAAATTACCAGGAACTTATGAGAGTAAATAGTTCAGGGCAGCAAGTGCTTTTTCTGGTAGACGAACTCAACGGTTCTGTAAAAGAACTTATATTGCTGGTCGGAGGAGGAAGTGATAATGCACTGATATGCATAAAGGGAAATATTGAGATGAATAAACTTTCTTCACTTGCAGGAATAAGTGCTCCTGGTATGGATCAGTTTGTGAAATTGGAAAAGTAACATTTTTTAAAAATTAATGACCATAATTCATTAATTTGTGACCTTGTCCCCCGCTAATCAGCTCAGGTAAGTAAAATGGATACAAACCGGTTCAAAGAGGAAGTGCTGCCGTTAAAAAACAAACTATACCGGTTTGCATCCAGGTTATTGAACGATAGCGACGAAGCAGAGGATGCGATTCAGGATGTATTCATGAAATTATGGAATTTCCGGGACAAACTTAATAGCCTGGATTCGACTGAAGCATTTGCAATGAAGGTCACAAAAAATCATTGTCTGGATAAAATTAAGTCCCGGAGAACAATATCGGTTGAACAGACAAAAAGCTTGTTATTCCTGCCAAATAAAGATGAAAGTATTGAGAAAAGTACTGAACTTAAAGATACGGCAAACCATATTAAACAGATGATGTCTTTTTTGCCGGAGCAACAAAAGATGATCATGCAGCTACGTGATATTGAGGGTTATGAATTTGAAGAGATAGAGAAGGTACTTGAAATAAGCGTTAATACTATACGGGTTAATCTTTCACGAGCAAGAAAAAAAATAAGGGAACTTTATATTAAATCACTAAATAATGGATCTGAAAAGAGTAAAAGCTTTATTGAATGAATATTATGAAGGAAGAACCTCCAGGGAAGAGGAATTATTATTATTGAATTTCTTCAGGGGGCAAAACGTTCCTGCAGATTTGGAGGCTGACAGATTGCTTTTTCTTTCGATGTTAGAATCTTCAAAAGATGAAATTCCGGACAGGAAATTTGAGGAGAAGCTGCTTGCTGGTATTGCCGAATCAGAACAGGCAAAGAATAAAGGCAGGATCAGGAAGCTGCTGTTTGCTGCAGCCGGCATAGCTGCCAGTGTGCTATTGCTCCTTGGTAGTTATTTTTACCTTGCAGAAAGGCAGGTGGAAGACAATTTTATTGTTAGTGATGAATATTCAACTGATGATGCCCAGCATGCTTATGAAGAAGCCAGGAATGCCCTTCTTCTGGTTTCAAAAGCAATGAATAAGGGTACTGATCAGTTAAGTGTTTTGTCAAAAATGTCTGATGCAACTCAGGATCTTAATATGCTTAATAAATTTTACCAGGGTACGGTTGAGCTTCAGTCTATTTCCAGATTTGATAAAACCGTATCAGATATCAGGCAGGAAAACCGTGAAAATTAAATAATAAAAAATTATCAAAATGAAAAAAGTATTGTTTTTCGCCGCATTTATCATAATGCCACTGTGTGCAAATGCTCAGGGCAGTCCGGTGGATAAGCTTTTCGAGAAATATTCAGGACGTGAAGGTTACACTTCAGTCTATATTTCCAAATATATGTTCAGCCTTTTTGCAGATATGGAAAACAGCGATAAAGAGATTGAAAATGTATTGGGAAATTTGACGGGAATCAGGATTCTTGCTTCTGAAGAGGCATTTTTACCCGGGGTTAATTTCTATGCAGAAATAATGGAGGAATTACCCATAAATGAATATAAGGAGTTGATGGTGGTTAAAGAAAAAGGACAGGATTTTAAATTCCTTATCAGGGAGAATGATGGAATGATCTCCGAATTACTTATGGTGGCAGGTGGAGCATCCAATAATGCTCTTATAAGTATACAGGGGAATATCGATCTTAATACAATCTCAAAATTGTCAAAGTCCATGGATATAGAGGGCATGGATGCATTGGAAAAAATTGAATAATCAAATATTTCAATTAATCACAAATATCTGCATCTCTGGTCCGGTAATTTTTTGAACGGGGCATTGTCCCACTGCCATGTTTGATGAGTATCTATAATATTTCTAATTAAGTTGATTCTATGATTCGATATTTTTTTATTGCAATATTTTTATTGACCGCTATAACGGCATGTAAGACCGGAGTGGATAGTTTTGATGATGAGGTGAGAAAAACCTATCAGCATGAAAAAGGATTCTTTTATCTTAAAGTGCCCCCTGCATTATTGACTCTGGCATTAAGGTCCATGGACGATCAGGAAATAATGGATTTTTTTGGTGATGCCAGGCAGGTAGGCATCATTTCATTTGGCGAAGACTTTTCCGACAGAGAAAATCATGACCTCTTCACAAGTCTGGAAGAAATGTTAACTCGCCATGAATATGAAGATCTGATCCGTATTTCCGACATGGAAAGGACCGTTAGTATGAAAATAAAAGAGAACCAGGGAAAGGTGACAGATATGGTAACCGTTATTTCTCAAAAAGCCAGTCCGGTAATGGCCATTACCCTCTCAGGAGAAATAGATATTCAGACAATTGCCAGTATGGCTGCAGATTTTGATTACAATAAGCTTCTGGATATGCAGGCAATGGGAAATAGATGAATCATCTGGCACTCCGGAGTTCAATAACGGTTATTTCCGGGGGCATACCAATTCTGCCAGGAAAGGCAATATATCCTAGTCCCCTGTTGACATAGAGGAATTGCCCGTTTTCCTTAAATAATCCTCCCCACCTCGGATATTTATATTTGCTTGGACTCCAGCTTAAAATGCTATTTTCAATTCCAAACTGCATTCCGTGAGTATGACCTGATAAGGTAAGATCAATGCTGGTTTTGCCAAGAATCTCTTCATCCCAGTGGGTGGGGTCATGCGATAACAATATCCGGAAAGGGAATCTCTCAGTACCTTTTGATGCTTTTTCCAGATCTCCGTATTGCGGAAACGGAGGTTCACCCCAGTTTTCCACTCCTATCAAGGCAATTTCTTCGCCATTAACCGACAAGCTTTCCCATTCATTCATCAACAGCCTAAATCCAATGATTTGGTGAGCTTCAAGCATGTAATCCATGTTTTTTTTCTTTGCCAGTTCAGAATCCCACTGATAATAATCCCCATAATCATGATTCCCAAGTATACTGTACTTCCCAAATGGAGCTCTCATTTCAGAAAGCATATCAATAAATCCGTCAATTTCAGCAGTGAAATTATTTACCAGATCTCCGGTAAATAAAATTATATCCGGATTTTGTTTATTTACAATTTCTATTGCTTCTCTTACCTTGTTTTCATAACCATAAAAACTTCCAATATGAAGATCGGAAATATGCACAATCCGGAATCCATCGAAAGAGGCCGGCAGGTTTACAAATTCTATTTCTTTTTTAATAACCTGAAAATCAAAGCGACCTATAGCCACACCATAGATTATGGCAAAAAATGGGATTATGGCAATAATCATACCCGTTATGCTCAGGAATTTTCGTCTGCTTCTTCCAGTTTTGACTGAAGTGTAGTTGCCATGAATAATATATTTAACAACCGGTTTAAATACTTTTTCTACAACGAAAGCAATATCTTCAATAAAATGAAAAAGTATGAATACAAGTTTTGGGAGATAAAACATCATGGTAAAGGCGACTATGTAATAGTAACCGTTGAATATCCTGGGATCCAATCCAACAGGTTTAATATAAAGCACATACAGAACTGATGTGATCAGCAGAAAGGGAACGAGCCAGAATATTATTTTTAAAATTAGTTTCAGGCTATTATTCACAGACAAGTTTTCACACACAACTTTTATTCCTTTATAAGAATAAAAATCAATTAGCAAAACCAAAACAATAAAAACTATAAGTGGTAACATTAGTTACAGTATATGAAATTTGAGTTAATCATGATTTGCCATGATGTCTGTTGTTTTTTGTTAAGGAATTATTTGAAATCACCATTGGTTTTATTTGTTGGTAATTCATCTATCAATCATAAAATCATTATAGTATTTCTGATGTCAGCTTTGCGTAATAGCATATAAAAAAATAAAGAAGAGACAGAAAACCAACTATCCCTTCTTTATTAAATCTGAAATAATTTAATTATTTATTTAAGATCTTTTTTAGCTAGATAGAAATCTATCATTTCATATTCACTCTTGACTCTTTCTTCCATGCCCTCTACAGTTTTGGGCGGAGGAACGATCGCTTTATCTCCAGGCTGCCAGTTTACTGGAAGTGCTACCTTATGTTTATGTGCGGTTTGCAACGCTTTTAGAGCTCTTATTATCTCATCCATGCTACGCCCTATATTCAGGGGATAGTACATAACCAATCTCACAATACCTTCAGGATCGATTATGAAAACAGCCCTGACCGATGATGTTTCACTTTCACCAGGTTGGAGCATTCCGTAAAGCTTGGATACCTTCATGTCAATATCTGCAATAATCGGGAATTTCATAAGGATGCCCATTTTCTCTTTTACATTATTTACCCATGCTATGTGAGAATGAATACTATCAATGCTAAGACCCATCAGTTTTGTATTCATCGCTTTGAATTCGTCTTCCTTAAGTGCAAAAGCAGACATCTCGGTAGTGCATACAGGTGTAAAATCAGCAGGATGAGAAAATAGGATAACCCAGCTGCCGGTATTGTACTCGGAAAATTTCAAATTACCTATAGTGGTTACCGCTGTAAAATCCGGAGCTACATCACCAATCCCGGGGATGGTTGTTACATTTTCAAGTTCTTCCATAATTCAGTTATTTAGTTTTTAAATGGTTATAAAAATTTATATAAAACAGTCAGTACATTAATAGAAAAAACGCAATATATTTTTTAGTAAAATGGTAATCCTGTAATTTATTGTTAAGTGAATAACATTAAACTGTTCAAATTGTTCAAATGAGTTCCTTAACAGGATGCTAAAATTTATTTGCAGGGATCAAACAAAAAGGATGATTAATTATCTATTTAAAGGAATCGAAAAAATAGATTTTTGTTAACTTCCATTTCATGGGAATCAAAAAAACCTTATTATTAGCAGCCATTCAATATGATCTGAAAATAAACCGGTCAATAAAAAACATCCCAGAATTTAATTTCGACCGGCGATATTATGCTGAGTTTATCAAGATATTCCGGAGTAGTAACTAATTCAATATATTCATTAGCGGTAACCAGAGATTCTACGCTCATAAGAACCTTGATCTGATTTATGTTTTCAAATTCTCTGAAAATATTTTCAACCCTCAAGCCTGCCTGCATTCTTTTCGGTTCATTCTCACTGAATGCTCTGTACCACTTCTTGAAATCCTCTACTTTATATGTGACAGATAAATAAATCATTATGCTATATTATTAGATTTTTCCTTAATAAATAATAAAAAATTCTCCTTCAGGATTCTGTGTTTATAATAAAAATTGTACCAAACCCGGATATATAAATATTCAAGTTTGTTTCCCAAAATTAAAAAAATCAATTCAAATCAGTTAATTATTGAGTGCAATAATTATTAATTGATCATTATTATTTTAGTAATAGGGTATTTATAATTTATAGCATCCTGAAAATGATTGTTATTTATACTTATAGCTATTTTCCTCTAAGATAATAAAAATGGATAAATAGCCCGATTGTAAATTTTGCAGCCCAAATTACCGGAGCAGAATCCAATTGTTAAGTTATGTATCAAGGAATGCTCCAGGTCCCTGATAAATTCATCAATCATAAAATTCTAAGTAAATTGTAGATTTCAGTAATTAACGGGCTTATTGTTATATTCGGATTTTTGAGATATTGGCTAAATAAATTTTTTTGCTGCAGTGGTTTTTATAAATATGTGTTATTTTTGAAGTCTTTATGCGGGAGTAGCTCAGTGGTAGAGCATCAGCTTCCCAAGCTGAGGGCCGCGGGTTCGATCCCCGTTTCCCGCTCTGAAAATAAGAGACTTGCAAGATTCAGA
>CAZFOO010000095.1:0-13743 GCA_964520585.1 uncultured Bacteroidales bacterium
AATGACTGAAGAATGTAATTGGATAATGCAGTTCTGCCAACCGCTTTAAAGTTCATATCAATATATTTTTTTAACCTGGTTTGATAAAGCAGGGCAAAAGTAGCTGCATAGGCAGAAGTAAGACTTATATGCCCGAAAGTATCCAGGGTATTCCGGATAACAAAATATGTGGTTTCTATTCCTGTATCATGGTCTATCGCGAAAAATATATTTAGTGGCAATCCGATAATAAAACCTTTTATAGCGGTTTTTTTAAGGAAAGAACTATTTTCGTGAATCCGCCGAAATATAATGTTTCTTCCTATCCATAAGCCAAGTATAAACATTGCCAGTATTTTGATGATCCTGAGGTCGTGGGTGGTGAGATATAATCTTATTGCCGGACCAATGGCATTGAACATAAATACCTTATTCCATGACTCATGACGTATTACCTGTGCGATATCATTAATACGGAAAGTATCATATTCATTTGAAGATACGGGTAGCCCGGCTGACATCCATTTGTTTGAAAGCCAGTCATGCAAAATGTTTGCATAACCTCCGTCAGTCGATTGAATATACCAGGCATATGCTCCCGGTATTAATAGCAAAAGAAGCACTATCCATATCAGTCCCCTGTCTGAAACATTCCTGACTAATAAAAGCAAGTATCCGCATAGAGCATACATTACCAGAATATCACTGAACCATATTCCCCACAGGTGTACGATACCTATAAGCAGAAGAAAAAAAAGCCGCCTGCTGTAATGTTTAATAAAGGAGCGGTTTTCTGGTGAAGCTTTAACTATCTGTATGGCGAAACCGATACCAAAAAGAAGCGCAAAGAGCGTGTAGAATTTTCCTTCGAAAAATACTATTTGGATCTGATTAAAGATTGTATCCAAATCAGCAAGCACCAAGTTACTTTGAGATTCGTCATAAAAGAATGCATATCCGCTAAAAACCCGAATATTTATCATGAACATTCCAAAAACGGCAAAACCCCTCAATGCATCTATTACTTTAATGCGCTCTGTTTGATTTGATGGTTTCATTGCGGAGTTTTAAATATATAATTATTAACATTATCTGATTGATTAAACAGTTTTAACAGATTTAATTATAAATAACATGCCAAATCCTGATTAATTATCTAAAAGGGGTGTTAAGGAAATTTCGCTATAAGGATAATAACGAACTTATCTTCGGATTTATTTATATTACAGAGCTCGGTTACATTAACAAGTTGATATTATTTGTGAGGAAAATTTCCACATAATTTCGGGGATTCGCTAAACAGTGATCCTCTAGTTTAATTTGTGAATCCTTGCACCGTGATAAATCCGTTCGACCCGGAGTGTCTAAGGGCAGGATGATGTATTTACCTGGCTTTAACCATGATTTTAACTTCGTGCCGCGTTTTTAATCTTTATTGTTACTGTATGGCAGCAGATATTGATATTTATCCTATTGTCAAATAAAAGCTTTGCATCCCGGCATTTTTTTTCTACTATTGTGGATCTTGAATTAATAATTTTGCCTGTACACATCGATTTACGGCTTTTATTGTTTGTTGATAATGGGAGATATGAGCATTTTTGAAAAAAAAGAGCCTGCGAAACCAAATTTATTTCAGAGGTTATTCGGTATTACACCTAAAATAAACGGAGTAATTGCTATTCACAATCTTTTTGCTTCCCGGCCCCCTGAAGAAGTTACCGTAGAAAATATTCAAACCATTGCCAGGGATTTTAAGCTTAATATTCAACGCCAATATCGTGATCATTTTCTGGATATTTACCGCCATTACCTTTTGCACTGCCTTGAGGACAGGTCACTGAGCAAGGAGGAAATTGAGATCCTCAGGCATATAAAATTTTTACTCAGACTTAATGATGCTGATGTGAAAAGGATCCGTGGGGAAGTTGCTGAAATTGTATATAAAGAGGAACTTGAATCCGCTCTTGCTGATGGACGCATCGATGAGGAGGAGCGAATGTTCATGAACAGGATCGGAGAGGACCTTCAATTGAAAGATGAGTTTGTAAAAGGTATTTACCAAAAAAAGGCCGGAGAAAGGATTAGAGAACATCTTGATTCAGTTGTTGCTTCGGGGAGGCTTTCGCCTGAGGATGAAAAGGAACTTGAGGCATTAACCTCCAATTTGGGTGTTGAGTTGAATATAACGGACAAGGACCGGGCTCAGCTAGATAAATTCAAACTATTCTGGCAGATTGAAAATGGAGAGCTCCCTGTGCTGGATGCTCCGTTGCGTCTGTTCAGGGGGGAGAGTTGCCATTTTATGACTCCCTGTGACTGGCTTGAAATGGTGACTGAAACGAGGCGAATAAATTATGGTGGTCCAACACTCAGGTTGAAAATTGCTAAGGGTGTTTACTGGCGTGCAGGAAGTCTTGGTGTTAACCGGATATCAGAGGATGTATGGCGCAAGATCGATAGCGGCAGGCTCTTTTTGACTAACAAAAGAATAATTTTTATGGGCAGCAAAAGAAACAAGGTGATCCGTTTGAATACTATCCTTGATTTTACTGCTTACCGGAATGGTGTCGATATACAGAAGGCCAGCGGCAAAAGTCCTTTTCTTGAATTCTCTGCAGATACCGGTGTTTTCTCATTGATACTGGGAAAGGTCATTGATGAAAGCATTTCCGGTTAATTTGCAGTGATAGCAATTAGGAGTCAGACTTTTTTGTCCTATTAATGTGCCTTTGCAGTGCCAACTTACGATCTTTTTACCTCGAAAGCATGACGACCTTTAATAAGCCTGATAAATTGACTGTTTAATAGTTCAATAAGGGTCAAAGCCATCAAATAACAGTATAAGAAGATAACAGATAACTTTTTCATTCTTGCAGCTTTTTCAATTATTAAATTTTTGCCTGGTTTACATAGAAATATCCGGATACTGTAAATATTTGGATCTTTATATATAAGACTCACAAAAGCAGTGCCGGGTTGCAACATATAGTTGAATTGTGCATTTTTTTTTATTCTATCTGTTTGTTATGAGCCGGTGTTTTTTACTGTGGAAGAAATTTGGTAATTTTGGTATCGGGTATCCGAATTAATCACTATAACTGCTCATAATCTGAGAAAATGGAAAAAACAGAAATGGAATTTCCACATCAGGGAAAAACATTAACCGCAATATATCCTTTTTTTGGTCCGGCAAATTCTAAAACTCTGGTTGCTGAAATGGAGCGTGAAAGATATGTAGAATCAACATTTCCAGAATTAACTTCTTTTGTCCATCATTATTTTGATGGGAAAGGACCAGCATCCGAAGAGGTTCATGAGATAATGACCACAAAATATTTTGTGGGATTTACGGGAATTCTTTATATGCCACATAAAAATGAAATTCACTTTATCGACCGGCCTGAGTTTGACAGAGGTTCAGTTGTTGATATTGATGACCTGGTAACCAGGCGTAGAATGAATGAGACACGGGCAAAAGTATCTCTTGATAATATTGAAACAGGCTCAATACCCTGGAATAAAATTGCTGCAAATCCTTTGTTTATTGCACTTAGCGGAGGGGAAGAGGGAGCTGAAAAACTTGCTGAACTTGCATCCAGACATACGGATCAAAAGGGGCATATTTTTGTTCCTGATACTTCCAATTTTACCAGTCCCCAGGCAAGGATCCCGTTATTATACTCATACCAGCAGGGAAGAAGTTTGACTGTCAGCCTTAACGGTAGCGGTTACAGCACTAACAGTTACGCTTTCGGCTTAAAAAACAGTAAAACTTAATTTTTTGCTTAGAAGGACATTAATTTTTGTTTGTATTGGTAGCATAATACTTCTTAACACAAAACAAGATGAATTTCACATCTGATGAATACAGCCAAGAGATCTTAATAACGCATGTGAAATCGACCAAATGTCAATTTCACATCTGATTAATACAGCCAAGAGAGCTTAATAACGCATGTGAAACCGAACAAATGGCAATTTCACATCTGATGAATACAGCCAAGAGATCTTAATAACGCATGTGAAACCGAACAAATGTCAATTCTACATCTGGCTAATATTGCAAAATGAACTATTTATTGCATGTAGAATTGCCCGCAGGTCAATAAACAAGAGGGTTTTATCGATTGAATAGCAAAATACCCGAACCATGAATATGTAACATATTGTTAAACAGATTTATAACTTTACTTTATAAGAATGAGAAACATTACCTTGATCTTCCTGGTCATGATCCTGATCCCGGCTTTGTTCCCGGCTTCCGCGGAAGCACAAAATCAGTTCAATGTCATGGTTTATACCAGCCCGGACCGCTATCACAATCGTACCATTCCAACGGCAATCATTGAGTTTGAGGAGATGGCTAAAAGACATTCTTTCGGATTGACATGGACACAGCAGCCCGGGAATTTTTCTGATGATTTTCTGGACAATTTTGAGGTCGTAGTATTTCTTCAGGCCAACGGTGGGGAACTTTCCAGTGAACAAATGGGCAGTTTTAAAAGGTTTATCAGGAATGGTGGCGGATTCGTAGGCATTCACGGAGCTTCTATTGCAGCAGATCAGGAGGAATGGTATCAGAAAC
Organism: uncultured Bacteroidales bacterium; assembly: GCA_964520585.1. Taxonomy (GTDB): domain Bacteria; phylum Bacteroidota; class Bacteroidia; order Bacteroidales; family PUMT01; genus PXAP01. The sequence continues at coordinate 4,568 of CAZFOO010000095.1, forward strand.
TGGTAGGCCGGGTTTTTACCGATCATCCTGAGGTTCAGACGGCTGTAATGGATATAATTGACAGGGGCCATTCTTCGACCATGCATCTTCCTGCCAGGTGGTTGTGGACTGATGAGTGGTATTCATTCGGGGAACCGCTGACAGATAATCAAAAAGTGTTGATCACGGTAGATGAGAATTCTTATGATCCGGACAAGACCTGGGGAGATAATACCCGATTCTCAGCCATGGGCAATTTTCACCCGATTGCCTGGTACCAGGAATATGACGGTGGCAGGTCTTTCTATACATCGCTCGGGCATATGCCTTCACTGTTTGAGGACCGTTGGTTTCTGGAACATATTTACGGAGGCATCTTCTGGGCGGCGACGGGTATTACCGGCTCCGAATGATACCGGAACTGCAGTTTCATCAAATTACTTACGGATCACTTTTTTAAAATATTAACGGGATGTGCAAGGCGTCAAATAATACCGTGAAGTTCAATTTGTGAAATTATTCCTGAAACAGAGGTATGTCAGCATATGCAGGGTTTAGGGGCACGCCAAATTTGGCCGGGATCACATTCTCCTAAGGATAAAAATGGTTATTGAAGTTTTTGCAGTGTCTGATGTTTTAGCTTCCGGTCTTTTACAATTAAGGGCGTTACATTTGCCTTTGATCGTCTTGTAAAGATCATGTCATGTCCCAGGCACAACCCCATCATTATATTAAGTTCCGTATCTTCCTCCTCAAGATATTTGGCCTGACCTGCCGGGTTACATGTAATACCCCGGTAGCCCGGGACTAAATCCCCAAAAGGCACCCTTCCATGCTTGCAGTTTACCTTTGCCACATCGAATCCCTCGTTTGAAAGAATTTCTTCGAGTTTGTTTGCTTCCTTATTAAAAACAGTACAATTAGCAATTCCTATTTTCTTTATGCCGGCTTCTTTTGCATATCCAATAATTTCCTGAACCCTGTCGATCTTAGGGTCTAATGCATCTTCAGCCGTTTTAAGAATCTGCTTTTCCTCGTTATTGTATAATTTTTTAAAGTCCACTGCTCGATTTTTCAGTTATTATCAGCTTGATCTAAAAACAGGATTGACTGACATGATAATGTTATTCCGGTTCTGCTTCAGTATCTTTAAACGGGATAATCAGTGAAGGTATTGTAGCCTTTTTTAAATAAACTTGTATATAACAGTTAAAGACTGAATCAAATTTCGGTTGAAAAGTGTACCACTTATCAATGCTTTTCTTTTGTCAGTTATATAATAGATCGTAATATACCAGTCAGATTACTTCGGTTTCAACAACTTTTGCCAATATCTCGGAATATGGAATGATAAGAAACTTTTTTCCGTTAAACTCAGTTTCATTGCCACTAAAAGATTTTTAAAGTACCTGCTCTCCCACGGCTATTTCGGCATTTTCGATATTGCTCATGGCAATGACCCTGGCAATATTTTGCTTTTCTACTGCCGATTGCGGTATAATAAGTCCGGAGGAAGTTCTTTGTTCCTCATTAGTGTCAGCAATTTCTAATAATACATTTTGATTTATGGGTTGTAATTCATTTATCGTTGGATATTTTAATATAAGTGTTAATAATCAGTTAATATTCAGGAATGTTCACTCCCGTTTAAAATCATAGTATGGAGCTTTATTATTTATCAATTAAGTTTTTCATAAATACATAGATTCCCTCTCTTACCGGAGGCCTGAACATGCTGCAATGAACCATTATTCTTATCTTTATCCATATTTTGGAGATTATTAATGATAGTTTTTAAGGGAGGTGTTTTTTTTGTTTTTAATTACCCAGGTAATTATCCAGAACAGAAGATATTTGATCTTTGGTCTGTACATTGGTTGTTGCATATACAATTTCTCCCTTTTTATAATAAACCGTAAAAGGGAGTCCGCGTAATCCGCTGCATATAGGTGCTGTTTTTATTGGCGCCGATTCGGGACTGTCATAGGACATTGAATAAAACTTTATTTCGGGCCGTTCTTTTTCAAGTTCTTCCATGGTATCATAAACAGGTATACACATAGGCCCGCTTTTTCCGCAACATACCATAACATTTTCATTCTCCTTGATAATATTTTCTAATTCTGTGGCGGCCATAATTTCTTTTATGCCAGTCTGCAGGCTTCTCATATTATTTGTATCTTTTCAGGATTAATTACCTTTATCATTTTGGATTACATTGGCTTTAATGATAAGGTAGATTCGTTTTTTACATTACCGGCCAGGGTTTAATTTGCAATGGGTTTTTTACTATAAGCCTTTTTTATTTTCTTTATCAGTGTTTAATCTGCAATGTTTTGGTTCTTTTTAGCTTCTTTGATTTACTTTAAACTTTTTTGATTTGTTTTATTGTAAGATTGTTTAATTTGATCAATTTTGCATTGAAGGGCATTGTATATATATTGGCTGCAAAGATATAGGCAAAGAGTTTTTGGTGCAATGAAAAGAGATTGGAGAAATCTGGTGTTTTAAATGAAATATTATAACTTTTTAATTATAATTTTTCTTTTAATGTCCTGTTTTATTCACCGTTTTTTGAGAGGAAGTAATATTAGGTCCACACCAGGGTTGCATCAAAACAGTGAAATTGACCTGAGGTCGATCTCACATGCACTCGACTTATCATTTAGGATTGTTATTGAGATGTGACAATGATTTGAAGGTCGATTCTGCATGCAATAAATAGTTCATTTTGCAATATCTGCCAGATGTAGAATTGACTTTTGGTCGATTCTACAATCAATTAGTGATTCTTTTAGTTTAGCCATCAGATGTAAAATCCATGTTGGTTTTATGACGGGATATGGATATTTTTTTAATAATCAGGTTCGGGAAATTTTAATTTACTTGTAAAGTGGGAACAGATAATAATCGGGGGAAGTCATATACATCATCAACATGTTTTCAATATTTGCATCCTGATGAACTGGAATTTTTAAATACCAGGAAAACTCAGGTAACTTATTTAAAGGGGGAAACTATATTTAAGCAAGGTGCTTTTGCTCCGCATGTTCTGTATGTTATAGACGGGCTTGTGAAAGTTTTTATTCAAACGGGTGGCGACAGGAAACTGAATATCCGGCTGACAAAACAAGGTGATTTTATGGCTTTTTCATCTGTTTTCAATGAAAATATATACAGTTATTCCGGCGTAGCAATTAAGGATTCCACCATCTGCATGATCGATAAGTCAGCACTGAGGCAATTACTGATTAAGAATCCTGATTTTGCCATGCGCATTACATCAAGAAATTACCGGAATGAGGAACGTTACCTGGATATAATAAAAAATATTTCCTATAAACAAATGAGGGGTAAGCTGGCTTCTGCTTTACTTTATCTTTCCTCTGAAGAATTTTATAAAGAAAATGTTTTTAACTTCCTGACCCGTCAGGATATTGCCGATTTTGCTTCTGTTACTATTGAAAGTGCAGTGAAATTTCTCAAGGAATTTGAAAAAGAAGGCTTATTGAGGCTTAATGGTAAGGATATTGAAATTGCCGATAGAGAAAAAATGAATATTATTAGCAGAAGTGGATAAGTAAAAACTTAATAGCCATATTTAATATGGACTCTCGTGATACTGCGTAGCATAAAGAAAATGGGGATATAAGGAGATCCGTACAATTGAAATGCTGAACATGAATTATATGCTAAACATAATTAATCGAATATTAACCTGATTAATCTTATTAGGATGCATTATAAAAATTTACTGAAAGGGATAACCCTGCTTTGGTTTACCGGACTAATTGCCTGTACGCCATCTTTAGAAGAGAAAAAGATAGTTTCAACCGGATTTGGGCAGATAGAAAATGACTGGACATTGAAAGATGCAGTTACATCGGACGACGATGTTGTTCTTGAAGGTGACAATGCTATGATTATGTCGAAATTTACAGTCCGTAATTTTGATATGAACATGAAAATCAGAACCACCCCGGGGGCGGAAGGGACACTTGCCTTCCATACCGGCAATAATTCCGCTTCCCCGAAAGGGTACAGCATATTTATCAACAACAGCGAATACCGGTCAGGTAGTACCAGGAAAACAGGAAGCCTTGAACTGATCAGGAACTTTTTCATAAAAATGGTTGATGATGAAGAGTGGTTTGATCTTGGATTAAGTGTCAGGGATAATCATATTAAAGTGACTGTGAATGGGAAGATTACCAGCGAATATTATGAACCTGAAAATCCTTTGCGTCTTCCCGGACTTGAAGACAGGGTGCTTTCCGGGGGAAGGATCATTCTTACCAAATCCGGAAGTACCGGGAATATCAAGGTGAGTGAAATTAGTATAGAGGCCCTGAAGGGCGATATTCCAAGGAAAGCAAAAAATTTTGAAACAGATGATGAAACAGCCAGACAGCTTACCTTGCTGAACCAGGAAGGATTTCCAATGATCGATTACCATGGTCACCTGAAAGATGTTTTGACCGTAGATGAAATCTGGCAGCATGGACGGGAGCATGGATTTAATTATGGAATATCTGAGAACTGCGGACTCAATTTTCCGGTTACTGATGATGCTTCATTGAATGCCTATTATGAAAAAGTCAAAGATGAACCTGTTTTTAATGCCATGCAATGTGAAGGTAGAGAATGGATAAACCTTTTTTCAACCGGACCAATAGCACAGTTTGATTATATCTTTACAGATGCATTGACATTCACCGACCATAAGGGAAGAAGAATGCGACTCTGGATTGAAGAGGAAGTATTTGTGGATGATGAGCAGCAGTTCATGGATATGCTGGTGGATAAAATTCAGAGTATACTTTCACAGGAACCGGTGGACATATATGTTAATCCTACTTTCCTGCCTGAGGTGATAAATAATAACTATGACAGATTGTGGACTGATGAGCGGATGGATGTTGTTATAAATGCATTAATTGAGAATGATGTGGCCCTTGAAATTAATGCCAGGTATCAAATACCCGGAATGGATTTTATTAAAAGGGCTAAGGCAGCAGGGGTTACCTTTGCGTTGGGAACGAACAATTCAGGGAAGGATGACCTGGGGCGCCTGGAGTATTGTATCCGGGCTATTCAGGAAGCAGGTATTACCCCGGCAGATATGTTTGTTCCCAGGCCGGAAGGAGAGAAAAAGGTGACTTCTATGGGGCTTCCTGAGGAAATTACAGGATAAGCCTGACAGCATTTGTATTTGTTCAAAACTTTAATAAAAGCAGGTATTTGATAAAGTAAATTAATTATATTTGAAAAGGACCGAAACGTTGGTATTCATGGACTGCTTATCAGATTTGATTTGGCCTGCCAGACCTGGTCAGCCTGATTTGGTATATCTGATGTGATCGGTTTGTTTTGGTATATTTGGTCTGGTATATTTAATTTGGTCTGCTGTTTAATTCGTCCTTTTAATCTGCCTTAAACCATTAATGCCTTTGATTTTTATCTTAAATTAACAAAGAGTTATGAAGAATTATATTTTTATCATGGGATTGACCCCGTTGGCAGCCCTTGCCGGGTGTTCTGACGAAAAAGAAGAGCAAAAGAATCCCAATATAGTATATGTGCTTGCAGATGATCTGGGCTACGGAGATCTTTCTTCTTTCAATAAAAGCAGCGGGATTAAAACTCCCAACCTGGACCTAATGGCAGCAGAGGGCATTAAATTTACTGATGCATACGCATCTTCCGCGGTATGTACTCCTACCAGGTATGGCATCCTTACCGGCAGATATAATTGGAGAAGCAGGCTTAAAAACGGGGTTCTTACCGGAAAGTCAAAAGCCCTTATCCCGGGCACGAGGACTACAGTTGCTTCTTTGTTAAAAAAATCCGGCTATAATACTGCTTTTATTGGCAAGTGGCATTTGGGATGGGACTGGGCGTTAATAGATCCGGATAAGGGTGCTGGTGAAGGATGGGACCCTGGGGATTTTGATAATATTGATTTTTCGAAACCGGTATCAAATGGTCCGCAAGAGCTGGGTTTCAACTATTCTTTCGGGCACTCCGGATCTCTGGATATGGCTCCATATGTTTATGTTGAAAATGGCCTGGCAACACAGGTACCTGAATTTGAGACGGTTGATACTGGCAAGTACACCTGGTGGAGGAAAGGACCTACTTCGGCGGATTTCATTCATGAAGATGTTACACCCAATTTTTTCAGAAGGACTATAGATTTTATTTCAGGAAATGCCGGAGGCGAAGAACCTTTTTTTATATACCTTGCTCTGCCTTCACCTCATACACCTATATTGCCAACAGAAAAGTGGAAGGATAAGAGTGGATTGAATCCTTACGGGGACTTTGTGATGGAGATTGACTATTATATGGGTCAGCTGCTCAAAGCAATTGAGGATGCAGGAATAGAAGAAAATACACTGGTCATATTTACCAGTGATAATGGATGTTCACCGGAGGCAGATTTTGAACTGCTCGAGTCCAAAGGTCATTTTCCAAGTCATATTTTCCGGGGCCATAAGGCTGATATTTTTGAGGGGGGACTGCGGGTTCCTTTTATAGCTAAATGGCCGGCTGTTATTAACGAGGGAAGTGTTTCAGATGAGATTATTTCTACTGTCGATCTGATGGCCACTTGTGCTGAAATTACGGGTTATGATCTGGCCGGTAATGAAGGAGAGGACAGCTACAGCCTTCTTCCTGTGTTCGAGGGAAAGACTTTGGATAAGTCTTTGCGGGAAGCTACCGTTCTGCATTCCATTAACGGGAGCTTTGCTATAAGAAAGGGGGACTGGAAGCTCATTATGTGTCCCGGTTCCGGTGGATGGAGTTTCCCGCGGCCGAATAATCATGCCGTGATTGATACCCTGCCGGAAGTGCAGTTATATAATCTTAAAGATGATCCTGCCGAGAGTATAAACATGCAGGCAGAAAAACCGGGGGTTGTTGAAGAACTAAAAGGGCTGCTTAAAGGCTATATTATTGATGGTCGCAGTACACCGGGAGCTCCGCAGCAGAATGATTCTTATGACGGGGACTGGTGGCAAATTGATTTTTAGATTTTTCAGAATTGCTCGAGGACTGATATTCTCTTTTCAATGGGAGGATGAGTTGCAAATAAACCATTGAAGAATGAGAATAGATCTTTTTTTGGTTCCTTTGGATTGTCAATAAAGAGTTGAGCGACATCCTTACGTGTAACGGCCTCAATTTTTGAGTCTTGTGAAATCTTTTTCAGGGCCGAGGCTAATGCCTTAGGTCTTTTGGTTAATTGTGCGGCTCCCGCATCGGCCATATATTCGCGTTTACGTGAAATGGCAAACCTGAACAGAGTAGTGATGAAGAAGCCAACTATAGCGAGGGCCAGAGCTATCAGCATACCGATTCCTCTTCCTCTGTCACTTCCCCGTCCTCTGCTCCGGGTCATGCTTGAGTAAAAAAATGAGCGAAGAAGTATTTCAACAAGAAATGCGAAAATGCCTACAAAAATGATTGAGACTATAAGCAAACGTACGTCTTTGTTTCTTATATGGCTAAGCTCATGGGCTATAACAGATTCAAGTTCTTCGTCATTGAGCTTATTGATAATTCCCCGGGAAAGGGTTATGGTATAGCTTTTTTCATTGATTCCACTGGCAAAGGCATTAAGTGAATCATCCTCAATGATATTAATTTTGGGCATTTTCATTCCCGTGGCAATGCAAAGGTTCTCCAAAAGATTATAAACCCTCTTATTATCCTTTCTTTCCAGTGGTCTTGCTCCGGCAGCCTTTCTGATAATGGATGTGTTGGCATACCATGCGATAATGAACCATAACAATACAGCTCCAAGGAGCCATGGTACAACTCCTGTAAATGTATTATTAACATCCGCAATTGTATAATGCTCCGGTCTTGTAAAGTATATAAACAGCCAGGCAAGTCCAAGTATCACTACTGGAAACATTATAAGAAGTATGGTTGACTTCAGGTTGTTATTCCATATCTGGGTTTGTAAACCAACATACTTCATGTGTTTGCTTTTTAAGGTATATCTTGAAATTTAACTGATTATGGATGTCTATTGGTTTGCTGAAAATTAATTTTTTAGTGCCTGATAATAGATATCTCATGTTTTGTTAAAAACTGATTTTGGGTGCCTGTTCATGAGCTGCTCTTTGTTCTGAAGGAATTTCAAACATTGGTTGACGTGCAAAGCCAAACATTCCTGCAAAAAGTACAGCAGGGAATACTTGTATGGCATTGTTCAGCTCCTTGGTAGCCGAATTGAAGTATCTTCTTGATGCCGCCAGCTTGTTCTCCACGTCAGATATTTCTTCCTGTAGATGCATAAAATTCTGGTTGGCTTTCAGGTCAGGATAAGCCTCAACCGCAACCCTGAGTCCCGCAAGTGCGCCGGATAGCTGATTCTCCGCATCAACCCTTTCGTTAATATCTGTTGCATTCATTGCATTTGACCGTGCTTCGGTTATTTTCGTAAGCACTTCACTTTCATGCTTCATATAACCTTTTACTGCATCAACAAGCTGAGGAATAAGATCGTGTCGTTGCTTTAATTGCACATCGATATCAGCAAAAGCATTTTCACGGTTATTCCTTAGCTTAACAAGCCTGTTGTATGTGAATATTGTTATTAATATAACTACTGCCAGTATAATGATAATTATTAGAGAAGTACTCATAGCTTTATATTTGGTTATTTACTATTTTTATTAACTATGCGAAGTTCGTTAAAATTAATGGAATAATAAGGAATTTGCAAAACTGAAATCTTATGATATTCATGCCTGATAGATTATTATATCAATTTTTTTGTCGACCTTTTTGAGTTCTATGAAACCGCATATTTTAATTCTTCAGGAAACGGTTTTTTAGATAATCTGAATAAGCTGATTTTAAATGCTTTTATGTATCTTGTTGTTGCTATTATTATTACCTGCAATGGACAAATACAGGAAACTATTTTTTAAAATTTACCGTATACCGGATATTACGATTATTATGATTTATATGCATAATACCCTCATGTTAATTTTAACACAAAATAAGATGAATTCTACATCTGGCTATTATTGCAAAATGAACTATTTATTGCATGTAGAATCGACCAAATGTCAATTTCACATCAGATGAATATGGCTAAAAGGACTTATTATTGCATGTGAAATCGACCGAAGGTCAATAAAGCATGGATGATCCATGGATTGAAAAGCAAAATA
>CAZFOO010000096.1:0-7302 GCA_964520585.1 uncultured Bacteroidales bacterium
TCATAGCCTTCCCAGGTTCGCATCTCTTCAGAGTCTCCGGTATAGTAATGTGACCGGTTATTTTTGTGATCGCACTCTGCCGCTTTCCAATACTCCCATCCTTGCCTGCGTTCCGGGGGTATGTATGCACGCCTGCCAAATCCATCCAGATGCCACTTACCGATATACCCGGTATTGTAACCGTTATTCTTAAATATCTCCGGCATACATAGTTCATCTGATGGAAGATAAAGGTCATTGAGAAACATCCCAGTTGAAGTGGGGTATCGTCCAGTCATCAGCGCAGCACGATATGGGGTGCATACCGGACAGACTGACACTGTATTGCGGAAATTTACCGATTCCTCTGCCAGCCGGTCCAGGTTTGGTGTTTTAACATTCGGATCGCCGCCATAACCAGTTGCCGATCCCCTCCATTGATCTGCAAACACATAGACTATGTTGGGTTTTTTACCACTGCTTCCACAGGCCGGCAAAAAAGGGGATAAGGTAATAGCTGCTGTCGCCATTGCAGTGTTTCTTATAAATTTTCTGCGGTCTAAAGGATATTTATTAAACTCACTAATCTCTCTCATAATACTTTATTGTACCTTGGAAATAAATTATAACCGGTATTGGAAAGTCAGATATCTGCTTCATCATAGATTATTCAATATTCTACATTATAACCTTATGAAATTACTTAATTAAGATCAGGATAAAATGAAAGGGTTACAGGCCCGGCTAAACCTGAAGGTAGTAAAGGATAATCCTCTGTAAACTTAATCACGTTAGTTTTTGTAAAACGCTGTTCTTCGGGGAGTAACTGATCCCCGATGATTCTATTCGGCCAGAGATTTACTACCTTTATCTCAATAGAATTTTCACCTGCCCTAAGGTACCGTGTAACTTCATTCCTGAATGGTTTTATCCACCAGACGCCCGTGTGTTGACCATTGATTGTAACTTCAGCAACATTGAACATCTCTCCCAAATCAAGCAGGATATTGTTGTTCTCCAGCTGGCCGGCTGAAAGATGAAAATTCTTTTTATATACTGCTGACCCGCTATAATACTTTATACCGGGATCATGGTGTTCATTCCACAATGCCAGCTCTTTAAATACAGTCTGTTCAGGGCCTCCCCACTTCTTGTCAAACTCCACGTTCCAGTCGCCGGTAATTAGCTCCTCTGTCAAATTGCCGGTTACATCAATTTCCTGCTCTCTTCCGTTAAACCGGGTAATATTATAATTTGCACTATTTGTAAATACAAGATTGCCGGAATCATTAATTATAAAAGGAGCAGTATCAATGTCTTTCCCGGGCAATTCAGGAAAAACCTCCTGACCGTCCATCTCGAGAGAAACTATCTGGTTACCGTCCACAGGTTTCCGGAATACCACCATTACGGAACCGTGGGGTTCAAGAAACAAGGGTAATGAAGTACTACTTTCATCCGAGACGAATATTTTATGATCAACCACCTTCCCGGTTTCAGGATACCATAATTCAGGAATTTTCCCAGTAACCCTGAATGTTGCATTGATGAAATCATGATGATCATTACGGTTGACGATATAATAAATGTCTGCAGTTTCCGCGTTACGGTGAATATAATCAATATTGAAATGGTGCGGCGGCGAACCGCTCTCACGTTCATATTCACGGGTACTTTTGTATGTAAAATCGGGGTTAACTCCTTTTTCATTGAGCACCTCACGAATGGTTTTACCCCATACAACTTTACCCTTGCCAAATCTGTGTTCTTTAATGATTTCCCCATCTATTTCCCCCCACAGACCAGTCGCAAGCTGTTGAATCCGCTCTTCTGCAATTTCAATATTTTTCAATCCCACTGAAGTCTCCGGTCTGGGTCCGATTACTGTTGCACCATCTTCTACCAATTCACTGATATTTTCCAGAACCTCCAAGGGAATAGCATTACGTTCAGGCAAGACAAGCACATGATAGCTCATACCGTCAGGCAAAACAATCTTGCCATCGCGGACTGACATGCGGGACATAATAACTTCGGTGTTGGTCACATCATAATCGTAGCCTTCACCCAGATCAGGACGGATATGTTTCAGCGGAACCTGGTTAGGTACATTATCGCCGTAATAGATACAAACATCGGCCGTAAAGAGTCCCTGGGAAAGCATAAATGAGATTCGGCTTGTGTAATCGAGGAATGCTCTGCTTTGATCCCACCAGGTGACATTGGGATTAAAATGGGTGCCCGCAAAATATTCAATCCCGGGTTTTCCTTCCTTCTCCGGAGAATGAGTTAAAGTATGAATTACAAAACGGTTCAGGCCTTCGCAAAAAACACGGTCCAGCGTTGGTTTCATGTAAAAAAAGTCCTCTTCCCAATGAGGTCCTATACTGGTAGGGCCTTCGGCAGATACAAAGCGCTTTCCGTAAGTATGAGCGGTCGATGCTGCCTGTTTAATATATATCCGCCGGTTGGGTTGAACACGATGAGTTTCTGCATGAATCCAGAATTCACCCATTGGTATTATATTCTGGCCCAGATTCTTCATCCCGTCAATTGGAGCAGGATGGGGTCCACCGGCTTCAGAATGAATTGCAAGGCCATCCTCATGACTTAATTCAGCAAACTTAACATAATGATTTCTCCATATCAGATCAGCTATTGTACGTCTGAAATCATATAAGAAACGGTTCGAAACCTCACGATTATCTATAATCTTCCCTGTTAAAACAGGCAAATATTTATATATTGAATAACCGTTGGCTTTTTCAAACTCCTCGGGAAAATCCCCGGTCCAGTTAGTCGCACCAAGTTCCCAGCTGTCATCATGCAAATATTTCAGACTTTCAATTCCTTCCCGTTTAAGGTCCTCAGTTAAAATACCGGCAATATTGTCATAATGATGCTCCATCGCTTCACTGCTCAAATAATCAATTGCCAGACCACCGCCACCCGGACTATGAGTTGAGACACGTATGCCTGTCCCTGTCGACACAAAACGCAGGATTGTCCATTCACCCTCCGGCACATCCCATAAGATATTTCCATTGGCATCGACTTTGTCGCTAATATCGATAATATCATCAAATTTTACATGACTGTCATTCTTACCGGAATCTTCTTCTTTTACAAATATATCCCAGTCATAACCCAAACCATTCTCGGTATAAGGAATACGTATGGAGTGTACTGCTTTAAGATCAAAATTCTCGAGAGGCTCTACATCTGATGCATTAGGAGTTGATTTAAGTGCAATGACGGTGACGGGCTCCCAGAAATATTCACCCCGGTAAAAATAATAATAGGTATGCAGCAATCCCTCCGGCAGGGGCAATTGTTTTTGTATAGTTGCAGGGCCGGTAACCGTTGTTTCACTCCACACTACTTTTTTAGATGCAAATTCGGGAGTAACCCATGGCCCTCCTGAATTCCAGCCGCTACCCATATTCAGGCTTACTTCTATTTCAAGGCTATCTGCAATACGGCAGGCATAAACAAATAATTCACGCCATTCATCGCTCATAAACACCGGGCCGGCTTCACTCCTGGTAACGCCCCAACCTTCATATGTAGAAGAACCGGCATCAAAAATCATGGCTCCCTCTATTCCAACTCTTTTCATTTCAGTCAAATCGTGCAAAATTCCTTCCTTTGATATATTGCCTTCCAGCCACCACCAATAAGCACGGGTTCGTGCATAATCAGGAGGATCTAAAAAATCTTCCTCGAGATTAACAGAGGGTTTAAACCTGACCACATCGTTATCAAGAACTGCGTTATCTATTTTATATATACTACCTGATAAGATAATTAATGAGACTACTATTAGCAGTCCGAAAATAACTTTCTTCATACGAAATAAATGTTAAGATCATTTTAGTTAATCGTTGAAACCCGCGTCTGTTAGCGGTGATGTCCTGACTGGGTTTTACCCCAAAGACATGGGCGATTCTATCTTATTTCCATCACATATTTGCCGGCCTTTAAATTATCAACCATAACAGATCCGTCCTCCATAACAAAGGGTGTTTCTTTTCCATTAACTGATAACGTAAAATTATCCTTACCGGGCATGGGAAGCATTACCCGGGCATTCGTGTTGGCAGGGATAACTAGCTCCATAATAAATATTCCTTCAGGTTCCCTGTTGAATTTTGCATGAATTGGTCCCCTGATCGTTGGACTTTTTATTTCGGCGCTCTCCAGGGATCCCGGCTGCGGTTTTATAAGTACTTTTCTGAAAGCCGGCTCAAGTGGCTCAATTCCAAATATCCCCCTGGTTATTATATATGCCGGTGCAGCGCCCCATGCATGGTTCCACGTCATGTTCCTTTTGTATTTTATATCCCATGCCTCTGAAGTAATTGTTGTCCCAAACCGTATCATATTCATCCAGCTGCGATCAGTCTCCGATGTCAAAAGCTCAAAAGCATAATCCTCTGCTCCCATTTTGTAAAGGGCATCGAAAAGATATGGAGTACCATACGGACTGCATGCCATGCCTTTTGAGATCATAAACTCCAACATTTGAGGGTAGTATGTCTCCGGCGCAATTCCAAATGCCACAGGAAACATGGTAGCATGAAATGCATTGTGGTCAACGCCTTCTCCGTCTCTGTACAGGCCTTTTTCTTTATCCAGCAGTTTTTCATTCATTGAGGACTTGACCAGTGCGGACCTTTCTTTAAAAAACTCTTCATCTTCAGATTTATTAAGTACACCTGCAATTTTGGCCATCAAAACAAGGTTGCGGTAGTGAAAGGCATTTACCACGGTATTGATATCAGAAAAAATATACCGGTCTGTTTCTCCTTCAAGGGTGATACTACCGTGACCGCTCCTGAGTTCAGTTTCATCGGCAGGTGTTCCCTGCGGCCAATCCACTATATCCCGGAAACTCCTGCCATGGTAATGAATCCCTTCCAGAAACTCCTCGGTCACAAGTCCGGTACGCGTGCTGATAAGACCGTCTTCCCTGGCAAGGGGAAGCAATGTCTTCTTTTTGAGTTCATCATAATATTTATCCAGGAAATCTGCATTGCCTGTAGCCATATAGTCAGCCCAGGCCATAAGCACTATATGGAGGTGCCACTCGGTGGGCCAGCTTGGATTAAAGATCAGGAAATCTGCAGTATATCGCTGGATGGCGAATTCCCTGTCAACGGCATAGTGACTTATCTGCTGAACATAAGCATCCGCTTCATATGGCATCCTTTCACGCGCACCGCCATCAATATATACTCCCATAAATGGAGTAACCTTAAGGGTATGCTTACAAAGTTCCCATATCTGGTTAAGGTTATTATCGGATGAGATAAAGCCAGAGGCCTCATCATCAAAATGGTACAGAAGGGCAAGCTGGCGGACCTGTTCAGTTTCCAAACTTCCTGCCCAGCCTTCTATCTCGGCATACCGGAAGGCGGTAACCTCCGGCATATGGTCTTCAAGCACCTGACTGTTAGGATAGTTTGAAACAAAACGAGGCATCTCGACAAGATATTCTGTCTTGCCCGGTGTAATGGGGAGCTTCACCTGATTATAAGTAACAGAGCCGCCAGGATTCCTGTTAACCTGATTTCCGGGAGCATCATCTTCTCCCAGGTGGACAATCAAAGTATCACGGTTTTCCGGAGAATCAAGCGTTATTTGCAGCACTCCGAAAGCCGCCTTTTCAAATCTTATGAAATGATTACCCTCAGAGTTCATGACCACTGATACGGGTTTCACCTCATGGTAATCTATAGAATGCCTGTTTTCATAAACATATTTTGTTTCACCATTAACCTCCAGTTGTACCCAGCGACTCTCTCCCGGCCAGTTTCTCTGAACGCCATGAAAATCACCTGTATTAAATCTCTGCGGTGCACTATAAGAGCTGACCTCTCCATTTTGATTCCATGTCCGGACTTTCCACCAATAGCTGGAATTTTCATCAAGAGGACTTCCTGAATAGGGAATGGAAACAGATTCATCTGAATCTATTTTTTCTGAATCCCACATATCTGGGTTTCCGTTTTCGATAAGATCCTGATCAGAGGCAACCATTACCTGGTAAGAAGTCTGCATAACTCCGTCACCGCTGCCATTTACGATCCATGAAAAGTCTGGTTCGGGATTGGTTATTACAGCCTCTTCAGGATGCAGCAATAGATCAGTCATCAATCCACTGGGGGTAGTATCTTCCTGAAAATCCTGACAGCCGGCCATCAAAATAAGGGATAAAACAAATAATAATTTAGAGCTAAATTTTGAGTTCATTTTGATTATTGTTTTCATTACAAAGTAATTATTAAGTGTAATAATATAGAATTTTTATCAATCTTTCCTAATCTCAAATAAGTAATGACCCGGACTTACATCCTGAATTAATATCCGGTCATTTAAATCTTCACCTTCTATTGGCTCGCCATTGCACAACAGGTTGTAATTGGTAAATTTAATCGGCAGACAAATATCTGATCTGGTATTCCCTGGTAGTGTCACCTCAACTGAAAAAAAGTCTCCATCGTTAATAAATTTCATGTTTATATTCCCTCTAATGGTCGGATGTTTTATCTCTGCACTTTCCAGAGGCCCCGGACGGGGACAGATAAGTATCTTTCGGAAAGCAGGTTCAAGTGGTTCAATGCCGAAAATTTTCCTGGGAATAATGTATGTGGGTGTAGACCCGGTGGGTTGTATCCAGGCAAGATTTCTTTTGTACTTCATATCCCAGGCTTCAGCAACTCCTGTTGACCCAAACCGGATCATATTCATCCAGCTCCGGTCAGTATCCGATGTCAGTAATTTTAATGCATAATCCTCAGCACCCAATTCATATAAGGCATCAAAAAGGTATCGGACCATAATTGGACTACATGCCATGCCTTTGGAGATCAAAAATTCACGTATTTGGGAATAATTCTCCTCCGGTGCAATACCAAAAGCCGCGGGAAACATACTGGCATGAAATGCATGATGATCAACTCCCTCGCCATCCCTGTACAAGCCAGTTTCCGGATTAAGCAGTTTTTCATTAATTGAAGACTTAACAAGTTTTGACCTCTCTCTGAAAAATTCTTCGTCTTCCTGTTTTCCAAGAACATCTGCAATTTTTTCCATTAACACAAGGTTGTAGTAATGCATGGAATTCACAACTGTATTTATATCAGAAAAAATATACCGGTCAGTTTCACCTTCAAAGGTTACACTGCCATGACCGCTCCTTAGTTCAGTTTCATTGGCAGGTGTACCCTGTGGCCAGTCCACGATATCCCTGAAGCTTCTGCCTTGATAATGAATGCTTTCCAAAAATTCTTCGGTCACTAGGCCTGTGCGGGTACTTAT
>CAZFOO010000096.1:7312-13689 GCA_964520585.1 uncultured Bacteroidales bacterium
AAGACCGTCTTCCCTGGCAAGGGGGAGCAGTGTTTTCTTTTTAAGCTCGTCATAAAATTTTTCAAGAAAATCGTCATTGCCGGTGGCCATATAATCAGCCCAGGCCATAGGAACTATATGAAGGTGCCACTCAGTAGGCCAGCTTGGATTAAAAATCAGGAAGTTGGTAGTATAACGCTGAATGGCAAATTCACGGTCCACGCTATAATGACTAACCTGCTGCATATGAGCATCCGCTTCATACGGCATACGTTCCCGGGTACCATTATCAACAAATATACCCATAAAAGATGCGACCTTGAGTGTATGCTTGCAGAGATCCCATATCTGGTTAAGATTATTATCGGAAGAATAAAACTCTGAAGCTTGATCATTAAAGTGATAAAGCAAAGCATGTTGCCGTACCTGGTCGATTGTCAAAGTACCCGGCAGACCCTCTATCTCTGCATAGCGGAAAGCAGTTACCTCTGCCAAATGCTCAGGCATTACCTGGCTGTTCGGATAACGCAAATGCTGCCTGGGTAATTCAACCAAGTATTCTTTCTTGCCAGGTTGTAATACCAGCTTTTGACTTTGGTAGATTATAGAACCACCAGGTTCCCGGTCAACCTGGTTTCCGGGAGCAAACTTTTCTCCCATGTGTACAATAAGTGTATCGGTATTTTCAGATTCATCAAGTGTCAATTTTAGAGTCCCGAAAGCTGCTTTTTCAAAACTTATAAAATGATTGCCAAGAGAATTTTTCACAATTGAAACCGGCGGGATTTCATGATAACGAACAGGATGCCTGTTTTCAAGAACATATTCAGTTTCACCATTTACTTCCAATTGCACCCATCGGCTTTCACCCGGCCAGCTTTCTTGCTCATTATAAAAATCACCTGTATTAAATCTTTGCGGGGTGCTGTAAGCGGTCATCTCTCCATTTTGATCCCAGGTGCGGACTTTCCACCAATAACTAGAATTCTCATCCAAATTGCCACCCTTATAGGATACGGCTATTGATTCATTTGAATCAGTTTTTCCGGAATCCCAAATATCTGGATTATCATTTTCTAAAAGCTTTAGATCAGAGGCTACCGTAATCTGGTAAGCTGTTTGCATAACTCCATTACCATGACCGTTAACAATCCATGAAAACTTTGGTGATGGGTTGGTTATTACAGCCTCTTCAGGATCCAACAAAAGATCGGTCATCAAACCGGTAGGAGCAGTATCATCCTGTCGAATTCCACAGCCGGACAGCAAAACCAGGGAAAAGATAAACAATAGCTCCAGGGTACACTGTATGTTCTTTTTAATTATATATTTCATACCAAAGCTATATTGAATTAATTGGCTTAGTTTATTAATTCTTTAATGATTTTTTTATTATAATCCAAATTTACACGGCCTAAAATTAGCCAAAAGAGTTTGCATATATGATATTAGAAATAACATCATTTAATTCCCCTCCCTGCAAAATATAACAATGCACCCATACTTTTACCCTTATTATTTGCATAGGTTATAATGCTGTATTATTGAGACGTGGTTATTCATGAGCGCTACGCAGATAAACGTGGATTTTCTTTCCATGAAAATGAATTATGACAGCTGCTTTCTCAAGAAACTTTATATCTAATATTTAATTTGTATCGAATGTTTTCCTGATCCAACATGTATAAATAACTCTTCATTCATCTGTTCCGGATTAATTTGTTCTCCGTCAAGTGTGACCTTTCCGGCAGAAAATTCATCGGGTAAGATGACCCGTGCTTTAGTATTTGCAGGAATTTCAATATTCAGGCTAAAAGTATCACCTGGCTTTTGCGAGAAATTTGCCAAAACAGGCCCTTTGATAGTTGGAAGCTTACAACTTGCGTGTTGAAGATTCCCTGGTTGAGGAGCAATCCGAATTTCTCCAAATCCAGGTATAAGTGGTTCAATACCTAAAATTTTCCGGGGAATTATATGTGCCGGAGAAGCGCTCCAGGCATGGCTCCATCCGTTATTCGATTTATATTTGTTATCCCAGGCTTCAGTGGTCATGGTAGAACCAACACGCAGCATGTTAATCCAGCTACGATCTGAATCATTTGTCAACAGCCCAATGGCATATTCAGTCTCTTTTTCGTTAAAAAGTCCTTCCAGTAAATAATTGGCACCATAAACTCCACAAGCCATTCCTTTTAATTTAATAAAAGCTATCACTTCCGGTTTTTTATCCTCTTCCACAAGTCCAAAAACCAAGGCAAACATATTGGCATGCAGGGATGAATGATTTGAACCAATGCCATCAACGTATATGTTTTTTTCCTGGTCAAAAAAAGCCTTATTGAAAGCCGTAAAAACCTTTGAGGCACGTTTATTAAACCTTTCGGCTTCAAAATTTCTCCCGGTTGCTTCCGCCATTTCAGCCATAAGAACCAATGCACGGTAATGAAAGGCATTGACAACCGTATTGTAGTCGGTAAAATCAAAATTATCCGTTTCGCCACCGGTTTCATCCAATCCCATTCCACCATGAGGCCAGTCTACAATGTCTCTAAGTTCACTACCATTAAAATGTATCGATTCCAAAAACCCGGGAGTCTGTTTTCCGATCCGTGTGCTTATCAGATAATTATCAGAAGCCAGTTCTAGCATAAGTTTGGCTGAAAGTTCAGAAAAGTATTTCTCAATAATTCCAGAGTTACCGGTTTGCCAGTAGTCAGCATAAGCCATCAAAATAGTATGCAGAATCCATTCCGTAGGCCAGGTTGCATGAAAGATCAAATTTTCCAGACTATAACGGGCAATTGCATATTCCCGGTCCACAGCGTAATGACTGATTTGGTGAATATATGCATCGGCTTCGTAGAGCATGCGTTCACGCTCGCTGGCTGCATAATCGCCATTGAAAGTATTTGCCTTCACCGAATAGCGGCAAAGGTTATAGACATCATTGAGGCGTTGGTCAGAGGAGTAAAAATATGATGCATTTTCATCAAACAGATAATAAAGTGCATGCTGCGTCACCTTTTCAATAACCACTCCAGGGTTATCTGTCTGAATTTCAACATAACGGAAAGGGATCACTTCAGGCATGTGTACCGGCATAGCCTGACTATGTGGGTAACGCGGGGCAAAACGTGGCAATTCAAGCATTTCTCTATGAGTGCCTTGTTTAATAACTAGAGGGTATTTCCGGTATAAAACCCCGCCACCTGGTTCCCTGTCAATTGAATCTCCCACAGACCGCTCTCCCATAAAAACCCATATCGTATCTTCTGGACCCCTCTTATTTTCATTTTTCCAGGTATATTTAATCTCCGGAACAGCAAACGCAGCCCTGCCAAAATCAAAAAAATCCAGATCTATTTTTTGAACTCTTTTTGCGGGTTGAATTTCATGATACAATACCGGATGCCGGTTTTCAAATGTCCATAGTTTTTCACTATTTTCCAGCTCAATCTCAACCCATTTACTTTCCCCGGGCCAGAGTCTTTCGGTATTAAAATCTCCGGTATTAAACCTTTGAGGTTTGCTCCATCCGGAAATTATGCCATCTCTATTCCAGGTACGGACCATCCACCAGTAGGAAGCATGAGGTAAAAGCACTCCCCCCTGGTACTGTATATTTGAAGATTGCCCGGATATAACTTTTTCTGAGTCCCAGATCAAATCCTTATTTTGCTGCAGGTTTGTTCTTGAATCGGCAACAATTATCTGAAATGCTGTTTGATAATCATCATGGAATCCTGAATTAACAACCCAGCTAAACTTTGGTGAGGGATTTGTAATTACAGATAATTCAGGCTGTGAAAGAAGTTCACACAGTAATCCTGATGGTGGAACTCCTTCCTGGGAAGCCAATGTTTTTGAACCAGGATAAAGACAAAAAAGACAAAAACAAAACAGTATAAATCTCATAACTAATATCTGGTTTATTATTCAGTTAAACATGTAACAGCGATAATGAGCTGTTTAATATTTCCCATGTTTAAAACAGAGTTCAATAAATTTTTCAACATGCTTAGGTGATACATCATTTTGAATAATATGGGCCGGGGCTATCATGTATCCGCCATTTTGCCCCAGAATACTCATCTTCCCGGAAATATCATCTTCAAGTTCCTGGTCTGTGCCATTAGGCAGTAAATCCTGCTGATCAACAGCACCCCAGAAAGACAATTTCTCACCAAAATCTGACTTCATCTCTGAAGGTGTGTGACCAGGGACCCCAGGCTGAACAGGATTAAAAACTTCAAATCCTATTTCATGGATATCATCAAGAAGTTCTTTTACTGCCCCATCACAATGAAGGATTGGGATAATATCAGGATTTGCTGATTTAAAACGATCAATCATTCTTTTATAATGAGGTTTTAGCTGTGTTTGGAAAGTTTCAGGCGGGATAATAAGACTGGTCTGTGTACCAAAATCATCGCCGAACCATATGGCATCCACACCTTTCTCTATGAGACGCAAACCTATTTGTGTTTGAAATTCAGCACAGGCCTCAAACAATGGTATAACATATTCGGCTTCCATCATCATATCGACCAACAACTTTTCCATTCCGACCAATTGGTGAGCCAGGGAAAAAACTGTAACCTCTATATCACCAAATACAAGATAATTATCATGATACTTTTTAACCAGGTACTCTGCATCACGATAACGGCCATTAGCATCAGTATCCGGAAATTGATAATTCTCAATATCCGATTTAGTTGCTGCATGTGCCAAAGGGTAATCCACTACCTCAACATAAATGTCACCCTGCCGCATTTTCATCTGGTACTCGTTGAGCCATTGACCATTTTGATCATATAATATTTTAAAATCTTCGGAAACAGATGCACCAGTTATCACCACATCGCTTCCCATTGCAGTTCGCAACTCGTTGGCGCTTATACGATATGTAACATCTTCATATAAATTATCTGTATAGTTTACCGGGATATCAAGTACTTTACCAAAATGATCTGCCAGTTGCCGGCACAAATCAAACTGGATCGGAACTCTGTCTGGAAGTCCGGGTATTCGTTTAAAGGCTTTTAGAACTCTTTCACGGGGTTTCATTTAACAGGTTTTTTAGTTAATTATGTAAAGTCTGAATATTAGTTATAAAAAAAATCGCACAAAAGCGTAATATTAAAAATACTTTATAGCTTGCCAGAACTTACCTGAAATGTATGACGGCCGGAACCAACCATATCAGTCACAAAATATCCGTCCTCTATATTACACTCAACGGTCTGGCCATTCTTTTTCAACCCAGGATTTTTCACCCCCATTATTGGCACATATACTTTTGCCGTGGTATTAACAGGCACCTGAACTGCCATTTCAAAAAGCCCACCTTTGTTATTGAATTCAACGCTAACAGGGCCTTTGATGGTAGGGGTGGTTAGTGTAGCCCAGTCCAACGAAGCAGGTTGTGGTTTAACCTGGAATCGTTTAAAACCAGGTTCAAGGGGAATAACACCAAACAAACCGCGTGGTATAACGTTGGCAGGTGACGTTGCCCATGGATGCGAAAAACTCATATTCCCCTTGATAGAAGGGTCCCAGGCCTCACCTACAATGGTGGCATTGAGTTTGTAAATCATATTCCCCCAACTCCTCAAGCCAGTGGAGTTCATAATATTCAAAGCTGCTTCTCCCCTGTTTGCCAAATACAACCCATCAAGCAAAAACTGAGCCAGGTAAACACTCCCTTTCATACCCCGACTCACTGCAAAATCAGCCACCTTATTAACATTCCCGGGATCTACAATTCCAAGACTTAAGGGAATTGCACTGGCATGAAGAGAATAATGATCCACATCTTTACCATCCCTGAACTTCCCTGCCTCATTATCGTAAAGGTGTGTGTTCATAGCCTGGCGAAGGTTATCAGCAAGTTCAGAATAATAAGCCGCGTCTTCAGTTTCATCCAATACACTTGCAATATCTGACAGGTCTGAAATAGCCTGATAGTTAAATGCATTTATTACCGTATTGATAGTTGTAAACTGAAATCCATCCAGTTCAGATATTGGCCAGTCAACCATATCTCTGCCATATGTTCCGTGCTGGCCACCAGCATCAATATCTTTTTCCACCAAATAATCGTCATTGATAAAATCTTCAAGAGTCTTGGTTTTTAGTGTTTCATAATGCCTTCGCAATGAGGAGCTATTGCCGGTATACATGTAATCACGCCATGCCATCATTACAGAGTTTTGTTTGCCTTCTGTTGGCCAGGTGGGCCGGTAATAAGGATGTTCAATAGAAAATCTCGGGAAAGCGTATTCACCATGAACAGTATAATCGGATATCTGTTCCGTAAAAATACCACCCTCGCAGTTTAAACGTTCCCTGGTATGGGTAGCCCCATACCAGTCCATGGATAATGCCTTAATACT
>CAZFOO010000097.1:0-13663 GCA_964520585.1 uncultured Bacteroidales bacterium
TATCATTAAATTTCTCAACGGTTACGGCTCCTTCCCTGAAAACCTTTGAAACATTTTGGTTTTGGGCATGCTTCCCGATATTTCCGCCTTAACCGAACAGTCGGTTCGTGAGCTTCTGACAGGACAAAAATCGATGGATGAACTGACGGGATCCGGTATTTAACATGTATGCATGGCTGCCTCTGAATATAAGCCTTAGCGGTGCCTATCTGGTGGGAGTAAACCTGGAACAGCCTCTTTATACTGGTGGCAGGATCATTGCCGGAAACAGCATGGCAGATATAGGAGTGGAAATAGCTTCGGAGAATCTCAGCCTGCAAAAGGCGAATACCCTATTGGTTGCTGACAATGCGGGAATAATAATTATTCCCTGAAGTAAAACTGCTATTAATATTATTTGGAATTCGGGTCTGGAAACGCCAGAAAGAGCAGTGTGTACACCCTGCCAGGATTATTTTAAAACCCAAAGGTTTTGATCCATCATCCGATAAGGCTGTTATGGTTGCTAAACCAATATGATCCAATAAAACAGGAAATATATTTCTGGGATAATTGGATAAATCTGGAATTACATTCCATTATTATCCAATTATTTTGATAATTTGCATAAAAAAACTGATATTTATATACGGCTAACTTATTAAACATGTTCTAAATGAAAATAGTTATCAAAGCTTCCGGGTTAGCACTACATGGTATAAACTGCCGGCTTTGGTTACTTTTTATGTAACCGTTTAAAGAAACTCGATAAGAGGTATCTTAAGAAATATGACATGAGCATGATTAATAATCTGTTACAGATAGAGGAAATAGGTATCAGGCAATTTGTCTATAACGGGAATATCCCCTGGGTCTGCCCTGTTTTGGCAACTTAACTGCAATCACAATACATGAAGAAATTACCATTCCAACACTCTACCTTGTTTCTGGCCATCGGTTTCGTTTTATTGTGGAATTCGGGTTTTATAGGAGCGGAATATGCTCTTCCCTATGCGGAACCTCTTACCTTACTCTTCTGGCGATACTGGTTGCTGACGTTCATCCTCTTTGTATACCTCGGTCTCCGCCGCCGTTTGAAATGGCCGGGGTTGAATCCCGTTTTGATTGCCTTTATCGTTGGAGTTCTGGCACATGGCATCTGGCTGGGCTGTGTATTTTATTCATTGCAGTATGGAGTTCCCGCAGGAATTGTTGCCCTGGTGATTGCCTTACAACCTATGGCAACAGGCGCCTTATCGGGAATGGTGGTTGGAGAACGGACACCGCCCAGACGGTGGGCAGGTTTACTGATCGGGTTTGGTGGAGTCATGGTTGCGGTTCTGGCCAGAACAGGGCTGTCAGACACTGGCTCCGTTTTTGCTTATTTCATTCCTTTTGGTTCTGTGGTGGCATTTACCGCCGCGAGTCTTATTCAGCGCCGGTTATATGTACAAAAACATTCTTATCGTTTATCCGGGAATCTTGGACTTTTTTACCAATGCCTTGGTACTGCAATGGTCGTAACTATTCCTGCTTTTTTCCTGGAGGGGATGGTTACCGAATGGACCCCTGTATTTATGGGAGCGCTGTTATGGTTGATCCTGGGTGTATCACTTATGGCGTATGCTTTAATGTGGCTTTTGATCGAATGGATTGACGCAACAAGAGTGGCGAGTCTGTTTTATTTCGGCCCTCCGGTGACTATGCTTATGGCCTGGGCTGCGTTCGGTGACCGCCTCCTGGCCACTGACCTGTTCGGCCTGGGGATCATTGCCGCAGGTGTTATCTTAATTCAAATGAAATCGTAAGTATGGTAGATCCAAATACGGACTTGGGTTGTATATTCAGGAATACAAAGGATTGCCCAGGTATCAGCATGGTGGCGCAGATGTAGCGCATCGCCCAATTCTGATGGTGTTTCCCGGTATTAATGCCGCAGTGGTAACACAGATCAATAGTGCCGTATATAATTTTGGCATCACAAATCAGATAACAGATTTATTTTTAGAGAAGTACCTGGAAAGCGAAAAGTTGTCTGAGGAGCCGGAAAATGAGTTATTCGGTCCTAGAGTCCAGAAAGATTTCAATTATGAAACTGAAAAATTTTAACTGTTGACCGGACGATATGAACTGGATGTTATGCCCTGGTTTATTTTGACATTTGTCCGTGATGGAGACCGTATCTTTACGCAGGTAACCGATCAGCCGGAAAGAAATTTAGCGGCAACATCCGACTCCACGTTCAGTATCGTTGGAATGGCTGCCTATGAAGCAGCTGCTTAAAATAACAATAATCCTTCTATTTTTTTATTTTCCTTTTAAATCGGTTCATTATTCCTTTAAACTTGCTCATATGAATAGAGTGTTTCTCTGTACCCTCTTCTCCAAGCAGAAAGGCGTATGGTTTCATGAAATCTATGTGCTTGAAAAGTATTCTCATACTAGCAAGAAACGGAACAATAAGTAGCATACCAGGTATTCCCCATATCATGCTGGCAGCAACCAGGCCTGTAATAATGAAAAAGGGGCTGATATTTACATTTCCGCCTACAATATTTGGGGTGAGAATATTATTTTCAATAAACTGGATTATAATAAAAAGTATGACTACCTTAAGTGCAAGGATAGGATTACCTTCTACAAGAAACGCAAATATAAGAGGAACCAGTCCTCCCAGCAATGTCCCAAAATAAGGTATAAAATTCAACAATGCTGCCGTTACGCCCAACGGAATTGCAAATTGAAGTCCGATAATTAGAAGACCGATTGAGTTAATAAAAGAAAGGATAAAAACAACTATGATAACCCCACCCACGTATCTTACCATTACCGCTGCTATTTCACGCAACATTGCAACCATTTCCTTCCTTTTGGATCTTCCGGCAAGATTGAGCAAAAAATACATGAATTTTGTCCGGTAATATAAAAACAAGAAAATATAGACAGGTAATAAACCGAATGTAATAATGGTATTGGTGGTAGCGGTAAAGACGTTCCCAAGCTGCTCTATCCCTGTTTCAAAGGCAGAACCAACCTGCCTGCTGATAGTTTCCTTTATAATATCCGCATCAATGCCAAAATACTCACCTGCACTGACACTCATTTCTGTTATATTCTCAATAGCACTGTCAGCCAGATCAAAATAATCTATTGCAAGAGGGGTGATAATATGGTAAGCAGTAATAAATAAACCGGCCATTAAGGCCAGAGTGCCCAAAATAACAATAAGATTGGCAAGGATACGGGGGATTCCTTTAATCTCGAACCACCTTGCCAAAGGATAAACCAGGTATGCGAGAACAAAACCAAAGGCTATAGGATAAAGGAAATTTCGTATAGCAATAAGGCCATAAATAAAAAGAACCATGGTTAATAAAACAAACGCTGTTCGTTTTATCATCAAATATCTTCTTTCTGCCTGGGGAAGGTGTTTTTTTTCTTCCATTTCTTCTGTAAAAACAAGAGTCAGAATTTCGTGAAGAAGTAACAAAATTTTTACTGACAGGATGAACCGCTTCGCTTTAACTTATATTATTTAAAGTATTGAGAGTGATTATCATTTATGTTATTTAGTCAGGGATCGGAAACATTGCTTTTCAATCCGTTGAGTCATTATGCAATGTTATTATTCTCTGATCTGTATTTAACGGATGTGGAGTTCTTATGAAAAATTCAGATGGATAATTCATGTACATTTGTGGCATGAGCATGCCATACATATAAATGAAATTTATTTATACGATTGATTCAGGCAGTTCCATTTAAAGGACTATCCAGCCTCAGTACTAGTTCCCATGAGAATTGCTCCAATAGCCTGATTACATTAACGAAAAACAACAGTTATTGTCTTTCCTGTTTCCTATTTCCATCCTCTTACTCCGCCCGCAATAATGCTTATAAGGAAAAGTACGAGAAATATATAAAAGAGCACCTTAGCAATTGAAGCTGCACCTTCAGCTATTCCTCCGAAACCTAAAACAGCAGCAACAACTGCTATTACCAGAAAAGTTAATATCCATCTTAACATGATATAATTATTTTAGTGATTTAAAATGTAGATTTTGATTTTATAGTTTCAAATAATCATAAACCTGTAAAACCTTTTGCCGGAAAATCCCAGGAGTGGATCCAGAGCAATCTCCTCATTAGCCACACGTGTTAGTTTGAGATTATGTTAAATCCAAATGTGGCTAATATCAATATGACAATCGATTTTTGTATTTTCATAACTTACAGTTATATAGTTAGGCTAGAAATCTTTTTTGACATTTTATCCTTATCTGAAAATATTTTTCATATTTCATAAGCCCGAAAAGATACAAACAATGGAAATCTTAGGATTTCAATTTGCGGCAGATCTTCTGCCGGAGATCGTCATGACAATACCAATCACCAGGATTATTGCACTTATTATTACCGGAGTCCAGTTAGCATCCGAAACACCGATATCAAGACCTAAAAAGCTGAAAGTCTCAGTTTGTTGAATAGCCTGTACTCCAAATATAATCGTACCGGCAATACCAATAACCAATAATACAATTCCTGCTATTTTCATAATGCTGACTTTTAGTTGACAAAATTTAATTTTCTAGTTATTACCTATCTTATGATTGCCTTTATTATTTTAACAATCAGAAATATTACCAGTATTGCAACAATTGCAGCAATAAGTCCTGCCCAGAATCCGGCTTCAAAGATATCTTCAATGACAGTACATCCTCCGTTTAAGTAAATCAGAAATACTGTTAATAAGGGATATAACTTTTTCATATCATATTAAGTTTGGTCCAAATCTTTGCAATTTATATTGTATATAAGTGTCCGTTTGAAAATAAAGTTTTCAGTATAAATGAAAAAAGATTCTGGTAAATTGGACCGGCTCTTATCGCTATGCCAATATAACCGGATAGATTATCAATCATTGCAATTGCTACAACATTAAAATCAGTTTGATCGCAATCCTTTTTGATTTGACAATTATGTTTAGATTGAAAAAATCATACCACTCCTTTCACTGAACCATAAACAAAAGAGGTTAATCAAATCTAAGTAAATTGAAAAGTTGTTTTGAATATGTGATAAATCATTAGTATCACTTATATCCTGCAAGTTTTCAGTATTAAACAGCTGGAATATTGTATTAGTTTTTTAAATCAGTGAACAAATAGTGGAAATTTTGCAAGTGGTGAAAATCTACACAGTTTGTAAAAAGTTGTAGATATATTGAACATGCAGAAATATATGACCAATAAATAATCTAATATTTAAGATGGGTTTGTTTTATATGACATGATGGTCTGAAGTAATTTTTAATCGATAAATTTATCTTAGCATTAAAAAATAATTCAGGTATTTTATTGCCTGATTTTAATTTTATGCTAATTTAGATGCTCAAATTTTCATGTCTTTTCTTCCTTAAAAGAACAACAAATATATTTATTATAACTATTTACAATATCGCGCAGGTTATTAATCAGACTTTTATTGACATCTTTGTTAATTCATATATTTATTAAAATATTAATATAATATACCGGCAGATGGAATTATTAGAAATTGCAAGGTGGCAGTTTGGTATTACAACTGTTTATCATTTTTTATTTGTTCCCCTCACTATGGGGCTTGCAGGTTTAACTGCAGTTCTTCATACATTTTACTATCGCACCAACAGTGAGCATTATAAGCTTTTAACCAAATATTTCGGTAAGCTTTTCATTATCATATTCGCTCTTGGTGTGGTAACAGGAATCGTGCTCGAATTTCAATTTGGCATGGCATGGTCTGAATATTCGCGGTTTGTTGGTGATATTTTTGGCATTCCCCTGGCCATAGAGGCCTTGATGGCCTTTTTCCTGGAATCTACTTTTATTGCTGTATGGTTGTTCGGGTGGGGGCGGTTATCTAAAGGAATACATTTGCTAAGTATATGGTTAGTTGCCCTGGGTTCGGCTTTATCGGCATTATGGATTATCATAGCCAATGCCTGGATGCAGGTTCCTTTAGGGTATATATTAAATGAGGGTCGTGCCGAACTAAGTGATTTTGTTGCTGTAATGCTCAACGAACAAATGCTTGTAATGGCCCAACACACCATTATCGCGGCTTTTGTTACTGGCGGCCTTTTCATGCTAGGCATCAGTGCCTGGCAAATATTAAGACAAAACCAGGCAGATATTTTTATTAAATCGGCACGCATAGCCCTTGTATTTACTACGGTATCGGCTTTATTGGTGGCTACTACCGGACACAAACATGCACAGCATACTGTAAAAAACCAACCAATGAAAATGGCTGCTATGGAAGGACTTTGGGAATCAGAACAGCCCGCAAGCTTTTCATTGTTCGCGATCATAGATCAGGAAAATCAAACCTCGGAGAGAGAATATAAGCTGCCTTACATGTTGACTGTTCTGGCTTATAACAATCTTACAAGCGAAGTAAAGGGTATAAAGGAATTGCAGGCGGAATATGAAGAGACATATGGTCCTGGCAATTATATACCACCGATAAATGTAGTTTACTGGAGTTTCCGGTTGATGGTAGGCCTCGGGATTCTGTTTATATTATTTGGTATTGCAGGACTTGTACTATGGTGGCGAAATGAATTGGCGGACAATAGGATATATCTGAAAATGGCTTTGGTAGTAATGTTTCTTCCTCTTGTGGCTAATTCCCTGGGTTGGATTGTGGCAGAAATGGGCCGTCAGCCCTGGGTTGTTTATGGACTAATGCTGACTAAAGATGGTGTATCACCCAATGTAAGCAGTGGTTTTATGCTGCTTACAACAGTAGCATTTACACTCCTGTACGGCATACTTGCTGCTGTTGCAGTATACCTGGTGCACCGTTTTGCCAGACCTGGTGTAGCGGAAGAGAGTGAAAGTGCAGGACATGCTTACTAAGATATTTTCAAAACATAAAAAATTTCAATTATGGATTTTCAATTAATATGGTTCATTTTAATAGCCATTTTGTTTATTGGCTATTTCATTTTGGAAGGTTTTGACTTCGGAGTAGGCATTCTTATGCCCTTTATCAGCAAAGATGATACCGACCGCAGGGTAGTGGTCAATACTATCGGCCCTTTTTGGGATGGCAACGAAGTATGGCTCATTACTGCCGGTGGAGCAATGTTTGCTGCATTTCCCCATTGGTATGCCACGCTTTTCAGTGGATTTTATATCCCCTTATTCTTAATGCTTGTAGCTTTGATACTCAGGGCTGTCGGCTTTGAGTTTCGCAGTAAGAAAACAGAAGCATGGTGGCGAAGTACCTTTGACCAGTTTATTTTTTGGGGCAGCCTGATCCCTGCCTTGCTCTGGGGAGTGGCTTTTACCAATATCGTGCAGGGGCTGCCCATTGGCGCAGACATGAATTTTACCGGAAATCTTTTGCATATTCTTAACCCTTATGCATTATTGGGTGGTGTGGTTGCAGTACTGATATTTGTACTTCATGGTGCATTGTTTCTGAGTCTTCGTACAACTGACAAGCTCAAGGAAAGGGCAGAAAAGATTGCCTCTGTTTTATGGATACCCATTGCTTTGATAACTGCCACTTTTGCTGGTCTGGGTTATTGGCATACAGTCCTTTTTGAAGGGTTGGGACTTGTGCCGGGAAGTTTTCCCACACTGGCCATTCTTAGTTTTATTTCCTGTTTCGTCTTTATTAAATTAAAGATGCAGGGATATGCTTTTGCGGCTATGGCAGGTACTATCTTGCTGGGAACAGCAGTTGTTTTTTATGGACTGTTTCCTAATGTTATGCCCTCATCACTTGATTCTGCATATAGTCTTACGGTTTATAATGCATCTTCAAGTCAGCTTACCCTTAGGATCATGTCAATAGTAGCATTGTTCTTCATTCCCGTTGTACTGGCTTATCAGGGCTGGAGTTATTATGTCTTCAGCAAACGTGTCAGCCGTGATGCCATACCCCGTGAAAAATAAAAAATTGGAGCTTAATCCTTAGTGAAAGAATCCGGATCCTCGAAAGAATCATCGTCTATGCATATTCATCGCAGACTTTTCCTGCTTGCGAAGGGTGTGCGCGGGTTTTTACCGGGAATTGCACTCCTTAGCTTTCTTATTACCATTGTAGTGATTTTCCAAATGTATTTTCTCAGCCTTATCATCGCGGAGGTATTTACTACATTAGAATTTAACAGTCACCAGTGGCTTTATCTGTTATTGTTGTGTATCATTTTGAGAAGTTTATTACTGTGGATTCGTGAAAGGTTTGCTCAACAACAGGCTGTGAAGATCAAATCTTCTTTGCGCCGGGGGTTGCTTCACCATATATTGAATTCAGACATTTCTTATATCCATACGCGCAAAACCGGGGCAATTATTGCATCTGTTTCTGAAGGGGTGGAAAAGCTGGATGACTATTTTACACGTTATATCCCGTCAGTGATCCATATCATAATTTTGCCAACAGTTATCGTTGCTTTTACTTTATATTTTGACTGGCCAAGCGGACTTATAATGATGCTTACCGGTCCTCTGATCCTGTTTTTCATGTGGATGATAGGTACTCATGCCAAAAAACTCACTCAAAACCAGTGGCATGCCATGAGTCGCCTGTCCTCACATTTCCTGGATGTTTTGCAAGGATTAAAAATCCTGAAGATTTTTGGAATGAGCAGGCGAGAATCCGAACATGTTTATGAAAGCAGCAATCGCTTTCGCATCGTTACTATGGAGGTACTCAGAATTGCATTTTTGTCGGGCATGGTGCTGGAGCTTGCAGCAAGCATAAGCATAGCAATGGTAGCGGTTCAGGTAGGCATAAGGCTTATAGAAGGGATGATGGCATTTCAGACCGGCCTGTTTGTTTTGTTGCTTGCTCCTGAGTTTTATCTTCCGTTCCGCACACTGGGGCTTCATCATCACGCCGGTATGGAAGGAAGTGCAGCTGCATCTGAAATT
The DNA here is from genome assembly GCA_964520585.1 of uncultured Bacteroidales bacterium. Classification (GTDB taxonomy): domain Bacteria; phylum Bacteroidota; class Bacteroidia; order Bacteroidales; family PUMT01; genus PXAP01. Next base: position 8,910 of record CAZFOO010000097.1, read on the forward strand.
TTTAAGATCGCGGGGAAACCAGGCGGATTTGATGCTTGGAAGCAGAAACCATTTACCTCTGGAAAAGAAATAGGCATTGTGTGCGAAAACATTCACTATACCTATCCTGAAACTCAGCAGCATGTGATTAAGGGCCTGAATTGCCATCTGCAGCCGGGAACTCTCACGGCAGTAGTGGGACCTACCGGAGCAGGAAAGACAACCTTTGCCCATTTATTAGCAGGCTATTTGCGAGCTGACAAGGGACGACTACTAATCAATGATATGCCCATGAATGAATTAGACATAGAGCAATGGCAGCAAAATGTGGCCTATGTACCGCAACACCCTCATTTTTTCAATGCTTCGCTGCTGGATAACCTGCTGATGGCCAATCCGGCGGCAAGCAACCACCAAGTGCATGATGCTGCCATGGAAGCCGGTGCTCATCATTTTATCAGTCAGTTGTCCGATGGCTACCATACCATGCTTAGCGACAACGCGGCAAGACTCAGTGGCGGTGAAAAGCAAAGGCTGGCTATTGCCAGGGCTTTGCTGAAAAATGCTCCACTTTTGATTTTTGACGAACCTACCTCAAATCTTGACCCTGAAAGCGAGCAGCTGATAGCGGAAGCAACAACGCGGATCGTAGAAAGCCGTACTACCCTTGTGATAGCTCACCGGCTCAAAACAGTTAAGAATGCTCATAATATATTGGTTTTCAGTAATGGCACCGTGGCTGAAAGTGGGAAACATTCAGAATTGATCAGTCAAAACGGTATTTATGCAGGATATTTATCGACAATGAGAGGACCTGCCTCAAAAAGACAATCATGACAGGTAAATTAGTAAACTACATATCAGCACATAAACTGCAATTTGCCGGGGCATTGATCCTGGCTGTCGGCACTATTTTGGCAGGCATGGGACTGATGAGCACTTCGGGTTATCTTATTTCACGGGCTGCCCAGCGTCCGCTGATTGTAGATCTTTTCGTTGTCACAGCTGGTGTTAGGTTCTTCGGAATATCAAGGGCTGTGATTAGGTATTTCGAAAGGGTTGTATCGCACGATCTGACCTTTAAAATACTACTTTCCATGCGCACCCAATTCTACAGGCAGATTGAAGCTTTCTCTCAAAAATGGTTGATGAGCAAAAGGCCCGGAGAGCTTTTATCGTTGATCACCTCCGATATAGAGACACTGCAAAACGTCTATTTGCGTGTTATTTCTCCGGTCATCGTAGCTGCCGTAATAAGCATTATCACTATAGGGGGACTGGCTTTTTATAATATTACACTGGCAATTGTTACCCTGGCATTTTTTATTATTAACGGGACCATGGTTCCTTATCTGGCAGCCTGTCTGGCAAAGGGAAGAGGAAAAGAAAATGTTGATACCCGTGCAAAAATGAAGGTTTTTCTTGTTGATCGTTTACAGGGGTTGCAGGATTTGATATGGATGGGCAGGAAAAAGAATACCATGGCAGAATTTGATGAAATGCAGGAAAAGCTGAATCAAATTCAACATAAAAATGCCGGAACATCGGGCCTCGTGGAGGGATTGAATAACCTGATGGCACATACAGCTATGTTTTCTGTACTTGTCTTATCCATTCCCCTGGTAGCAAATGGTGAAATTAAGGGAGTAATGCTTGCGGCGCTTACCCTGGGAGTGTTGAGTAGTTTTGAAGCATTGCAGGGATTGGCAAATGCGTTTCTGCAGCACGAAGCTTCTGAGGAATCAGCCAGCAGGCTTTTTTCGCTTACACAGGAAGTGTCCGCCTCCCCAACACATACCTCAGTCTATAACTCAACCGATACCCTGAAGATGAAGGAACCGGCAGCCAAAAACATTTCTCTATCTTTCGATGATGTATCTTTTTATTATAATGAAAAAGAACATGTGTTAAAGAATATTACGTTCTTTCTATCCGCAGGCTCTAAAACAGCCATCGTCGGGCCCTCGGGAAGCGGCAAAAGTACCCTTGCCAACTTGCTGTTGGGATTTTGGCATCCCACTAAGGGAAAAATCATGGCAGATAGCGACGATATCCGTCAACTGGATATGGAAAAATACAGGCTATTGTTTGGGATAGTATCACAGGATGCATATATTTTTAACCGTTCATTACGTGAAAACCTCATGCTGGCGAATCCGGATGCTACCGATCAGCAGCTTGTTGAAATACTGCAGATGGTGGGTTTGACATCTTTAGCCAATAACCTTGCCATGGAAGCCGGCACACAGGGAATGAGGTTTTCGGGAGGTGAAAGGCAATTATTTGCCATGGCAAGAGCATTGCTAAAGAATAATTTCATCTGGCTATTTGATGAGCCCACTGCTCATATGGATGCAAATACGGAACGAAAACTCCTGAACACCTTATGGAAAGTAAGGGAGAAAAGGACTTTCATTCTGATAACACACCGGCTTATTGATATGGAAAAAATGGATCAGATCATTGTTATGAATAAAGGTCGCATTACAGAGATGGGTACACATTTGGATCTCCTGGAGAGAAAGGGTTATTATGCCCGAATGTATGATTATCAGATGCAGCTGATCAGAGACTGATGATGACTTGTTCAGCATAAATTAGGGCTGCTGACATGATTATGCCGGGATAACCCAGATAAGCAAACTGTTGATATCCCGGTCCGTCTGATGTGAAGACTACGGGTGAACGTCCAGGGCCTGTTTATGGAATGGCTCATGATAAAGGTTTCATTTTCCAAGGGATTAAACATGATTATACTGGTTTTATTGGCCATAATTATTAATTTTGGATTAAAACGAGCTCCGGGATCGATTTGCCGGATATAATTAAATTACAGCTTATATGAAAAATTCAACTCAGATTATAATCAAGATGTTATCATGGATATTTCTGTTGATATTGATAACTATACCTTTCGAATGTTTGCATGGTAACGACAATACAGACCGGATCCAACCCTGGCCGGATAACCCGTACTATCTTGCTTGGGGCGACACACCTGTTTTTTTGCTTGGCCCCGCTGGCTATCACAGCTGGACTCCAATAAGTCGCCCTGCGGAAATGAACTTTCGTGATCAGCTGCATCGTCTTGACAGGATGATTAAGGAGGTTGGTAGTCCAAATGTTTGCGGCTTCGTGCGTTGTCTTCCATATGACCCCATGAACCATATGCATGATGGCGAAGTGACCGAAATACTACAACCCTGGTTGAGACTGGATGATGGGAGGTATGACCTGGAACAATTTGAACCGGCCTGGGAAAATCGTTTGAGAGACTATCTGGATCTGGCACTCAAACTTCGCATTGTTGTTTCTCTGGAAATATGGGATGACTGGTCTGTAACACGTGGAGTGGGGGGTGCATGGGATCCCGGACCTGAGGGGGCATGGAATGCTCATCCGTACAATCCGTTAAATAATATAAATTATGGAAAGGATGTTATGTCCGTACATACAACGGAATGTGATGCACCTTTTTACAGCACGATTCCTTCACGTTCCGATACCTCCGTTGTTTTAGATCTTCAGAAGCTATATGTGGACCATTTGCTTTCAATCATAAAGGAGTATCCGAACATCATAATAAATATATCCAACGAAAGCCGTGCAGATTTGGAATGGAGCCGGTTCTGGGCAAAGTATATCGGGGCTGTCGTTCCCGGCTCAATGATGATCGGGGAGATGCCTTCAACCAATCGTATTGATGGTGGCGGAGAATGTGAAACTCTCTTTAATCCGATGACTTTAATAACAGACAGGCATTATGATTATGTTGATATATCCCAGGCTGTTTCCGGACATGAGTTTGGCGGTGATGCACAAAAACAGGCAATTGAAGGGAGCCGGCGGATCCTCGAATACCGTCTTGCCATGGCTGAAGCGGGAACATGTCGTCCGCTGATAGTATCAAAAGATTATACCCGTGGACCGGAAGGCGGAACCATTGTGTTCTGGAGCAGGTTTGTGGGTGGTGCTGCTTCAGCCCGGTTTCACAGGCTGGCAGGAGATAATCCGGAGTCGGTTATTGATTTTCAGCATGATGCGGCCGGCCATCTTGGTCGCTTTATTGCGCGATTACCATTCTGGCATATGCGTTCCTGCCATGACGTTGTTAACATTCTTCCTCAGGGGGCTGGTGCTAACGTACTGGCAGATCCGGATAATCATTATGTTATTCAGCTCATTGGGGGCGATCATGGTGAAAAGCTTGGCATAGTTATCCCTTCCGGGCGGTGGTCAGTAGAATGGATTGATCCCTCTACGGGAACAGAATTGATAAAATATGAAATTGATGCTGATTCAGGTACCCAGGAATTGGAAATTCAGGGAGAACAGGATCACCGGATAATTCACATTTCCAGAGTATAGTTGGTAATTTTAACCAGAATACCGGCAGGTAGCAAGGGGCTTATTTAATATCCCTGACAGGAAAATTAACAGTTAGCTTAATCTATTCTTTAATCAAATCCACAAAAAGCATTTTTAAATACCTCTTCTTTTTGGAATGTAAAAAGTATGGATTTAGTTCCCTAATCTCGTGTTACACTAATGCTTATTATGTGGTTTGCCATGTTAATGAACGCCATGTTTAAGGATGCAAATACATTTAAAGATTGCATCACCTGATACGAAAATATTTCCGGGGCAGGTGATGCTTAATGGTTTTGAATATGAAAATAAATCCCTTATTTTGCCATTGATATTACGAAGTAAAAAGATTCATATTATGAAGAATTCTCTTAAATTACTGCTGGTCACATTAGCAACGTTATCTG
>CAZFOO010000098.1:0-13616 GCA_964520585.1 uncultured Bacteroidales bacterium
TGCATTATTAACACATTGTTAAACAGATTGCTAACTATACTTTATACGAATGAAATTTTAGTTTCTTGTTTTTAACAGGATAAATTTATGTGTTTTTTGAAAGCAATCTGCGGATTATGTAACAGATACTTATTATTGTATAATATTTTTATATTAATTGATTCGCACTTTTGTAACGAAAATTATATTAACTTGAAAATCATAAAAAATATATTCACAAACATACTCCTTTAAAATAGCTTTAATTGCAATAAGCCGTCGAACAGTTTACTTTTTTTATTAAATTTAGGGGATATAACGAATACACTATAAGTAAAATGCAAGTTATTTTTTTTATAATCAAAAGACATTTTATTTGACAAGCCTATGAAACTATCCATTCAGAAATTATTTTTTTTATTAGCCTTCGTATTTGGCCTCTTTGCCGTATTGGTATTAGCTAAACCAGTATTAATACCGCTAAGCATGGCATTGTTTATCTCATTCATCTTATTGCCGGTTGTTAAAAAATTAGAAGGGTGGGGCTTAAATAAATTGCTGTCCGCATTTGTTTCCATGTTGATGTTATTCTTAATTATAGGAGGATTTATCACCCTGTTTTCTGCCGAAATAATTAGTCTTTCTGATCACTTGGATGATTTCACAGAAAAAATAATGAAGACATTATCAGATGCTGTAGTCTTCATCAATAATAATATAAATTTTATAGATGACTTAAACAGTGAGGAATTGGTAGAAAATGGAAAAGAATGGATAAAAAAATCATCCGGATCATTAATACAAAATGCTTTTAGTAGTACAGCTTCATTCTTTACAGGACTGGTTACCACAATAATATTTACTTTCTTATTACTAATTTACAGGGGAGGATTAACCAAAGCTTTTGTAGCATTTGGTGATGATGAAAATCAAAGTAAAATTTTCAGGATGCTCAAAAATATACAAAGAGTGGGAAAACAATACCTTTCCGGAATATTCCTGTTAATTATAATATTGGGGTTTGCCAACAGTATTGGGTTGTGGATTATTGGAATTGATAGTCCGTTTCTTTTTGGATTCCTGGCAGCAGTTTTATCTATAGTGCCTTATATAGGTACCACAATAGGTGCAACCATTCCTGTGCTATATGCCTTTATGTCCTCAGATTCCTTATGGGTACCCCTGGCCGTAATAGCTTTGTTTTGGGGAATTCAAACTATTGAAAGTAACTTTTTAAATCCAAAAATTGTAGGTAGTAGCGTAAATGTAAATGCTTTAGTGGCAATTTTGAGCTTATTAATCGGTGCTTCGGTTTGGGGAATAGCAGGTATGGTATTATTTCTACCTTTTGCTGCTATGCTTAAAGTGATATGCGAAGAGTTTGATCAATTGAGGCCCATTGCCATGTTAATCAGCAGCGATATTTCCGGTGATAAAAAAGAGGAATCCAAAACATCTAAATGGTTTGAAAAAATAAAAGGATGGTTTAAGAAAAAGTAAAGCTATTTTATTCTTCCCGTATTATCACTTATGCTATCTACCGGAACCCTCATGAAGTATAATTTATAAGGAGAGCCGGCCGGTAAAATCTGGCACTTGCACCTCCCGCAAAAATAATACGAAAGAAGCGGGCTACAGATTCTTCATCACCATCCCTGTTATATATTTTTACTGTATCAAATTATTCATGACTTTTTTAAGCCATCACCACAGGGTGATGGCAGCTTTAACGCCCCAGTGCTGGTAGCGTCCTTCAGAAAAACCGGCAAAAACGCCCACAGTACCGGCCATAAAAATGCGACTGATACTGTAGCCAGCTTCAACATAGTGGGGATTTTCAGACGTATGGAGGTAGTTAAAGTGCAAATTTTCATTCCATACCCGATTGCTAAAAAACGGCAGATTTTTTAAGAAAAGCCAGGGAGAAGAGTAAGTAGACCCGGCACGTACAAACCAATTATTAGTAGATGCCTGGTAGTCATCCAGCAAAAATAAGCCTGAAATCATATCACTAAATAGCAACGGAGATGCCGAACCCTGAAAATGCTTGAATTGGGAAAAATGAATTTGCTTGTTGCGAAGATATGATCCGGCATTAACAGACCACGAAAACGTAGGCATGAAAGAGAATTCGACCTTCTTATAAACACCTGCTTCAAGCAAGAGATAATCGGCATCACTTTCAAAGGCGTCCAGACCATGCTCCAGGCGAGCGGTAAAAGTGGGATAAGCAGAATGTAACATCAGCTTTCTCCCCTTCTCAATACGGTAATAATGGCGGGGAGTAAACTCAAAGCCTGCCGACCAGACCAGGGCCTTTTGCGCTAAAAAGTGCTGCTCCGACACTCCACCACTCACCACTTCATTGGAATGGTACATCTTATCCCTGTTAAAGAAAGAGAAGTCGGTACCATTGGAGACCGGTGCATAATTGTGCCACGAAATACCGGTCTTCATCCTCAGACCATTTATGATATCTACCTCATTGTACAACTTCACGAAATCATTCTGATACAACCGCCAGTAATTCTCTTTAAACAAAAGAGAAGCCCCCATATTAACCAAGGGGTTTAAGCCCATATTTCCTTTATAGCCATAGGTACCCATTCCGGCAGATGCCTTGAGCAATCCACGGTTTAAGGGACAGTAATGCTGTTGCAACAGCACCTCTCCATACAGTTTTTTGCGGGCAAAAGCATAGCCCGCAGAAACTTCCATGTTTAAAGTGTGAAGCGAATCCTGCCGCCACTCAAACCCCGCTTTTTGTCCGTACTTCCAGCCATCTACCGCATTAAATCCAAGAGTGGACAAATCGATCAATCCGCCATACTTTACCCTAAAATTGGCCTCATGAGGAAAGGTGGTGCCATGGAACACTTTTCTTCGTATTTTTGAGAATTGAGACATATGCCTCGTCGAATCGTTGTCGACAGAGTCATTGGCCACGGCCGAAAGACTATCTCTGACAGCAAAAGAGCGCTTTTCCTCCTGAGTCAGAGGAACAGGTCGCACCGAACGCCAAAACAGAGAATCGCGGGGGATGCTGTCCCTCTTCACTTTAAACTGATAACTACTTTTGATTTCCAGCACATCCTCCCTCTGGCGCTCCTGAGATTGGCTTTCCTTTTCAATAAGTGAAGCCAGGCGAATCATATCCCGGTTGTTCATGGCTTCCTTTTCCATCAGTTGCTTTATCTGGCGCTGGTTTTTTGTCAGGGGTGGCTTCTGCAACTCCTCTGTTTCCGGAAGTATGTCCTCACTGGTGAGGTGACTTGCAATCATGGCCGGGGGTGTTAAGTTGGTATTCAGAACCACATCCATGTACTTGACAGAACTCACATAATCAGCCTTCATCTTTATTCCCATCATGGCCCCATCAATATTGAAATGATGACTTACCGGAAGCCATATCCCATCCTTGACAGGTGCATAAACCTGTCGCATCGCAATGGTTCCATAAAAGGGCTCCAGCTTAAAATCGACCGAATGGATATTCCATAAATCCTCTACCAAATATAAATCACCTTCCCATAACTGTTGACTTTTGCGTCGAGGAATAACTCTTATCTTATTGATCACCCTGCCTCCATCCATGATATAGCCATCATACCTGAAATTATAATGCCGCATGGCCTGAGGCGATAAAGGAGATATGTACATCTCATTATTGCCCGCATAAAAACTTGAATTGATATAGCCAATAGGAGAATTCTCATCCAGTCCTGAAAAAGAACTTCGCGAACTAACCACGGTGTGATGAAAGGTATCGGGAGCAAAAAACTCAATATGATTCAGCGATTCTACGGAAAAAGTCTCACCCACTTTAGCCTCTTGTCCACCGACATTCACCGACAAGCCCTTTCCGAGAATTTTAGGAACCTTCTCAAGGACAAAAGATCCACGCAAATAGACTTCAGCTTCATAGCTACTGGCCTGTCGCAAATAATAAGGGGCTAAACCAATGGCCTTTCGCATCATTACGATTGCAGGATCTTCACCACCTGAGTAGACCCTGACTTCAGGAATCTGGAATAAGACCTCTTGTAACTCTACGTTTAGCTCTTCATTGTGATTATCAGGAATGGTCAACTTAAATTCCTGACTGGCAAATCCCAAAGCCTGAAACTGGAAATGGTAGGTCCCGGCAGATATAGGCACCTTATAATAGCCTTCACTATTGGTGGAGGTGCCTGTTTTGCTTTCCGAAATATAGACAGTAGCTCCGGGGACAGGATTACCCTGACTGTCGCGCACCAGGCCAAAAACACTGGAGGCCATTAACTGAATAGAGGAAAAAAATAAGAAACCAATAAAAACAACGATACGGGTCAATAATCTAAATTTTTCAAGGTTAGTTAATTCAGAATTAAGGCATACAAAAACTGGCGATCTGTTTCTAAGACAAGTTACACGTTCTTGTGGATTATCCTTGAGCCCTCCCAGTTCTAAAACGTATGCAAAGTTAAATAAACCGGAAATTACAGTTGCAAATTTAAGTTGGTCTTTTTAGATAATAAAGCGGGCACCGGTAAAATACCAGTGCCCTGCTGTTTTATTAGGATATAACACCAATGAGCTAGCGTACACAAAAAGACATGTGCAGAGCATTGGGATGTTATTTAATCTTCTGGAATCCCTGTTCCAGATCAGCCTTAATATCTTCCACATTTTCAATACCAACAGAAAGCCTTATCAGGCCCGGCAGCACGCCCGAAGAAGCTTGTTCCTCAGCGGTTAGCTGCTGATGAGTAGTTGATGCCGGATGAATAATAAGGGTTTTGGCGTCTCCCACGTTTGCCAGATGGCTGATAAGATCCAGATTGTTTATAAATTTATCAGCCTCTTCAGCCCCTCCTTTGATATTAAACGACAACACACCGCCAAATCCATTTTTCAGGTACTTTTTAGCAAGAGCATGATAAGCACTGGATTCTAGTCCGGGATAATTAACTTTCTCCACCTTCGTATGTTTTTCAAGCCATTGTGCTATAGCAAGAGCATTGTCAACATGCCGCTGAACCCTCAGGGATAGAGTTTCCAGTCCCTGAATCAACAAAAAGGCATTAAAGGGACTCAGTGCAGCCCCGTAATCCCTTAAACCTTCAACCCGGGCACGTATAGCGAAGGCAATATTGCCAAACGGGCCGTCACTGCCGAAAACCTCCCAGAATTTTAGTCCGTGATAGCCTTCTGAAGGCTCGGTAAACTGCGGAAACTTACCGTTACCCCAGTTATAATTACCACCATCAACAATAACGCCTCCTACAGAAGTACCATGACCCCCAATCCATTTGGTCGCCGATTCCACAACAATATTTGCTCCGTGCTCCAGAGGTCGAAAGAGATAGCCGGCGGCACCAAATGTATTATCAACGATGACCGGTATATCATGCTTTTTGGCAACTTTAATAATCTCATCAAAATCCGGTATATTATATTCCGGATTTCCAATGGTTTCAAGATAAATGGCTTTAGTTTTCTCATCTACAGCCTCATCAAAATCTTCAGCTTTGTCGCCGTTCACAAATTTCACCTTTATCCCGAGCCGTTTAAATTGCACCTTGAACTGGTTGTAGGTTCCGCCATAAAGGAAAGATGTTGACACCAGGTTATCACCCACTCCCAGTATATTGGTAATTGCGGTGAACTGTGCGGCCTGCCCCGAAGATGTAGCAACTGCAGCAACTCCTCCCTCCAGGGCGGCGATCCGCTTTTCAAATACATCAGTAGTGGGATTCATTATCCTGGTGTATATATTTCCAAACTCCTTAAGTCCAAACAGATTTGCTGCATGTTCGGCATTTTTGAACAAATACGAGGTAGTCTGGTATATGGGAACAGCCCTTGAACCGGTTACAGCATCTACTTCCTGACCTGCATGCAACTGCAGTGTTTCAAACGAATATTTCTTATTGTTTTCCATAATAATTTTTATTTTTAGAGTATAGTTGAGGTAAGATCTGAATGTTGATAACTATCCTGTGTTGGGAATTCCGGGAAAAAATATCTGTGGGTAGCCTTGACCGCCATATCGCAATCACTCTCCTTCACAACAAAATATACTGCAGCGGTGGAAGCGCCAGCAGCAATAATCTCAACGTTAATGTTTTCTTCTGCCACAGCCTGGAATGCCTTGGCAGCTATGCCTTCCTTTTTGGTTATTCCTTCTCCTACAAGAGCTACCAGGGCAATATCTGAGATAGTTTCCACCTCACTTATCAGGGAGGGTGCATTTGCCTTGATGGCCTTTTTTGCCTTTTTCAGGTCAGTCCCCTGTAAAAGGAAACAAATTGCTGTTTGTGAAGTAAAAACCGAAGAAATATTAACCCCCGCAGTATCCATAATACCGGCAACCTGAGCCAGTACACCGGGTTTAATTCCAATACCCGGGCCCTTGAGTTTTATAACAGAGAAGTTGCGGCTGAATGTAATACTCTTTGGTCCGTGCAGTTCCTCACCGGAAGAGGCAGTGATAATGCTCCCGGCCTTGCCGGAAGGATTGGTTATATCAAAGATCCTGATGGGAATATCCTTGAGTTGTACCGGCTCAACCGTCCTCGGATGAAGAATTTTCGCACCAAAATAGGATAGTTCGGCAGCCTCATTGTAACAAAGAGAACCAATTGTCTGTGCATCTTTGATTATCTTGGGATCCCCTGTTTTAAAGCCTCCTACATCCTTCCACACATCGAGGCTCTCTGCATCGAGCAGATATGCCAGAGCTGCAGCTGAATAATCGGTCCCACCCCTTCCGAGAAGCGTGGTCTTTCCTTCGCCCGACACTCCATAAAATCCCGGAACAACATAATAGCGGTCGCCCGTAAAAAAACCTTTTATCCTTTTGGATGACTCCTTAAGCATAATGCTGGCAGCCCCGTATTCACCATCGGTAATTAACCCGAAATCCTCCGGTAAAGCAAGTGAGGCATCCATATTCCTTGAACGGAGTACTGCAGTCATAATGAGGGCACTGATCCTCTCTCCATAGCTGAGGATAATATCATTGATAGTCTGCGGTAATTCGCCAATAGAATGGATCCCCTTAAAAAGAAGTGCCAGCTTATCGAGGGCGGACTGTAATTCAGTATATGTTTCTTTTATGTAGGAATCTCCTTTAACATTGGCTTTTACCAGTTCATAACAGTGATCAGAGAACCTTTCCATGAAGGTCACCGGGTAATCCCCTGAATCGGCTGCTTCTAAAGCAGCCTGTTTTAGATTGTCGGTTACTTTGTAAAATGCAGAAACGACTATTACGCAAGGAGCATCATAACTAACTGCAATTTCTGCTAAGTGACTGAAATCAGATGTTTTTTGGAGGTTTGAACCACCAAATTTAATGATCTTGTAAGACATGATAATTATAATTTAGGAATTTGAAAAGATATTACATATTTCTTGCCTTGCGGTCACTCCCGGCCACAAAGAAAGATATGCCCGTGGTAACGGGAGTTATTGATGCATGCTGCGCATGCTGCGCATCAACATATGTTTAGGGATCAACAGTGGAAAGGCAGGTATAATAATAAACCTGGAAATCAAAACGTACGGCTGAGCCGGGGTGTGAAATCTTATATCTGATAAAATTTTTTTCATTTTAACCGGTTTTGAGTTTATAATCCCCTTAGGGGCAGGTATTAGCACCTTTTCTCCGGTGAGACGGTTGCTAGAGCTTCTTTGAGCCTGTTCTCTCAGCTCTTCTTTATAAGTCAAACCCTTTTATGGACGGGCATGAAATTTAAACTGAAACAAAAGTATATGTTTTTCGACAAATCAAAAAATACTTTGATAAAAAAAGAATGAAATAAAACTGTTTTTATAAATTAAATTACTCCTATAATACTATTAATCAGTGATAATTAGCACAAAATTTAAATAACAGGCAAATATTAACTTAAACCTGCCGGATCGTCCGCCATTATCCGGATGTTGCTTTTTACCTGAATATTTATTTAAATCATCCCGAAAGTTCAGGTTCTTTTTTTAGCCTGCGGATGAACATCTTCCTGATTATAGATTAAGATTATCCTGGTATTTCAGATAATAAATTGTACGGCCATCAACAGAAAAAAATGAAGCCTCTGAGGATAAAATGTTTCTCTTACAACATAGTCCTTTCAATGTATTGAATCCTTTCGAAAGCAGCTTTCTGAAGGGTATTTCCGCCAACCTTCCCGCGAAAATCTTCAATCCTGTCAAATCCTTTTCCATCCATCCACTTTTCCAGTCCTTCCTTCATCTTAAGAATCTGTTCAATACCGTTTTTATATAAGGTGGAGCAGAATTGTACTGTAGTGGCGCCGGCAAGAAGCTGTTTGACAGCATCATCCGGACTATGGATGCCTGTGGAGGCAGAAATATCAATATCCATCCGCCCTCTGAGCAAGCCGACCCACCGAAGAGATAAGGTAAGTTCAGCTGGAGTACTTAAGTAACGGTGATTAACAATTTCGAAAGAGTCTGTATCTATATCGGGCCGGTAAAAACGGTTAAACACTACCAGTCCTTTTGCACCAGCATCCTGTAAGGCCTTTGATATTTTAACAATATTCGAAAAATAAAAGCCCAGCTTTACAATAACCGGGATATTGACGGTTCCTGCAACATTTTTTACGATTTCCCTGTAAGAATTTTCTACTGCATTGCAATCCATATTTTCGTCATAAGGCACGACAGCAATATTGAGTTCAACGGCATCTGCCCCTGCCTCTTCAATTCTTCCGGCAAAGTCAATCCATCTGTCACCACCAGCACAGTTAACGCTGGCAATTACAGGAATATCTATAGCGGATTTAGCTTCTTTTATAAGATTTAAATATTGCTGCACACCCTGACCGACCGATAGCGACTTTACATGCTCTTCAGCTTCAGGATACCAGAAATACATATCATCTTTATTGACCTTTTCCTGAATGGAGTCCATTATCTGTTCCTCAAAAACTGATTTCAAAACAATTGCTCCTGCACCCATAGCGGCACATTTCTTAATCTTGTCCACATTTCCGGTAATCTTGGAAGAACTCACAATAAGCGGATTCCTGAGTTGCAGTCCGGCATATTTGGTTGATAGGTCCATAATAAAAATCAGTTTAGTTGGTTCGCATATTTATTAAAAAAATCTTTAATCCGGGTTGTATCGGAAAGTAACAGCGCCCTTTTAAAAAAATCCAGCGCTTTATCCAGGTTCTCTGCCGCAGCTGGTGTCATCTGCTCTAAAAATTCCCAGCCATAGCCACGGATATGCACCAGATAGGTTGCAGGATGTTCACCGTAGATTTTACTGCACAGATCCAGCACAAATGAGGGCGAAACCGAATGCATGGTAAACTCAACTTTCGGACTGGGTTCAACCCTGGTAATACTCATGTCCTCAACCTTTTCATCGACAGTAGCATCTACAAAAACCACAATTTTCTTTCCGGTCATGGCGTAAGCATCTTCAATGTTAAGCTGATAATTAGAATCAAACGCTATGCCGTTCAAATGGTTCCCGTTCACCCACTTCTCAAGACGGCTGACCAGCTCGTTTCCTGCCCCGTCATCCTGCAGTCCGGGATTACCATAACCATATATCAATATTTTATGCCGGTTATTCAAAAATGTCTTTCAAAACGTGGTAACAACTATTGTGAACGTTTATGATCAATCAATTCTCCACCAGCACTCAACAACTCCAACTCAAGAGGCATTTTGCCCAGGGCATGAGTTGCGCAACTCAGGCATGGATCATAAGCCCGGATGACAACTTCCACCGCATTCATCATTGGCTCGGTTATTTTCTCTTTCCCTGTCATCTGGGCTTTTGCAACATAATTTACAGCCTTATTCATAGGCTCATTATTGTTGGTAGTGGATACAATCAGGTTTGCCATATCAATCTGATCATTGTCATTAATACGGTAATGATGAAAAAGAGTTCCCCGGGGAGCTTCAATTACTCCTACCCCCTCCTTTCTTTTATCTCCTTTGGTAACAAGATCGTCACCCTGGAGATCCGGGTCTTCGAGCAACTCTTTTATCATTTCTGCAGCATGAAGGGTCTCAATAAGCCTTGCCCAATGGGTATGCAGGCAGAAATTATCAGGTTTGCCACCGGTATGTTCCTTAAACACCTCAAATTCCTTCTGTGCAAGGGGGGTGGGAATGAAATCACATGTATTTAACCTGGCAAGCGGACCAACCCGGTACCAACCTTTCTCTTTTCCCAGGCTTTTGATATAAGGGAATTTCATATAGGTCCATGAGCGAACCTCTTCAGCTATATAATCAAGGTATTCCTGGTAATCCACATTTTCAAATATCACCTTCCCTTCAGGGTCAACAGCCTTCAAGAGTCCGTGATAAATATCAAATGCACCGTCATCCCTCACCAGGCTAAGGTGGTTGGATGGGAACCAGGAAAAGTCATCGATAAATACCTGATTTTTATGATAATAATCCTTAAAAAGGTCTACCGCGCTCTGCGCCCATTCAATCATCTTTCCGGCATTAAGCGGCTCGTCTCCTTTCAGAAGGAAATCACGCTCATCAGTGGTAAGATTCTTGTTTATTCCTCCGGGGATTGCACCTGTTCCGTGAATTTTTTTTCCTGCGGTGACACGTATCACCTCCTGGCCGAATTTCCTCATCATCACCCCCTGGATGGCAAGTTCTTTAAACTCCTCGCTTCTGGCCAGTGCAATCACATTGCGCATTTCAGGATCCGCATCAAAGCCAAAGAGAAAATCCGGTGAGGACAAATGAAAAAAATGAAGTGCATGAGACTGGAAAAACTGGCCGTAATGCATCAACCTCCTCATTTTTTCACCGGTCGGGGTCAGCCCCTTGCCTGTTCCTGCACCCACTATTACATCCAGTGCCTTTGCTGCAGCAAGATGGTGGCTGACCGGGCATATGCCGCATAAACGCTGTACCAGAACGGGTGCTTCCCAGTAGGGACGGCCCTGCACAAAACGTTCAAATCCTCTGAATTCTACTATATGCAGCCGTGTCTGCTCAATATTATTTTTTTCGTCTAATTTGATGGTGACCTTACCATGACCTTCTACCCGGGTTATAGGCTCGATTGTAACTTTTTTACTCATTACCTGAAACTGTTTTTGAATTAGTCAAATTTTATAACTTCATATGGCAGGTCCATCTCTTTTCCTTTAATCAGCGCTGTAAGTGCCCTCCAGATCAGTTCTGCATCAGGAGGACAACCAGGAAGAAAGTAATCCATTTTAACCACCTCGTGGCAGGGATAAACCTTGTCCAGGAGAATAGGGATCTCAATATCATTGGGAATAATACCTTCGGGATTGGCCTCTTTTGTGGAAGGTCCGTTAAGGTAAGCTTCTTCCAGGCATTCGCTGACAGACAGACCGTTTCTCAAGGCGGGCAATCCACCCATGATCGCGCATTCGCCAACGGAAACCAGGATTTTGCAATGCCTTCTGAAATCCTTTAATACATGAACATTCTCATTGTTACAACAACCGCCTTCTATCAAACCGATATCGCATTGCTGTGTGAATTTTTTTATGTCATTAACAGGTGATTTATTAAAATCGGCAAGTTCTATTAGTTCAAGTATCCTTTCATCTATATCAAGAAAAGACATGTGACATCCGAAACATCCTGCCAGGGAAGTTGTTGCCAATATAGGTTTGCTCATAATAATATAATCTTTTTGTATTAACTACTTTTCAATATCACTTCCGATTGGTAAATGATCATATTTTCGCTGACCAATAGGAGTCCGGAAGCCTGATTCCTTTTTAAGCAGGGCACCAACCGGACATATATCCATAGCTTCCTGAGCCAACTGATCAGTCATCTTATTAGCCAATTCGGGATTGATGTTGATCTCTACCTCATGTCCACGTTTCTTAAAGGCAAAATAACTATTATCATTCTCATCCTTAATGCCCCTTATACATCTTTTACACAAAATGCAGCGATTATGGTCCTTGACCAGCTTAGGGTTCGAGGCATCTACCTCCCGCAGCGGAAACATGAAGGGAAAGCGGGGTACCATCATGCTGTACCGGTAAGCAAGTGCCTGAAGCTCACAGGAGCCGCTCTTTTCACATGAAGGACAAAAGTGATTGCCTTCAACAAAAAGAGCCTCGATAATAGTTTTACGTACATTTTCGATCTTTGGAATATTGTTTTCAATCTCCATGCCACTTGTTACCGGTGTAGTACAGGCAGTCACCGGGCGACCGTTGACCAGTACGCTGCAGATCCTGCAGGCACCCTTTGGCTTTAAACCCTCGATATTACAAAGAGTCGGTATATAAACTCCGTTATCTTTTGCAGCCTCTACAATATATTTACCCTCTTCGGACATGCATTTTTTACCATCTATTATGAATTCAACGAAATTTTTACTCATAACCTCTTAATTAAATTGTTACCGGTTTGTGAACTATCTCACAGGTGTTAGTTTTATAAGGTGATTCAAATTAATGGGCGATGGGAATTCTTCCGGCAGCATCACTACCCTCACGGATTGCTTTATGAAGATCAAAGCCCGTATCGAATTCAACATCTTTTTTAACCTTACGTTCATAAAGGTTACGCAGATTCTTAATACTTGTTAAAACAGGATTTGCTGCCGTCTGACCCAGTCCGCAACGGCTGTATTCCAGAGGCATAGCCCATTCAATAAGATCTTCTATATCCTGTTCCGTGCCATGTCCTTCCAGTATTTTCTCCATCTTCTGCTTCATAAGCACAGGCAGTATTCTGCATGTTGAGCAGGAACCGCAGGACTCTTCGATGAAGAAATCCAGAAAGTTCATAACAACATCTTTCAGCAAATCCCGGTTTTCATCAAAGATCATTATCGATCCGCCGGTAGAGAGATCCGAATAACAAAGTACCCTGTCAAATTCTTCAGGTCCGATCAGTGCACCAGAGGGCCCGCCGACCTGAACGGCTTGTACCTGCTCTGCCTCGACCGTTCTTAGCACATCGTTTACGGTAAAGCCCCAGGTTACTTCATAGACGCCGGCTTCCTTGCAATCTCCCGAAATAGACAGGATCTTGGTCCCCGTAGAATCTTCGGTTCCCTGATTCATGAACCAGGCAGGACCATTTTTCAATATTTTAACTGCCAGGCAGAGGGTTTCAACATTATTGACTACGGTGGGCTTATCCAAATAACCGGCCTGTACAGGAAAAGGAGGCCTGTCCCTCGGCTCCCCCCTTTTTCCTTCGGCTGATTCTATGAGAGCAGACTCCTCGCCACATACATAGGCCCCTGCTCCCAGCTGTATCCGTACATCGAAGTTGAAGTCCGTTATACCAGCTATATCTTTACCAAGAAGCCCATCGGCCCTCATATCGTCCATAATCTTATTGAGATATTTCACCAGGTACTTATACTCGTGCCTTACATAAAGCAATCCCTCGCTGGCACCCACGGCATAACCTGCGACCACCATCCCTTCAATAATAAGTCCCGGGGCTTCAGTTAAAACAACCCTGTCCTTAAAGGTTCCTGGCTCACCCTCATCAGCGTTACAAAAGATATACTTCTGGTTTCCCTCCGCCCTCCGGCAGAAATCCCATTTCATTCCGGTCGGAAATCCGGCTCCACCACGTCCACGTATGTTAGACTCCTTAATTGTTTTTATGACATCTCCAGG
>CAZFOO010000099.1:0-13603 GCA_964520585.1 uncultured Bacteroidales bacterium
TTGTATCCCACCGGTGAAGTATCATTGATTTCCTCCATATTTTTATTTTGCAGAAGATGTTCCAGGAGAAAGAAAATTCCTGCACCAATCAAAACGACGATCAGGAAAATGAATAAGTACCGGGGTTTGAGGGAGAAGCGCATAGTGGATGAACAATTTCTTACTTCTTTGTATATTACTCTATTTTTTCAAACATTAGCAGCCTGAAGTCCAAAGCTTCCTCTCCCGGGATGTTTAACGCTTCAAGTGTTAATGTTCCTCTTCCTTCTTCCAGGTGAATAGTGCCCAGCTCCATGGGCATGAAGGCTTTCACATAGGATTCCATGCGTTTTGACCGGTCGTCTTCCATACCGCGGAGCGGCGGGTCATGGGCCTCGGTTATTTTACCAGTTATTTGAGCAGAGCCCATACTAAGCTCAATGGTGGAACCCAGGTTCTCACGGGAGCAGGTATAATAAAGCTCAACCCGGTAATCTCCTTCGCTGAGCATTTCGGCATCCCAGGTGATTTTATCCGAGCTGGAAGTCCAGTTGGTAAAGAAGGTACAATTGGGAAACCGGTTGGAACGTTCAATACTGCCGTGTGCTTCTCCGTCGCGGGCAGGCATTTGGGTGTATTGAAAATCGGGATGACCAATTGGGAAGGGTCTGCTTTCCTTATTGATCTCAGCGTTCATCTCCTTTTTCCATCTTTCCAGGGAATCTTGAAACCGTGATGCTACCTGTGGATTTTTATCGGAAATATCGATGTACTGGCCGCGGTCCTTGTTGATGTCGAACAGCCGTCCTTCATCGTCGAGTCTGTACTGCTGGCTTCTTACACTGGCTCTTCCTCCCCAGAAAGAATATATAAGGCGGTTGTTCCATGATTCCTCATTTCCAAAAAGCAGCGGCTCCAGGCTGACTCCTTCCACCGGTTTGTTGGTTTTCTGCTTTATGCCGGCCAGATCAGCCAATGTGGGAAGCAGGTCAATTGCTCCCGCGATTTCATCTATCCTTGTATTCGCCTTGATAACTCCGGGCCATTTGATAAAAAGGGGTGAGCGTACCCCGCCTTCATCGGTGGAACCTTTTCTGCCTTTCATACCCCCGTTCCAGCGCCATCCATTGGGGCCGTTGTCGCCAAAGTACACTATGATGGTATTTTCTTTTAAGCTGAGCTGTTCAAGTTTATTCATCAGGCGGCCCACGTTCCAGTCGATGTTTTCACACATGGCCAGGGCGGCTTTAAGATGCTTCATATCCTCCTTTTCCGGGTCGCGATGGTGCATGTTCAGGGTGGCGTCTTCGAATTTGTCCCACCATCGGTCGGGAACCTGCATGGGGGAGTGAGGCGTGTTGTAGGGAAGATAAAGGAAGAAAGGCTCTTCCCGTTTTTCCTCAACCAACTTCATGGCTTTTTCGGTCAGGTCGTTGATGATATATCCGGCTCCCTGCACCAGCTTACCGTTGTGTTCGAGCATGGGGCTGAAATAGTCGCCCCAGTGGCCTGAACAGAAACCATAGAATTCATCAAATCCCCTTGCATTGGGATGATATGGATACTGCATTCCACTGTGCCATTTGCCAAAAGCACCGGTGACATAACCGGCCTCCTTGAATATCTCCGCTATAGTTGTTTCATCCAGGTTTATCCGTTCTCCTCCTGCGGAGGTTGAAAACACTCCGCTGCGAGGATGATAGCGGCCGGTCAGCAGTTCGGCGCGGGTAGGAGAGCATACAGGTGAAACATAGAAATTACTGAATTGTGCACCCTCCTGTGCCAGTCTGTCGATATTCGGAGTATGCAGATTTGTGTTTCCATGTATACTCAGATCTCCCCAACCCTGATCATCAGTCATAATAATGATGATGTTTGGTTGGATGCTGTTTTTGGTTTCAGTCGGGTCACAGGAAGACAAAACAATTCCGGCAGAAAGAATGGGCAGTGTATAAAAAACATTTTTTTTTAGCCTTTCTTTACCTGTACCCATCATATGCCCGTTTGTTGTATTTCAATTAAGAATCAGTTCAATTACCGGAATCTCAACATTCGGTTTGTTAACCGGAAGGCGGAGGTTCAGGTCATCTTCCGTTGCGATGTCACCCTGACGATGGTGTCCGTATGGTTCTGTTATCAGCAATTCGGAAGCGTCATGAAGGAACTGGGCGTATTTTACCCTGCCTCTCATTCCCGGCAGGCGGTAATTGGTTATTGGATAATCAATGAGGTGGATATATAACCTGTTGGTTTCGGGATTATATGTGAGGATCGAATGCTCAGGAGTTTCAAACTCTTCCGGGGCCTGTGTACAGCCATAGATCGACCGGCTGTTATAGTCCATCCATTCACCCATATTTTCCAGTGCTTTCTCTGCCCTGTAATCTATTGTTCCCCTGCCGGTTGGTCCGACATTTAATAATAAATTACCTCCTTTGCTTACACTTTCTATAAGAAGCACCAGCAGTTGTTTATTATCTTTCCATGTATACTCATCGCGGTAATACCCCCAGCTCCCCGAAAAAGTCTGGCAAGTTTCCCAGGGGATCTTTTCGCCATCAATCTCCGGCCAGCTTTGAACCTTGAACTGCTCAGGTGTGGTGAAGTCCCAGCCATCACTGTACTCTTTAAGGTCAAGCCGGTCATTAACCAGTATCTCCGGTTGAAGTTCCCTGACCATCTTAAGAAGCTCAACCGATCCCCATTCTTCACGTCCTTTACCAAATTCACCCGGGTAAGAGAAATCCAGCCATATAATATCTATTTTCCCATAATTTGTTAATAGTTCACGAACCTGGTTTTTCATATATTCCCGGTAAACGGCCATATCTCTTCCCTGGTTCATCCTGTCATATTCCTCTTTGGAGGAGGTACGTTGCGGGTGAACCCTGTCAATTGTAAAATGAGGGTGATGCCAGTCTATCAGTGAATAATAAAACCCCACTCCCATACCTTCAGCCCTGAAGGCATCAACATACTCTTTTATAAGGTCTTTTCCATATGGGGTATTTCCGGCATGATAATCGGTAAACTCAGATTCGAAAAGACAAAACCCGTCATGATGTTTAGCTGTAAGGACAACGTATTTCATCCCCGCATCTTTTGCCATTTTAGCCCATTCTGCAGGATCGTAAAGGTCCGGGTTAAAATTATCAAAATACTTCTGATAATCTTCGTTTGTCATTCTTTCCCTTTGTTTAACCCATTCATGTCTTGCCGGCAGGGCATAGATACCCCAATGTATGAACATACCAAACCTGTCGTTGGTCCACCATTGCATACGTTCCTTCTTTTCTTCAGGAGTTTCATCCCAAACAATGTTTTGGGGAAATATGTTTTGGTTCAGAGGAATAAGGATGAACAATAAAATAATAATTCTTTTCATGGTTTTATGGTTTTGGTGGTTAGGAATCAATCAGCTAATTAAGAATATTTTTTAAAATTATCCTAATAAATATTACTTATTCAGTAGCTGGTCATAATTCGCCGGTCATAATGTATGATGTATTAGTCCTCTAAACCATATCAGTTCCTTGATGATGGTAAAAATCTGAAAAAAGTCGAATAGTTATTTTAAGGAGTTATGAAGTCCAAAAGAGATCTTGAGAAATTATTACGGATTAAATTTAATTTTAAGTGAAAACAAAGAGTATTGATGGGGAAATGATTTTCTAAACAAAAAAAACTAATTTTATCATAATTAATATACTTCATTTATTGACAATTTAAAAAATCCACTTAGATTATGAGCAAACCAATTGTACTTATTACAGGAGCAACGGCAGGAATAGGAGAGGCAACTGCAGAAATTCTTGCAAAGAATAATTTTGATCTTATCCTTACCGGAAGAAGGAATGACAGGCTTGAGAAAATTAAGTCCGGACTTAGTAAATTGTGCCGGGTTCATATTTTATGTTTTGATATAAGGGACCGCAAACAGGTTGATGAAGCCATTGACTCACTTCCCCTTGAATGGCAGAATATCGATGTACTTGTTAATAATGCTGGACTGGCATCTGGATTCGATATGTTTCATGAGAGTGATATCGATGACTGGGAAGTGATGATTGACACGAATGTTAAGGGACTGTTGTATATAAGCAGAAAAGTCGTTCCCGGAATGATAAGCAAGGGAGGAGGACAGATTGTCAATGTGGGTAGTATTGCCGGCAGGGAGGTTTATGAAAAAGGCAATGTCTATTGTGCTACAAAACATGCCGTTGAAGCTTTATCAAAAGCAATGAGGATCGACATGTTAAAACACAATATTAAAGTATCTACCATATCACCGGGAATTGTCGAAACTGAATTTGCACTGGTCCGGTTTAAGTGGGATAAGGAAATGGCCCAGATTCCATATAAGGGGATAATCCCATTAACCGCCGATGATATAGCGGAGGCGATATTTTTCATGGTCACACGGCCTCCACATGTCAGCGTTCACGATATGCTTATTATGCCAAATCTTCAGGCCAGCGTTGTATATACACTGAGAGAATGATTCTTTATTGTGCGTAAATCTTTTTTTAGGCTTTAAAGGACTGCAATATGAAACAATAACATATCTTTTATGTTATTCAGTTATAGAAATTATTAATTGTTTAATCATATATAAGATAATGAATGACATGTCAAAGCACAATGTAAAAATTAAAGCAATCGATAATGTAACACATGATACCCTTCGTATAATTACCGAAAGGCCCGGTGTATATGATTTTGAGCCTGGTCAGGCCACAAGTATTGCCATCGACAGGGAAGGCTGGAGGGATAAAAAAAGGCCATTTACTTTTACCTCACTTCCTGAAGATGATCATTTTGAGTTTATTATTAAAACATATCCTGACCACGATGGTACAACAGATAAACTTTTGGAGGTAAAAGCCGGAGAATACCTTATACTTTTTGGCGTCTTCGGAGCGATCAAGTATAAAGGTGAAGGTGTATTCCTTGCAGGAGGTGCCGGCGTGACCCCGTTTATTTCCATACTCAGGGATCTTCACAAGAAAGATATGATTGGTAATAATAAGCTCATATTCGGCAATAAGACAGAAAAGGACATCATACTAAAAGATGAGCTGGAGGAGATGCTTGGTGATAATTTAATTAACATCCTGTCCGATGAAAAAAAGGAAAACTATCACCACGGTTTAATAACTGAGGATTTTTTAAAGAAACAGGTTGATGATTTCGGTGGTTATTTCTATCTCTGTGGTCCTCCGGCGATGATGATGGCTGTTGAAGGACATTTGATAGATTTTAAAGTGAAAGAAAACCAGATAGTAAAAGAGGTATTCTGATCTTTTTTATTCTGTAGTAAGATAATATCAGAAGAAACATTGAATTTTACAGATGCTTGAATAAGGATTTTAAAACGTAATAAACACATATAAATATGAAAAACACAAAGTATTATTTTGAAAAAAACCTGGATTTAGGTTTTGATGAGGCAGTTCAAAAAACAACCGATGAATTTAAAAAGCATGGTTTCGGGGTTCTTACCGAAATAAACCTGCATGAAAAATTTAAAGATAAACTGGGTAAGGATTTTCGTAAATACCGCATTCTCGGCGCCTGTAATCCTTCTTTTGCCTACAAGGCATTGCAGATCGATGATAAAATAGGCACTCTGCTTCCCTGCAGCATTATTATTCAGGAATTATCCGAAGGCAAAACCAATGTGGCCGTTATAGATCCTTATTCTTCAATGAAGGAATTAGGAAGTGATGAATTATTAAATATCGCTTCAGAAGCTGGTGATGAACTTAGAAAAGCAGTTGAAAATCTGTGATCATCTGCTAATCTGCAGTTAAGGTATTTATATAATTATAATAGGATAAGCTGATATTTCTGGTCAGCTTATCCTTCTCTCTATCTCTTGAAATGTTTTCATCCCTTCTCTGGCTATAGTTTTCCCTCCGGGAGAATAGTCAAAAACCTCCAGCGAAATCCATTTGTTATAGTTTAATGCTTTCAACTCTTCAAATACACTGATAAACTCCTGTGGTATCTGATCATGATAAATTACTGTTCCATCCATATTCTGGACATGAACATGATGAATATGGTCAAAATATTCCCTGATAAGTACATCCATTGGTTCAGACTCATCAGCGGTATTGTGAATATCAAACATGGTTGAAATAGCCGGATGATTTACTTTATTAACAATCTCCATGGCATCGGCCAGAGTATTAACAACATTTGTCTGGTCACTGGACAAAGGTTCAACAAGTATTTTCACATTTCTTTGCTGGGCCTGGTCAGCAACCTGTGCCAGTCCATCGGCAAAATAATCCACAGCCTCCGGAATCGTTACTCCTTCTATAGTGCTTCTCTGATTGGGTGAACCGAAAATCATTACCTCACCACCAAGATCTGCACAAAAATCAATCAGGGCAGAAAGGTAATCCACCGATTTTTGCCTGATCTGACTGTCACTGGTAGTGAAATGAAGTCCGTCGGGTGGAGGTGTGAACAGCCAGTGAAGTCCTGCACATTCAATACCGTTATTTTTCATATCGCTGACCATTTGGCGTCTTTCATTGGGACTGATTTCCTGAACGCCCTGATTGACAAGTGTGAATGGGGCTATTTCCACACCTGAATAACCTGCTTCCGCCATGATTTCACATTGCTCAGCCCAGCTGAATTCTCTTATAATCTCATTACAGAAGCAATATTTGAAAATATTGTCCTGATTGCGTCCGCAGGATGCATAAAGCCCTGTAAAACCCAATGCACTTATTGCAAAAGATGAAGTCCGGATAAAATCTCTTCTGTTAAATTTTTTCATTCGTATAAAGTATAGTTAGCAATCTGTTTAACAATGTGTTAATAATTCATGATTTGGATATTTCGCTTTTCAATCCATGGATCACCCATGTTGTTTATTGACCTTCGGTCGATTTCACATGCAATAAAAAGTTCTTTTTGCCATATTCATCTGATGTGAAATTCATGCATTTTTGTGTTACGAAGTAGCTTGGATGATTCATGTGTATAAATCAGGTTAATCAAATTAATAATCAATGAATTATATTTAACAAGTAATTCATGTTCGGTTTTTCAATCCCATGGATCCCTTTGGTGTGTTCAAGATATTTTGGGAGACTTCAGTATCATGGGTATTTATCAGTTAGTATTTTGATGTAACTGTAGGTCTATCCGGGACTAATATAGGGAAAATACATTAAATTATCACGTATAAAATTACTTAATGACTGAAAAAAATGAATATGAAGAAAATGGTTTCCTGTTAAGTCAGTATATTTTCGTTATTTTACCGTAAATATTTAATTTTCTTTTATGGCAAAGGTATCCCGTGATTTTCAGATATTTGTCAAGCCGGCTGGAGCACGGTGCAATATGCGTTGTCATTATTGTTATTATCTTGAGAAATCTTTCCTTGATTACGGTCCGGGTTCATTGCAGATGCCGTCCGGTGTTCTCGAAAAATATATTTCACAGCATATCAGTGCACATAACAATAAAACAGTTATGTTTTCCTGGCATGGGGGAGAGCCTTTGTTATGCGGGATTGATTTCTTTAAAAATGCACTTGAAATCCAGAAAAAGTATTTGCGTCGGGGACAAATAGTTCTCAACGGGATACAGACAAATGGTACATTGATAAATAAAAGTTGGTGCAGTTTTTTTGCCGAGAATGATTTTTATGTAGGGATCAGTATTGATGGTCCGGAGAAACTGCATAACACCTGCCGGGTTTTTAAGTCGGGAGGACCCTCATTTGAGCAGGTCATCCGCGGTCATAATCTTTTGCAGGAATACGGGATCAATTATGAGATACTTTGTGTAGTGAATTCCTGCAATGTCATGTTTCCTCAAAAAGTTTACAGTTTTTTTAAGGAAATCGGTGCCCGGTATGTCAGCTTTCTTCCTCTGGTTGTACCTGATGAGCAAACAGGTAGTGGAGTCACAAATGATTCAGTTCCTGCGGTTGCTTTTGGCAGATTTCTTTGTGAAATATTTGATACCTGGAAAGAAAATGATATCGGTAAAATCAAGGTTCAAATTTTTGAAGAGGCATTAAGAGTGGCTTTTGGTCAGGATCATACATTATGTATCTTTAAGAAAACATGCGGAACTGTTCCTGTAATTGAGCATAACGGCGATTTTTATTCATGTGATCATTTTGTGGACCAACGTCATTACCTGGGTAATATAATGAATAGTAATCTCTCCGGACTTTTAGAAGCCCCTTCCCAAATATCTTTTGGACAAGAAAAGCTTAACTCTTTGCCGCATTTCTGTCTTGAATGCGATGTATTGAATATGTGTAACGGTGAATGTCCCAAAAACAGGTTTATCTATACACCGGACGGAGAAAGAGGATTAAACTACCTGTGTGAAGGGTACCGGCTTTTCTTCAGGCATTGCAGGCCTTTTATCCAACAGTTAACTAAATTATGGAACCTGTATAGTTAAATAAATGAGAACTGAAGGTAAGTTACCAGAGATGAGTATATATTTTAATAGTTTTACGGTCTTAATTATTGCATTAATTCCTATGTGAGTTTTTCCCTGAAAAATTCAACTGTCCGTTTCCATGCAAGGCTGGCTGCTTCTTTATTATAACGTTCTGGATTTGTGTCATTATTGAATGCATGTTCAGTTCCCTCGTAAATATATAACCTGTATTCAATCCCAGCTTTTTTAAGCGCTTCTTCAAATTCCGGAATTCCCTTATTGATGCGGGGGTCATTTTCCGCATAGTGGAGGAGCAGGGCGGCATTTATTTTAGGAACATCCGAGGGATCGGGAGCACTTCCATAGTATGGAACACCTGCCTTCAGGTCGGGTGAATGCACAGCTACCTGATTGGTCATGGCGCCTCCCCAGCAAAAGCCGGTGCATCCGACATTGCCGTTACTGTTTGGATTTGTTTGAAGGTATTTCACTGCGGCAACGAAATCTTTACTGGTTTTGTCGTAGTCCAATTCCTGAAAAAGGGGACGCGCATCATCCGGATCTCCCGGAGTCCCTCCAAATGGTGAGAGTGCATCCGGAGCTATGACCAGGAACCCTAAGAGTGCCAGACGTCTGGCCACATCCTTAATGTGCTGATTTAGTCCCCAGATCTCATGAATGACCACTACTGCGGGATATTTCTTTTCTTCACCCGGCCTGACCAGGTAGGCAATCATATCACCTGTTTCTCCTGGATAGCTTATAGTCTCAGTATGCAGACGGGAGTCATCGGGAGAGATGACCTGTGACTTGCCATCCTTACCTTCAATCAGAACGAGGGTGACAAATGTTCCACCTGCTGTGGCCGAAACTTTTTTCAAAAACTCCCGCCGGTCAATTGCTGTTTTCTGAGTTCTTTCCTTGTTATTACTGTTTTTACTGCTCATATTAATATCTCCTTAAATTTATGCCACATATTACTGCAGATTCCTGTATCTCAAATTACGACGTTTTTGGTAACTATCAAAATTTAAGAAGAATAAATTTCAGAATCGACATGAAAGATGACCTGGAGACTGATTTCCCTTGCGAGATTTTATTTTATGTTTTTATTTTCAGCAGATGATAAATTCATGTTCAAGGACTATTTTTTTCAGCTTTGATTATATTTTCAATTCCTTTTGCCACAGCATCGGGGTTGAATGAAATGCTGTCGATGCCCTGTTCAACCAGAAACTTTGCAAATTCAGGAAAATCGCTTGGTGCCTGACCACAAAGTCCGATCTTACGGTTGTTTTTATGTGCTTTTTTAATGGCCATACTTATCATTTCCTTTACCGAATCATCTTTCTCGCTGAACAAACCGGATACGATCTCAGAATCCCTGTCAATGCCCAGGGTGAGCTGTGTCAGGTCATTAGAACCAATTGAAAACCCGTCAAATATTTCACCAAATTCTTCTCCAAGGATTACATTGCTTGGTATTTCTGTCATTACATATATTTCCAGATTGTTTTCACCCCTTTTTAATCCATTTTCAGCCATTACTTCCTGAACCTTTTTTCCCTCTTCTATAGTTCGACAAAAGGGAATCATTAGTTTTACATTGGTCAGCCCCATATCTTCCCTTACCACCCTCATTGATTCACATTCAAGAGCGAATCCGTCTGCATATCTTTCATGATAATATCTTGAGGCACCCCGGAAACCTACCATTGGGTTCTCTTCCCCGGGTTCAAACTGCTGGCCCCCCACCAGATCAGCATATTCGTTGGTTTTGAAATCGCTCATTCTCACTATCACATCTTTGGGATAAAATGCAGCTGCTATGGTACCTACTGCCATTGATAATTTTTCCACAAAAAAATCCCTTTTGTCTTTATAACCGGCAGTGATCTTTTCTATTTCTTTTTTTGTTTTTTTATCTTCTATTTCATCAAATTTAACAAGTGCAAGAGGATGGACCTTTATTGAATTATTGATCACGAATTCAAGCCTCATTAGTCCCACTCCATCAACGGGCAGCATGGAATTGTTAAATGAAGTATCGGGGTTTGCCAGTATCAGCAAAACATCTGTCTGCGGTTCACCAAGCTTTTTCAGGTCAATCTCTTCTTCATTCCACTCCAGTATGCCCTCATATATAAAACCTTCTTTACCTTCAGCGCAGGACACAGTAATTTCCTGACCATCCTTGATTTTTTCAGTTGCATTTTCCGTACCCACTACAGCAACTGCTCCAAGCTCCCGGGCTACAATTGCTGCATGACTTGTTCTGCCTCCGCTGTTTGTAATTATGGCCGATGCCTTTTTCATTACCGGATCCCAGTCCGGATTTGTGATATCAGTAACAAGAACATCTCCTTCCTCCAGTTTTCCTGATTCTTCAGGAGAATTTAGTATTTTTGCTTTTCCTGCAGCAATTTTGTTGCCTATGCCGACACCACTTATCAAAGGTTTTTTATTATTCCGGTTAATATTGAAATTTTTAAGTTTTTTTGTTTTTTCTGCTGACGAATGAACTGTTTCGGGTCTCGCCTGAACAATGTACAGTTCGTCAGAGTCGCCGTCCTTGGCCCATTCGATATCCATTGGACGGCCATAATGTTCTTCAATGCTGAGACACCATTTCCCCAGTTTCTCAAGCTCTTCATCTGATAGCACAAATTGATTCCTTTTTTTAGCGGGTGTTTTTATGTTTTTGATGGTCCCGCCTTCTTTTTTACCGGAATCATATACCATCGTTTTTGATTTTGGTCCGAGTTTTTTGGAGATAATTGATTTATTGTTGTTTTTGAGAGCATCTTTAAAAAGATAAAATTCATCGGCGAGTACGCTTCCCTGTACCACATTTTCACCCAGTCCCCAGGCACCATCGATCATTACCACATTCCTGTGCCCGCTATCCGGGTCGAGAGTAAATGCAACTCCTGCCGATGCTTTGTCGGCTCTGACCATTTTTTGTACTCCTACGGAAAGAGCTACCTTCATGTGGTCAAATCCATTTTCTTCCCTGTATTTTATCGCCCGGTCAGTAAACAGGGAGGCCACACATTTTTTCCAGGCATCAAGCAATTCCTGTTGGGTTTTTATATTCATATATGATTCATGCTGACCCGCAAAACTTGCATCAGGTAAATCTTCTGCTGTTGCGCTGCTGCGCACTGCCACGCTCTTCAACGATTTTTCCCTGTTCTTCAAATCTTTATAAGCCTGAAGTATATCATCATTTATATTTTTTGGAATAGATGAATCCATTACTAATTTTCTGCATTTTTTCCCCACCTCTTTTAAACTCTTATTACTTTCTTTATCAAGAGATCCAAGTGTTTCCTTAAGAGACTCAAGTATTTCATTTTCTTTAATGAATTTCCAATAGGCTTCGGCCGAGGTTGCAAACCCATCAGGAATTGTTATTCCCTTTGTGTTTAGTTCTTTATACATTTCACCTAACGAGGCATTTTTCCCTCCGACTTCCTTAACCTTTGAGTTATCCAGTTCACTAAAATTATATACCAGCTTCATAATTTGGGTTTTGTTTATTAAAATCAATAATAACCGGACTAAATCCATGCCAAAAGGATCCTCCTGAATTAGTTATCACCAAAGGCTTATCCTGCCTGAATAGTATTATTTCTTATGCTACAGAGTTGATTAGAAATCCACCCTTAATAGGACAGGTAAAGCAATTCTCGAATATCCTGAGATCCTGCCTGAATGAAAGAGTAAAAAATTATTTAAAAGGAAAAGAGTGGCTTAAAGCCTTATTACTGACAAAACCAGATAAGGATCATTTATGATATTGTAGAATCTTCCTGCATAATGTGAATTTTTTCCTCACTTTTCCTCCTCAATTCCAAATACACCAAACCCATGAAAAATAACTTTTTAATTTTAAAAAATATTCGCTGATACGACGTTGAAAAAAGCCACATTTATTCTTTTTTAATGCCGTTTAACTGTAAAGCGGATATGGTTGTAAAGTGTTTGCACTTATATTATGAACCGTTGATAGTGTCTGAATATTAGCAGGATATTTTCTGCTGCTGATATTCACAGTATAATGTTCCAGATATTATAATCTTTGGTATGAAATTGGTGCCTGTAATTAAACAAGTTACTAACTATACTATAACCATATGGATGAAAATATTGATAAGGTGTTAGTGGTCAGGGCGGTAATATCTACTATAAAAGAAGGGAAAGCACCGGATAAAATAGAAGCAAAGGATTTGCAGGATTATGAATCACCGGCCAGGATATCATTTAAAGGACATAATGATGGATTAGTTCCTGATGTTGCAGTATATCGTAATGAAGAAGTAGATTTATACGAAGTTGAACTGGACGAAAATATTGATGTTGATAAATGGCGGTTAATGTCACTATACGCCCGAAAATACAAAGGAAATCTTTTTTTGGTCGTTCCTGATTTTTTAAGAGAAAAAGTTAAGAATGAACTAAAGAACAATTCTGTAAATGCGGGACTTTTATATTTCAATACCTGACATACAGATATTTAGCCGGGAAGAATTATGTGTAAAACCTGGTTAAATAAGTTTAGTTATTGTTTTTGACTGTTAAAAGTATTATTTATAATTACGGGCATTTATGAAAAATAGTTCTGAATTTTATATTCTTTTTTGTTAGTTTTGTATCAGGTCAGTTTTTTAAACAAGAAAGAGATAATTAATTTATCATATATGCCCCGTAAGCCATCTATTTTAATTGTCGACGACGACACTTATATATGCAATATCCTGGGAAAATATCTTGAACAGCAAGGTTTTGTTGCACAAACTGCTTTTTCCGGAAGTTCTGCAAAAAATCTAATCGAAAAAGAAGAATTCGACCTTGTATTGTGTGACTTCAGGCTTCCTGATTATGACGGACTAAATATTCTCAGATTCGTAAAATCCAAAAAGCCTTCTGTTCCGGTGATAATTATGACCGCCTATGCAGAAATAAAGAAGGCTGTAGAACTTATTAAAGCCGGTGCTTTTGATTATATTGCAAAACCTATGCAGCCGGAAGAAGTTGTCCAGCTTATAAATCATGCCCTGGAGAGTAGAAATGAGAAGATTACAAAAAACACCTTTGGAAATGATTTTGTGACCGGAACCAATGAAAACATGCTTGAAATTATGCAGCATGTTGAAGTTGTGGCGCCCACCGATATTACTGTCATGATAGA
>CAZFOO010000100.1:0-13365 GCA_964520585.1 uncultured Bacteroidales bacterium
TGCTACGGTAATACCCACAATACTGACTACTAAAGCTTCGGGCCGGAGTATGCCTGAATCCCGGCTGGTTGGTGCCAATGAACGAGTCAACATTGCATGTTGTGGAATTGGTAATCAGGGTGGTGGCATTACCAGAACTTTGTATAATACCGGACTGGCAAACCTGGTTGCTTTCTGCGATACTGATATGGGAGCTCCCCATACCGAGCGGATGCTTGAAGAATTCCCTGATGTGCCAAGATACCAGGATTTCAGAAAAATGCTCGAAGAAATGGATAGTCAGATAGATGCGGTTATTGTTGGAACACCGGATCATTCGCATTTTCCTATCTTAATGATGGCTATGGCCATGGGCAAGCATGTTTTCTCTGAAAAACCGCTGGCCCGGACTTTCCGGGAAAATGAACTTCTGATAGAAGCTGCTAAAAAATATAATGTTGTCACCCAAATGGGCAACCAGGGTCATTCGGGAGCTAACTATTTCCAATTCAAAGCATGGAAAGATGCCGGCATAATTAAGGACGTAACAGCTATCACCGCCCATATGAATTCCCGCAGGAGATGGCATGGATGGGATCCAGGTATGAGAAGTTTTCCTCAAACTACGCCGGTTCCTTCAACACTGGACTGGGATACATGGCTTGCTGCCACTCCATACCATGAATACGACAAAGATTTCATTAACGGTCAGTGGAGGTGTTGGTACAATCACGGACTTGGTGCTCTGGGGGACTGGGGTGCACATATAATCGATACTGCTCATGAGTTTCTTGATCTGGGATTACCGTCCGAGATCGAGTGTCTGAAGGCCACCGGTCATAACGGTTTGTTTTTCCCGCAGTCATCCACCATCTCCTTTAAATTCCCCGCAAGGGGCAACATGCCCCCGGTGGAGATCACCTGGTATGATGGAGTGGATAATGTTCCTGAAGTACCGGAAGGATATGGGGTATCTGAGCTTGATCCGGATATTCCCCCGGCAAGTGACGGCAGGATACAGCCATCCAAGCTCAATCCCGGCAAGATAATTTATGGTAAAGACCTTACTTTTAAAGGCGGTTCACACAGCAGCCCGCTTTCTATCATACCCGAAGAAAAGGCAAAAGATATGGAATCCAGGCTTCCGGAAGTACCTGAAAGTCCATCGAACCATTATGCGAACTTCCTTCTTGCATGCAAGGGCCAGGAGAAGACACGCTCACCCTTTGAAATATCAGGCCCGTTGAGCCAGGTATTCTCTCTCGGGGTTATTGCCCAGCAATTAAATGCAAAACTGGTATTTGACCGGGAAACAAAAAAGATTACAAACAACAGTGCGGCTAATCTTTTGCTGGACGGAAATCCACCGCGCAAAGGTTGGGAGCAGTTTTACAAAGTATAGCAGGATCAACCGGAAGCAGTTTAAAAGATTTAACTGAATTTCCCGTTGACTGCATGATTTGGTTTACCCATTATAGAATTTTGCAATCTACTATTGTAATCCCGATATTGATCTCTTAATATGAACGTTAAATTAAGTAAAGAATTTAATGTTCATATTAAAGGGATACTTTAATTCCGCCGTTACTTCACTTCTGAAGCCGGTCACCTGTTAATTGATTTTATCTGAATCTTACCATCAATAAAAGTCACAAGAGCATTTACATCCGGAGTTTCTATAAGCCAACCATTATCAACTGCCTTCCATTTAGCTGGTTCTTCACCGGGCTTGAATAATGCAAAAAGGGTAAGGATCTGGCAGCGGTCAGACTCAGTTATAGCATCCATATAAGGCTCCTTTCGCTGGGGATATATATTTCCCATGCGATCGCGATTGTATGGCTCCTTATAAAGGTGACGCCCTGTGTTGAAATGTAGTTTCTCATTACCAACAGATACAACCTGTCCGCTAAGCGAGACATCTTCATTGGTTATCAAAAAATGCCCCTTTTCATCCGGTTCAGCAGCAATTTCAGGATGCCAGCGTACGCGAATTTCGCCAGGTTCATTGAAACGGGCCTCATCCAGCACAGCTACAATACCAGGTAACATATGAAAAACAGAACGTCGGACGAGTTTTGCGTCTTCATGCAGCTCGGTTAAATCTATTGACCAGTAGCCACCCAAAAGATTATCAAACTCACTTTCTGTTACCCGGGCACGATGATTACTGTTCCATATCAACTCCCTTGCATTAAAAGTCAGCACATTGTGTCCACCGGTGTTGTAATGGTAATAATGTCTTCTGTTTTCCATAGGATACATCATCACAACCCCCAGATCACGTATTAGTCTGCGGCCATAACCCTGTATGATCACCTGCCCGGCATCCGGATGAGTATGATTAACCCCTCCATGGCCCGCTTTACTCATTACAACACATGCAGCTTCCTTCTGGTCCCAGCTGGAACGACTTGATATAATTCCGCTGTGAGCAGGAAAGAACCGGCCCAGGGGATACCCGGAAGTTTCCGGGGGTCCGGGCTTGAGTTCCGCGTCAAAATAAAGTAATTCAAGCAGGGGATTCCGGGAATTTCCTTCTGCATGCTCCAGATAGAACCACTGCAATACCGGATCTTTGGCAGCTGATGCCACGGCAGGGAAGTAACTTGTATTATATGAGGCCGGACGATCCGGTCCGCCATCACCGAAAGGAACAACAACACCAGGAGGCATCAGATTATAGATTTGCCAAATGCAATGTTTGCGCAAAAAACCAATTTCTGAAGGCAATTGCTTCTCCCCCCTAAAATAGCGGTATACAGAAAAAAACAGAACAGGCTGGCCGGTGCTGGAAGCATAAGCCGGGTTTTCATTAAACTCACCCTCAGGTCCGTAATGATCAAGGTACTTTATCATACGCGGAACAGCAAGTTCAATTAATTTCT
This sequence comes from uncultured Bacteroidales bacterium, assembly GCA_964520585.1. Classification (GTDB taxonomy): domain Bacteria; phylum Bacteroidota; class Bacteroidia; order Bacteroidales; family PUMT01; genus PXAP01. The sequence continues at coordinate 2,868 of CAZFOO010000100.1, forward strand.
CAGCCTGATCATGATCACCATCAACAGCCATTCCAAGTATCCCCATCCCCCCGGTAATAACTGTTGTCCAGTTGTTCATCCGGTCAAGCCACCACGGATTCTGTTCAACAGCCCTTAAATAGGGCTGGATCGCACGGCGATCGAGTCCATCGACAAACCATTTACGTTCAGCTTCCGTAAGTACCGGGTGAAGCCAGTCATATGCGAGTCCCAGATCCCGACCAAGCATTCCGGTCCGCAGATCAGCGTCAAGATTATGAACTTTCCGGTGATAAATATCCTGCCATTCAGGCCAGGCATCCTCATCAAACAAAACCTCCACCTGCAATAAAGCTGCTTCCCTGTATTGCTCCTCCCCTGTTAAAAGTGATGACAGGGCACATGCAAGTACACGCTGTCCGGCAGCATTTGTAATGGTATATTCACGGTTACCCTGCTTAATATCCTCTTCGCTTCGTCCCTCCATGGGAGAAAAAGCAGTGAGTGGTTCGGAATTAACCGCTTTATCCGCGATTGCTTTGATTTGTTGCCAAAGGGACCTGGAATGACCTTCCTTAATCGCTTCCCTGAGTTCATGAACAGAGCGATACCCCTCAGCAGGTTCCTTTGTTAAAAGCAAACGAGGATGGGATAGGCTAGTTTCTACTGATTGTGAAAAAAGTGGTATTATAAATAATACGGTGAAGAGAACACCTTTTGACATACTGTTATACGGTTTTATAAAACAAAAAGAACAGGATAAATATTTACTAATTATTTTGTACTTACCACCGATGCTGAGCCTCAAGAGATGCCGTTGATTAATCTTAAATTAATTGGCTTATATCAATCAAATATATTTGCCGGCCATTACCCTCATGGGTTGAGTCGATGGAGACAAGTTTGCCGTCATTGCTTGACCGGGGATGAGTATCACACCTCCATTCACCTGTATATTCAGGCGGAGAATGAAATCTGCCCAGTTCAACTTTTTTTCCGGTCGATTGCTGAAACATGTAAACGATTTGCTCCCGGTTTTCTGATTGGGGATAGGTGTCGTTTAAAATCCAGTCATTATTTGTACCAGGGACATAGGTATTATGTCCGTTTCTTGTCATCACACCTTCACCAATCTGTCTTATTTGACTTGTTTTATCCCTGAATTCCCAAAAACCCGCCTCTTTTCCTGCAGGACGGGTCCATGCTGTTATGTGTGAAGAGTCTTTCCAGATAAAATGTGAAGTTTGTCCGGAAGGATCGAGTAAATAAACATCACTTCCATCAATATTTGCCGTAAACATTCGTGTGAGCCACCTGCCCCCGGATGAAGGCTCGTCTTTCCAGCGGTTAAGAAAAATGAACCTATCCCCGTCCGGACTAACCAAAAGATGATTAAACCAGTGCCATTTCCCGGAAATATCCCCTCCGGGATATGGTATATTTAAAATATCATGATAAGAAATAATTAACCTGCTTACTCCGGTTTCCAGATTAACATGGTATATACCAGAATCTTCCGGAGCATTTTGATGTTTAAATTTATCATTTACTCCAGGATAACCATAACCTTTTCTATAATCCTGGATACGCTCAAAATCGGTACTTACGGCATTCACCCCATCGGGACCCAGAGAATATATTGCCTTATCAATAACTCTTTCATGCCCTGTCTTAATATTTTTTATAATACTAATAAATTTGTCACCGCGCCGGTCATTCCATATAACTTCTGAACCGGATCCGGGAATCCATTGCAGCATGCAACCCTGCTGCCATCCCCATGCCCGGCTTTCACCAAATTCAACCCACCGGTCATTGTCATGGAGGTCGATATAACCCAGTTTTATGACATCGTTTTTTAGAGGAGAACGAAATTCAAAATCAACCTGCATACCCAAAACATAACGGTTAGTTGGGTCGAACTGCAATTTATCGTAATAACTAAACCAATGGTATTCAGGTCCTTTTGTAATGGCCCTTACCGGAATATTGTTTTCTTTTATAAAACTAAGCAAAGCCGGTGAGGAAAGAAGCAAAGCTCCCCCTGCCAGTTGTTTGATAAATTCCCTTCTTTTATTCATAATGAAGATGTTTATATTCAGCGTTCACAATATAATCAAAGACTACAATAAATACAAGAACCAAAATCCCTGTTTAATAAAGGATTTACCAAACCTCCATCAAACAGGGACTTAATCAAACCTGCCAACCTAAACCTAAACCTAATACTGAACTGAAATGAACTCAATCCTTATGATAATGCTGGACTTAATCCCAAACTTAAAACTAATAATGGACTGGATACCGGACAAATCACTCATTATAATTCTAATACGGCAGCTAAACTAATCACGCAATTAATACCATATTTATACGGATATAAACTATGCAAATCTATATTAATGACGTTTCAGACAGTTAATACCCTAATGTTTTGGCACCGGTTTCTAATATGCAAAAATGCAGGCGACTCAGATAAAAAGAAACTTTCTTTTTATCAATGAAAAATAATTACTATCCTTGTATAAAGGGGGTATACTTTTCAACTGAAATAGACATTTGCAATTTTAAATAATCTCTTGCCATGAGCCACAATATTTCTTATTTTAAGATCAGTCTGCTGGCTGTTCTGTCAGTATTGTCTGCCTGTTCCGGCAATGACACAAAAGAAGTCATTCCTGCCAGACTTAACCCCATTGCCATAACTGATTCAGTTAAGCAAAAGGAGCATCTTGAGAAACTTCTTAACTGGCTTCCTCCCGACCGGACTTATAACGGAAGGGTATCATTCCTTGATGAGACATTTCAGAGCTGGCTGGATAGAACGGGTGAACTGCCCCCTGATTTTGATAATATGCCATCCCTCCCCTTCCTTCCCGATCCCCTGATAATGGATGAGGGCGGGCAGAATATTCCAGTTATAACTATGGAGCAATGGGAGGAAAAGCGGAAATGGATGGAGATGCATCTTAAATATTATATAACGGGAACTACACCTCCTCCGCCTTCCAACCTTAAATGGTCGGTGCTGAGTGAAGAAAAAGACGGTGAAGTTACCCTCCAGATGGTTCAACTGACTTTTGGTCCCGGCCATAATGCCAGGCTTAACCTTGAGCTGATCATTCCGCCGGGCGAGGGGCCCTTTCCTGTTTTCCTGACCCAGTGGAACCATCGTGAGTGGGCACAGATCGCAGTACGGCGTGGATACATAGGATGCATATATGCAGGAGCAGATGCCAGAGATGATACTGAAGAGTATTCTGAAATTTGGGCTGGCGATTATGATTTTACCCGGCTGATGAGAAGGGCATGGGGCGCATCTAGAGCAGTTGATTATCTTTTTACACTGCCCTTTGTAGATAATGAAAAGATCGGTATTACAGGTCATTCACGTAACGGTAAGACATCACTCATGGCTGCTGCGTTTGATGAAAGGATTGCAGCTTGTATACCAAGCAGCGGCAATACAGGTGCTGAAATACCCTGGAGGTATACTTCTCACAATTACGATATTGAAGATATTGCACTGCTCACCACTGCAAGACCATCATGGTTACATCCGAGACTGAGGTTTTTTGCAGGGCATGAGCACAAGCTGCCGGTGGACCAGCATCATTTCATGGCGCTTATTGCACCACGGGGACTGATGCTTAGCTCTGCCCTCAATGAAGGTGCCGCCAATACATGGGCGGCTGAGCAGGCTTTTCTTGCATCACAAAAGGTGTATGATTTTCTGGGTGCAAACAACAATCTGGCTATAAGATCACGTCACGGGCTTCACAGCGTAGATGCACATGATCTGGAAGATTATATCGATTTTTTTGATTACGTGTTCGGCCGTAGTGATCACGGTCCGGAAAACAAGCTCTTCCACGATTATTCCTTCGACAGATGGCGCGAGCTTAGCGGCGAGAGGATTAACGCGGCAGATTATCCCGCTTTGGGTATCGGCGACTTACTTGCAAGTCCCGGTGAAGGATTGGGTTCGGTGGAAGAATCTGGTTCAGTAGAGGAATCTGGTCCGGGTGAAGGATCTGGTCCGGGTGAAGGATCTGGTTCAGTAGAGGAATCTGGTCCGGGTGAAGGATCTGGTCCGATAGAGAAATGGGAGCAAAAGCGGGAAGATATACTTGAAAAGTTGAGATGGCTCACTGGAGATGAACCTCCGGGGGTTACCAATCCCGGACCAGGCACTCTTGGACGGGGAGGAAGAGGGGAGTCAGCTTTTGGTTCCGTTCTTGAGCGCCCCCTCGACATTCCTTCAGCAGGAATAATGTCAATTAGCCCATATAACGGATTTGGCGATAATCTGTTCGGTTATCTCTATTACCCCCTTGACGGGGAAGGTGATCCTTTAGACACAGATCTCCCCGCAGTTGTTTACCTGCATGAATTTGATTATTCAAAAGGCTTTAATTCATATCACGATGTGGAAACGCTCATAGAATCGATGGTGGAAAGGGGATATGCAGTTTTTGTTTATGACATGACCGGTTTCGGCAACCGGCTTGAGGAGGCATCAAGGTTTTACCACAGGTATCCCAAATGGTCTAAAATGGGGAAGATGGTGACCGATGCGGTTGCTGCCGTTGAGGCAATGGTGAATCTCGAAATAATAGACCATGAAAGGATATACATCTCCGGATATTCGCTCGGTGCAAAGGTTGGACTGTTCACAGCGGCCCTCGATGAGAGAATCGCAGGTGTTATTTCCGTTGCCGGCTTCACACCTATGAGGTTGAACACACCTGACAAGGGCACCGAAGGAGTAATGGCTTATTCACATCTTCACGGACTTTTACCTCGTCTTGGTTTTTTTGCCGGAAATGAAGAGAGAATACCGGTCGATTATCATGAAATAATAGCCTCCATTGCTCCCAGACCTGTACTTATAATAGCCCCGGTATATGATAAGGATGCACATCTGCCCGATATAAGAATGGCAGTGAAGGAAGCCGGAAAAATTTACAATTTATACGGTAATCCTGACAGAATTGAGATTTTTGCACCTGACGATTACAACAGGTTCTCCACGGGCATGAGGGAAGTGATGTACAGATGGCTGGAAAAAGTTCGTTAATCCGCTATATTTCTGGTATATCATCATCCCTGATTATTAAAAAACACGAGGTCCCGATTATCTATTGATAAACAAGCCCTGATTATTAAGAGATGATAATATTTAGTGTTTTTGTAGTTTTCAGTCGATATTCATACATATTAATCAGAGGCTAATCCATTACGAGCTTTGTCTCTCACCATCTCATATTTTTTTCTCATTTCTTCAAGAACATTTAATTTTTCCGGATCATTAGCCAGATTAACATGCTCTTCAGGATCGTTTTCATGGTCGTAAAGCTCCTCATTCAACTGCTCAGCATTTTCCCCCCACCTGGTATACCTCCATCTTTCGGTTCTCAGTGTGCCGGCTCTTCCTCCGTTAGTTATGGTATAAGCATAACTATCCTTATTTTTAGCAACACTATTTTTGATATTATCCAGCAGGCTCTTACCCTGTAAAATTTCCGGTGCCTCATCAGAAAGTCCGCCAAGATCTGTAAGGGTCGGGTAAAGATCAATAAACTCAACAATTGATGAGTCTGTTTTACCATAATTATTTCTGAATTCCTTACCGGGTGCCGAAATAATCAACGGAGCACGAACGCTGCCTTCCCACAAGCTAATCTTGGACCAGCAATCATGTTCACCAAGGTTATAGCCGTGATCAGAAAGGAAGATAACTATAGTCTCCTCCCTGATTCCCAGATCGTCAAGAGCATCAAGAAGACGGCCCACCTGCTCATCCATGAAACGGACACTGGCCATATAACCCCGAATAACTTTACGCTTCTGTAACTCATCCATTCCAAAGATTCTGTCATTTTGCCTTCGCAAAGCCTCATCCGGCACATCATCACCTACAACCACAGGAGGCAAATCAACCTCATCAAGGGAATATTGTTCAAAATTTCTCTCGGGGGCAATCAGTGGTACATGAGGCCTCACAAAACCAACTGCAAGGAAAAACGGATCATCCTTCTTTATCCTTTGCAAATTAGTACCATGTTCCGGCACTTTCCCGGTACGGTTCTCCAGTATGGCAATAGCCTGACTGGCGGCCAGATAATCGGCCTGGGTAAAATCAAGCTCGTCGGGTATAATCATCTGTGCAAAGTTAGAACCATAATGAAGATTCTTTGGGGATAAAAGTTCCAGTTCACCCTGACTTAAAGTCTCGGGAGCAAGCACATTATAGGCATAGTCCCATGAATCAGGATCATCTCCACCTGCATCACCTCTTTCTATGCCACCGGGTACACCCATATGATAGATCTTGGATACCCTTGCCGTATAGTAACCACGCTCACGGAAAAAACCTGCCATGGAGGGATGGTCCGACAAATCAGGGGTTAATGCCCTGTAACTTCCCAAAACACTGCTATTACCAAGAACCCCGTTGGTCTCCGGGTACAAGCCGCTCATAAATGAGGCACGGGAAGGCCCACATATCGGATATTGATTATATGCCCTGGAGAACATAACACCTTCATTTGCCAAACGGTCCAGATTAGGGGTATGGTTGTCGATATCCATGTAAGGACCGATCCTGGTATTCAGATCATCCGATACGATTAACAAAATATTAGGCTTTTGAGCCTTCATAAACGGAGCCAGCACAAAAAACAGGAGAGAAAAAAAGATCCTGTAGTTACTGTTGCTCTTGCTGTGAAAAATTAAGAAAATCTTGTAAGCCCTCTTAATAAATCTGATTTTTCTCATTTCAAATATTTTTTGGTTTGAATCCCCATGGTATTAATGACAACATGATAAAAGGTTTAGCATTTTTTACTCGTTGTAAAATCCGGGCCTCGTGTACTCAGTAATGATCCCGGCAAGCCTGTTCAGCACCTCCTTTTGTTTGTCATCAAGACCATCGACCGGTATTGGGTTTTCTTCCATCGGGTCTTCATAAAGATCATGGAATCTGCCATCACGGTAGTATTTATAGCGGTGTGTACGGGCAAATTCATCACCGGGCCCATCAGGGTCATTGTTGCGGTACCACCACATGTAAAGCCAGTCAGGCAGGTTTGCCTGTTCTCCAAATAAGAGAGGAGCAAAGCTCTTTCCATCCAACTCGAGATCTTCGGAAATTTCAATTCCGGCAACTTCAGCAAGAGTTGGAAAAAAATATGTAAAACAGATCAAATCATCATTTACAATGCCTTCGGGAACAACTCCCGGCCAATTGGCAATCAGCGGCACATGAGTCCCCGCTTCTTTTGAGGTTAACTTTCCACCCACAAATTCTTCTCCATTGATAATAGAAGTGACCCCCCGCTCCGTACCATTATCGCCGGTAAAAATAACAAGAGTATTCTCGCGTAATCCAAGCTCTTCAAGTTTGCCGATAACTTTCCCCACAAGTTTATCTGTATATTCAACCATATCACCAAAATACTTTTCATCCCCCCTGCCAGGTTGCTCTTCAGAATCCTCGCGACGTGCGGCAGGATCCCAATCAGGAGAATCAGGTGTAGGCTCAAATGGCCAATGGGGCAATATCATCGGATAGTAGACAAAAAACGGCTCATCCTGATGACGATCAATAAAATCACGTACATGTTCATTTACAATATCAGGACCATATTCTCCATCATAAAAATCCACTTTTTCGCCGTTGATTGCCAGTCCAGGATTGGGATACCGGTTAGCAATAGGATTGTCTCCCCGCCCCCGGCGGGTGACCTGCCAGAGAGCATACTCGTCAAATCCAAATTCATTTGGGGACTCAAGATCTCCCCCAAGTTGCCACTTTCCGCCAATGAATGTTGCATAACCTGCATCCCGGAAAAGGTTCCCGAAAGTGTAGACCTTCGGATCCATCACACCAAAACCCACATAATTACGACTGTTATATTTACCACTCATAATTTTCACTCTCGTTGGTGTGCAGACAGGATTGGAATGGCCCTGATCAAATCTTATACCGGTTTCTGCCAGCTTATCGAGTACAGGTGTTTGATAGGATTCCCCTCCATAAGCTCCTACAGTTTCAAACCCCTGGTCATCCGACATTATAAGGATAATATTGGGCCGGGCATTCTCTTTATCCGGAGAAGTGCAGTTTGATGAGACAAGCAGTGTACCTATACCTAATGTTGTTAATGCCAGTTTATTCATAATTTCGAATTTTTTTTCAGGAATAAAGGTCTATATAAAAAAATGCATATTTACTTTTCTTTAGCCTACCATATACATAACTCAAGTAACTTTTTTCATTCCGGAGAAGTGTTAAAAACGTCCTCTGCTGCACGTCACCTCAAACTTAATATATTTCATCACCCCTGTTTTTATGCCATTGCAAAATCGCCTCTTCCAGGATAGTCAGGTCATCAGGATCTGAATCTTCCAGGATCAGGTTGTCTTCGAGTATGATATCTTCCTCACGGGTGTTGTTGTAACGCACCGGGGGGATACCTTCGCCGCAGCTAAGAATATTGTCCCTTACCAGGTTGGTGGTGGCCCGGTGAAACCGCAAAGGAGATTTGGCAATGTTGTAGATTATGTTATCGGCCACGGTGACATCTGTGGTGCCTTCATCGAGGAACATGCCATTGCTCTCCGCCCTGCCGGCATTGATAGTAACATCATGTATCAGGTTACCCGAGATGATGCTGCCTGGCTGGAGTCCAAGCATATATACTCCACCGCCATCACTCAGTGTTTGCATGATATGGTGAATGTGATTATCTGTAAGATGATTATCACGACATGGGGTGGGGATTGGACTCCATTCCCATCCAATGGAAATACCGGTATAAGGCAGATTGTGCAAATGGTTTCCGCTAACAATGGTTTCGGCAGTAAATCCGCACCAGATCCCCACGGCACCATAAAATTGCTTACCGATGGAAGTTATGGTATTATTAACCACGATATTGCCCAGGGCCGTCTGATCAGGTGCAGACCTCCACCAAACCTGGCCATCTACCTGACGGTCACGCCCATCCCCCACCATCACAGCATTTCCTGATATGTCTTCAAAATGGGAATCAGCTACAGAACAATCATTACAACCGGATGAAAACCAGATGGCAGAGCCTCCCAGCTGAGTAAAAGTGCAGTCTCTAAACATACAGTTTTCGGCCCATTTTATATTAACTGCGGCCGGCACAACAGACCATCCGCCGGTTGCCGGACGGGGATCAAAATGACAAGCCTGGATGCCGGCATAGCCATTTTCAGGGATCATCCATGAACAATAGCTGAAAGTAATGCCCTCGAAGCTTAGGTTGCTTACTTTTTTCTGTTCACTTCCCTCAATAACCATAAGGTGTGGACCGGTAAAGGGTACTGTCACCTTCATTTGTCCGGGATCAGCTCCCTGGGGCATCATCAGGTAAAGCATGTTTTCGGTACCGTCGAAGAACCATTCGTCAGGAGCATCAAGGAAAGCAAGGTCATTTTCCAGGTAGTAACGGGGATTTTTCTCCCAGTTATCCAGGTTAAAGAAACTCAGGCCTTTTGCTCCTATGGAATCGACAGCAGTAATACGGTTCCGGCTATAGTCAATTCCGGAAAGGGGAATACGGGATATTGACCAGTCATGTATCAGGACAAGCTCAACCTGTTGCTGATTAACGGGGGCCGGAAAATCATCCGGGTTAAACCGGAAGTTGGTACGCCTGTCGGCACCTACCTCTGCAACCCGCAGGTATTCTGAATTGGGATGGCGGGCCCTGGTGGCCCTTTCTCCCTCAATAAACAATTCCCTGAAGCCCTGCTGAGCAAGTTCACCGGGTACCGCCGCGATCCATATACCATTACCCCTATGCTGCCATCCTGAAATTTCCATGCCTCCGGAAATCACCGGACTAGCTCCTTGTGATGCCTTATATATGACTATGTTTTCACCTTGACCCGAGTCACCGGTATCAAATCTCAGTGGAGTTGAAATATTATAGGTACCGTCTGCCAGCCATACCGTGATATTACCTGAAGTCCCCCCGCCCAGTTCAGCTCTCACAGCCTCCTGTGCCCTTTGAATAGTGAGAAATGGTTCTGATCTGGTGCCGGGGTTTTGATCGTTTCCGGCGGGAGATACATAAAACATTGATTCTGCACAGCCAGTGATCAGGAAAATCAGAATAAACAGGGTAGATAAGTTAAGAAACCGGCTATTGCAGGGATTGCATAAAGATAATCTGTACATAATGTTAAATATCTTTTGAGTTTAGAGTAAAACAATTTTATAAAGGCCCATCTGGTCATTTAGCTCAGTAATTATCTGACAGAAATTATAAATGCTGAAGCTCTGTTTATGTTTATAGGCTTATGAATTAATAGGTCAAGATAGGATTTTTTTTGCATCTAAAAAATTCTATGAATCCCCATGATACTAAAGTCTCACAAAATAACATGAATTTCACATTCTAAAAGTATTGCAAAACGAGACAGAACATTGCATGTGAAATCGACGAAGTCAATAAAACAGGGGGATCCATCCGAGTGGAAT
>CAZFOO010000101.1:0-6109 GCA_964520585.1 uncultured Bacteroidales bacterium
GGGACTGACCCGCAGGGAGCAACAGAAATTTCTGGCATCATTGAAAACAGCGGAAAAAGGATGCTCGATACGGTAAATGATTTGATTGATATTTCGAAAATTGATGCCGGCCAGGTTAAGGTACACATATCCGATACTAATATTAAAGAGCAGTTGGAGTCTCTTTTCCGGTTTTTCAAGCACCAGGCAGATAACAAAGATGTGCAGTTCCTTTTAAATGATCCTGTGCCTTCTTCAATAGCCGTTGTAAGGACAGACCGGTCCAAGCTCAACTCCATCCTTACCAACCTTATAAGGAATGCAATTAAATTTACCGAAAAGGGGAAGATCGAGATTGGGTGTATTCCAAAAGGCAGCAGCCTTGAATATTATGTAAGAGATTCCGGGGTAGGTATTTCCCGGAAATTTCAGCCAGTTATCTTTAACAGGTTTGAAAGGGCAAGCATAAAAGATAATAGCGGCTTTCAGGGAACCGGCCTGGGTCTGGCCATTACAAGATCCTATATTGAAATGCTGGGTGGCGAAATCCGGGTAGAGTCTGAAATGGGCAAAGGCTCAACTTTTTATTTCAGGATCCCCCTTAAGAAAGCCAGTTCCCGGACACGTAGCGGTTCCCTGAAAAAATCATCCCCTGGTTCAGGGATACCCAGGCTGGAAGGTAAAAGGATCCTGATTTCTGAAGATGATAAGTATTCCAGGCAAATGATCGTTTTTTTGGTCAGAAAAACCGGTGCGGAATTATTAGTGGCCGCGGACGGAATTGAATCGGTCCAGGAATTTCAGCAACATGGAGCGGATCTGGTCCTGCTCGATATTCAGATGCCTGAACTTGACGGTTATGAGGTTCTGGAGCAAATCCGGTCGGTGAAACCGGATATGCCGGTTATTGCACAAACCGCCTATGCCATGCCGGAGGATATAACCAAATTCAAAAAGGCAGGTTTTACCGATTACCTGACAAAACCTGTTGACCAGGATAAGTTATACCGGCTGCTTGACCAGTATCTTGGTACTGAAAACAAATATCCTGCTTCATCTGAATGACCCGGAAATATGGCAGAAAATTAACAAAATCACACCCCGGAAGTATTGGCAGATTAATAATCAGTTGCCTGATGCCCCTATGGGAAATTAGTCGCCTGTTGAAGCGGTCATTTGCCTGATGCCCCTATGGGATATTAGCCGCCAGTTGAAGCGGTCATTGAATTTTATATTCCTGCCCCTTGATATAAGAGATCAGATCCTGTCGTAGGTCCGGAATATCATCGGGTAATTATTCTTTTCATCGGCCGGGTGGATTTTTTCTTCCACAATCTTCCATTCAGGTGCAAAAAAGCGGGGAAAGAATGTGTCGCCGTCAAAATCGTGGTCGACAATGGTAATATACATCCTGTCGGCAAGGGGTATGGCCTGCCTGTAAATTTCTCCCCCTCCTGCGATGAATACCTCCGGTTCTTTAGAAACCATCTCCAGGGCCTGTTCAAGTGAGTTGGCCACCAGGCAGCCAGGAGCCTTGAAGTCTGATTTTCGGGTTATGACCACATTGGTCCGCCCCGGTAAAGCTTTACCCATTGATTCGAATGTTTTTCTGCCCATGATGACAGGCTTGCTCATGGTGGTTTCCTTAAAATGCTTCAGATCTGCCGGCAGGTGCCAGACAAGGGAATTATCCCTTCCTATCACCCTGTTCCGGCCCATTGCTGCTATTATCGATACCATAATTGTTTAGTTTATATTTATCCTTAAACTTAATTAATTCGCATATAGTACAATTATAAATCTATTTATAACCTATTGGTTTAGGTTAAAGGCTAATGATGAATGAAACAAAATCCGGATTAATTATAAAGCTAAGCTGTGACCTATATTTACATAGTTAACAAATGCATTATCCTGTCCCGGAGTATTCAGACCGATATCTTCCCTTTTATGTGCGGATGGGGGTTGTAATTTTCAATCTTAAAATCATCGTAAATGAACTCATCAATATTTTTTCTTTCCGGGTTTATTCTCATTACCGGCAGCTCCCGAGGCTCCCTGTCCAGCTGCAATTTAACCTGCTCAATGTGGTTAAGGTATATATGGGCATCCCCAAAGGTGTGGATGAATTCACCTGGTTCCAGTCCGCTAACCTGCGCCACCATCATGGTAAGGAGGGAGTATGATGCTATGTTGAAAGGCACTCCCAGGAATATATCGGCACTTCTCTGGTAAAGCTGGCATGATAGTTTTTCGCCGGAAACATAAAACTGGAACATAATATGGCAGGGGGGCAGGGCCATCTTGTCCAGCTCTCCAACGTTCCATGCACTCACTATATGCCTCCGGGAGTCGGGGTTATCTCTTATCGAGCTTATAACCTGTTTAATCTGATCAATGTGGCTGCCGTCAGGGGCAGGCCATGACCGCCACTGGTACCCGTAAATATGTCCAAGGTCACCATTTTCATCGGCCCAGGCATCCCAAATCTTCACCTTATTTTTCCTCAGGTATGCCGTATTGGTATCACCTTTGAGGAACCACAGCAGCTCATGAATTATTGACGGGAGATGGAGCTTCTTTGTCGTCAGAAGTGGAAAACCTTTCTGCAGGTCGAACCTGGACTGGTATCCGAACAGGCTTATGGTACCCGTTCCGGTGCGGTCCCTTTTTTCTGTTCCGTTATTTAATACATGTTTGAGAAGATCCTGGTATTGCTTCATATTAAATTCAATTATGGTTCATATGATAATTTCAACTGCATCACGCGTATGGCGGGAGTTTTAGCAAGCTGAAAAAAAGTAACAAGGATAAAGGTTCCGATGGCGGCTATTTATGCTATTTTGCGATACTTTAGTATGATGGGGTTTCATAGCTGTAATTGTAAAACTTCATCACATCCTCTCTTGTTACCACATCCACCCGTACCCGGTTTATCCTTATGTCATCCAGAGGCTTGTCCTTGTCATCAGTGGGCACCACTGCTATAGTGTCAATAACTTCCAGTCCGCTCATTACCTGTCCGAAGATAGTATATTCACCGTCGAGATGGGGGGCGGCCCTGTCGTGGCGTACTATATAAAACTGTGTGGGACTGGAATTTTTCATTGGATTTCTTTCTCCTCCGTAGCGGGCTGCGCCAACCGTACCACGCAGGTGACTAAACCGGGGGTTGATCTCGGCCGGTAAATGCGGTGGGATGATGTCCGGATCCCATTCAGGGGGTATATTGCTGGTGGAAGGATCTCCCGACTGTATCATGAAATGTTCAATGACCCGGTGAAACGTGTTTCCGTCATACACACCTGCCTCAGCCAAATCAACAAAATTCTGCTTGTGCACCGGAGTCTCATCAAATAGCAGCATGATCATATTTCCGTAGTCTGTTTCCAGGGTGATAAGATAATCATGACTGCTGTCCGGTATCTCATCCCCGGCAGTGACTATGCTATAGTTCACAGAGATTGCTAAAGCTGAAATAATGTATAAAATTTTCATGCTGATTGATATTTTTGTGAAACGAAGTGCCGTTAGTTACCGGGCATAATACTGAGCTGATGCTCCTGTAACTGGCGCAATTATTATGCTAAGTGCAAAATATGTGTAATCCGGCTGCTGGTTGTTTATCATCTGTAAATTTAAATATTTTAACCGGTAATTATATTTATCTACATTGACCTGGCTATTTCTCCAAACCATTTTTTACCCTTAACTCAGCTTGTATTCCACGTCCCGGTTTTTAAGATGCTGTATAATGAAGTTAAAGTTATCCTCATCTCTGCCCAGGTATTCCGGGGGACAAATGCCTTTTTGTGTGAACATGCCGTTTGCCAGCAGGTGCACCGCGGCAGTACAGGTATAGCCGGTCGTTCTTGCCATTGAAATGGTGCCTGTTGATTTGTCATACCGGTCATGCAGCTCCCATACATATTTTTTTCTTTCCGTTCGCGGCGCCCTTTCTCCTGGCAAACTCCTATCCCTGTCCCCGGCCGGCAGCTCTGTCCCCTTGATGATTATCCGCATCACTGTAAAATCTTCTTCACCGGGTTTAAGTTTCCATTTGGGAAACAACAAACTCGCTGTCACATCCACCGGTCTTATTTTTACCCCTTTTACATCCACCTTGTCGTACGAAAAAAAACCAGCTTCACGCAGCACTCTCAGGTATTCAATACAACCGGGATAACGGAGCGTTTTTTCTATCATGTTGGGTATTTGCATGGTGCTGATCAGGGTTCTCAGTCCATCACTGTTCCATGCCTCAAGGGTTCCTATGCCGTCAAATTGCAATAGCTCCGGTTCGGATAGTGCCTCACGTATCACCATATGTCCATCTTGTACGTAACGGGCAGGGCGGAGATATTCTTCTATCACGTCGATGGGTGAAAATACAGCCTTGTATTCCCATGGCCATTCCCTTACCACTGGGAGCCCGCCCACATAACACTCATAACTGTCCACCACCATAGTACTATTGTGGTGTCCCAGGATGATATTACCCATTCCGGGTGCTACTCCGCAATCGGTTATCACGGTGATGTCCTGTTCTTTTGCCAGATCATCAAGAGAAAACGGATCTTCAGCAAAGAAGGAGATATCAACTATATCTTTCTTTTGGGTTGCCAATGTTCTTATCATGTTATAGCCCATTGATCCAGGCAGGGCACCAACCACTATGTCGGCGTCTTTGACGGCCAATTTCATTTTGCGATTTTCAGAGAGATCCGTATCCAAAATTTTGATCCCCTCAACATCCTTTAGCTTTTCTAGTGCCGCATGGTCAATATCGATGATTGTAACATTAAAATCCCTGCTCAGGTCCGCCGCTATGACACTGCCCACCAATCCGGCACCCAGCACTGCAACATTCTTTTTCTGCATAGTTTAGAAATATTTGCTTTAGCCTTAATTATTTATAAATATTTACATCATGATGAATTTCAGTGGCCTGGTATTTTTATGGAATAAATATTTTTGTTCAAAATCGCAAAGGTTCAAGGTTATTTTTACGTTTATGAATGAATCAGGTTAGCTACTGTAAAGATAAAAATATTAAAAGTATTAATTTTACCCGCCATAAAACATATTACAGGTAAAAGAATGGATTTTGTAAAAGAACTCAAATGGCGCGGTATGGTGCATGATATGATGCCGGGTACAGAAGAACAACTCAGCAGGGAGATGACTTCTGCATATGTGGGGATTGATCCTACTGCGGACTCACTGCATATAGGACACCTGGTTTCGGTGATGATGCTCCGGCACTTTCAGTATGCCGGACATAAACCTATAGTGCTCGTTGGCGGTGCTACCGGAATGATTGGCGACCCCAGCGGAAAGGCCGAAGAAAGGAACCTGCTTGATGAGGATACGCTGAGGAGAAATCAGGAGGCGATAAAAAAGCAGCTTTCGAGGTTTCTTGATTTCAGCAGCGGGAACAATCGTGCCGAGATGGTAAATAATTATGACTGGATGAAGGATTTTTCTTTTCTTGAATTTATTCGTGATGTTGGCAAGCATATCACGGTAAGCTATATGATGGCAAAAGATTCGGTCAAAAAAAGACTTGAGACCGGGTTGTCATTTACCGAGTTTAGTTACCAGCTTGTTCAGGGTTATGATTTCCTTCATCTCTACCAGACTAAAAACTGTAAGCTCCAGATGGGGGGATCGGACCAGTGGGGGAATATAGTAACCGGCACAGAACTTATCAGACGTAAAACGGGAGGTGAGGCCTACGCACTTACCTGTCCGCTCATCACCAGGGCCGACGGCAGCAAGTTCGGCAAGACCGAGGCGGGCAATGTATGGCTTGACAGGAAACTTACTTCTCCTTACCGGTTCTATCAATTTTGGCTCAATGTATCAGATGCCGATGCTGAAAAGTATATTAAGATATTCACGCAGTTAAGTATAGATGAAATTAAAGATGCTGCAGAAAAACATTACCTGTCACCGCATGAGCGTCATCTGCAGAAGCTACTTGCCAGGGAACTCACAGTGATGGTACATTCCATAGAGGATTATGAAGCTGCAGTAAAGCAATCACAAATCCTTTTCATAAACTGTACCTCCTAAACATTATCCACCCTTTAATCCACCATTTTCCCTTATATGTTTTAATGCCTCT
>CAZFOO010000101.1:6119-13358 GCA_964520585.1 uncultured Bacteroidales bacterium
AAATCTTTTAGAAGGGTCTCTCAGTCTTGCCGATATGCTTACAGAGCATACAGGAATCTTTGCCAGCAAAGGGGAGTATCGCAGACTGGTCAGCGGGGGGGGCATAAGCATGAACCGTGAGAAGGTTGGCGATTCCGGGATGGTTGTAAATACAGGTAACCTTATAAATAGGAGGTACATTTTAATTCAGAAGGGGAAAAAGAATTATTTCCTTATAGTGGCCCGCTGAGGTGCCGGGATGCCCTGAAAGTTTTATTTATTAGCATTGCCTGAAGGAAGACTGAATGAATTACTTCTTTTTATTGGTTAACAGGCAAAAACCGTAAATTGTACTTTTTCCCTATTGCAGGGGACCGATATTTTGCTATTTTGCAGTCTGATGTTTTTTTGAAAGGTTAAGCCAATAGTTATATCAAACATTATTATCAAATGTCCAAAAAGTTCAAAACCGGCAAGGAAGGGGATAGTGCCGGATTACTCTTGTTCATATACAGGCGAAGAATACCGCTTTTAAGCATAACGCTGCTTGCATTTGTCGCCTCGGTTATAGTGTCTCTCCTTATCACCCCGCGGTACCGCTCCACAATGATCATTTACCCTGCCACCTTTACCAGTCTGTCACAAACAATGGCGGCCCCTTCGGTGCTCCGGCCCGAAACGCCGGCATTCGGAAGGGAGCAGGATGTAGAGAGACTGTTGCAGGTTCTGCATTCGGAGACCATCAAACGAAAGATTATCGGGAAGTATGATCTTATGAATCATTATGGTATAGATAAGGGGGACCGGTATCCTTATACGGCGCTTAACAAAAAGTTTGAAAAAAACGTCAGGTTCAGTAAGACCGAGTTTATGGCAATTGAGATAGAGGTACTGGATACCGATCCTGCCATTGCGGCCGCAATGGCAAATGACATGGCCTCTTATGTGGATTCCTTAATCAGCGTGATGCTGAGGGAACGTGCCGCTGCTTCTTTGGCTGTTATTGAGGACGAGTACGAAAGGATGCAGGATGAGGTTTTGCAGCTTGAAGATTCGCTCACCAGGGTACGGGAGATGGGAATCATTAACTATGAGTCGCAATCCGAAGTGCTCAACAATGCCTATGCCACGGCAATCCTTGAGAAGGATACCGGGGGCATAGATTTTTTTAAAGATAAGCTGGATATGTTATCCCGTTACGGAGGCTTGTACGTTAGTCTGCGTGACCGTCTGGAATATCAATACGAAAAACTGGGTGAACTCAAAACGGTATATGATCAGGCCCGGCTCGATGCGGAAGCGGTCATACCATATACCTATATTATAGATGAAGCTGTTGTGCCTGAGAAAAAGGCTTACCCGGTAAGATCCCTGATTGTAGTGGTTTCTACGCTCTCGGCATTCGTGTTAACCTTATTCATGCTTTTGCTCACTGACGCCTTTCAAAGACAGGTTTTCAGTCGCCCCAGGCATAAACATTAAAGTTAATATTTTTGAACCACAAAAGACCACTTTCGACCGGCGTTAACAGATACGGGAATATGGTTATCTGGGGAACCGGTATCCTCTTTATCCTGGGCAATAGTCTTTTCTTGCTCGGTGATAACTACTATTTTTCTCTTTTAGCCCTTATCCCTGCTATTCTGTATGCTGCTCTTTTTGCACCCGGAAAACTTTTCATGGCCATAGTCTTCCTGACTCCCTTTTCCATTGAGCTTAGCCGTCTGACCGGAGGAGTGCCTTTTGATCTATATTTGCCCACAGAGCCGCTGATAATTTTATTGCTGGTTCTGGTGCTGATGAGGTTCATCCATCAGGGTTCTTTTAACCGTGATGTTGCATATCATCCCTTAAGCCTGGCCATATTTTTTTACCTCCTTTGGCTTTTTATTACTACACTTACCAGCAGTATGCCCATGGTATCGGTGAAATCCTTCATGATGAGATTCTGGTTTATCATGTTGTTTTATTTCTTTGCCTTGAAATTATTCAGCTTTCACCGCAACATAAAGGTGTTTCTCTGGTGCTACATACTTGCCTTTATGTTAGTGGTTATTTATACTCTTTATAACCATGCGGGATACGGGTTTTTTTCCCAGCGTGCAGCACACTGGGTGGTGAGGCCGTTTTACAATGACCATACTGCCTACGGTGCCGCCCTGGCTATGTTCATCCCTGTGCTGGCAGCCCTTGCGGCAAGGGAACGGAAGAGAAGCTTACGGTGGCTCATATCGGGGATGTTGATCCTTTTTGTCATTGCCCTGGTGTTTTCCTATTCGCGGGCAGCATGGATCAGTCTGGTAGTGGCACTGATAGTGTGGACTGTTATCAGGCTTAGAATACGGTTTGTTACCCTGGCCGTGTTCTCCGTTTTTGCCCTGCTACTTGTCTTTATGTTAAGGCATGATATTGTCAGGGAGATGGAGAACAACACCCAGGACTCATCTGCCAATTTCCGCGAGCATATCCGCTCCATAACCAATATCACCTCCGATGCATCCAACCTGGAACGTATCAACCGCTGGAAAGCCGCCATCGCGATGTTTCGGGAAAGACCTTTTTTCGGGTGGGGACCGGGGACCTATATGTTTCAGTATGCGCCATTCCAGTTTTCGTATGACAGGACAATCATCAGCACCAATTTTGCCGAAGGAGGTGATGCTCACAGTGAATATCTCGGTCCCCTTGCAGAATCGGGTCTTGCCGGAATGATAAGTTTTATGCTGGTCGCAGGATTTGCCCTGTACACCGGCTTCCGTCTTTTGAGTGAGCTGAAAAGCAGGAGTGACCGGCTCCTGGTAACAGGAGTTTTACTCGGGCTTATAACTTATCTTACCCACGGGGTACTGAATAATTTCCTTCACAGCGACAAATCTGCTATACCATTCTGGGGCTTTGCCGCAATACTGGTGGCAATTGATCTGTACCGCAAAAAATCCCCGGTCATAACACCGGGCTTTGCAGAACGAAATGGAAAGAGTGAAGAATAATCTATTTTTATCTTAATCAAAAATCGAAACCGAGCATTGTAATATCGTCAAAAATTGACTGATTGTCTTCCATGATGCCATAGTGTTTAACTAAGGCATCTATATTTTCTTTAATAGGCAGGTCATTTTGAAGAAAAGTTTCGATAACCTCTGTTCCTGCTTCTACCAGGTCATCATTCAATATCTCCACCAGTCCGTCGGTATAACACAAAAGTTTTATATCTTTTTCGACAACCATTTTATGTGAAACTATGCAGGGTATTTCATCAAGCATCCCTATTCCCACACAGTGGCTGTCCAGCCTGGTAAGGATCCCGGTGTTTTTATTATATACCAGTGGTGGGTTATGGCCCGCATTCACGTACCGTAATTCCCGGGTTCTAATATTGAATTTACCCACAAACATCGTCAGGAATCTTTCCCCCTTGGTGCTTTCATTTACCCTGTCATTAAGTTTTACAACAAGGTCTTCAAGATAAATTTCACCGCTGAAAAGAGCCCGAAGGTTGGCCTGAAAGTTTGACATTATGATGGCTGCAGAAATCCCTTTCCCTGAAACATCACATATACAGAAACCGTATTCATCTTTTCCCAGGTCGATAAAGTCGTAATAATCACCACCGACATCCATGTGTGGATGGTAAAACGCAGATACTTTAAGTACTCCATCACGCGGTAGTTTCCCCGGGTCGGGTATTAGCATCTCCTGGAGTTTCGATGCCAGCTCCAGCTCCTTTTTAATTGCTGCCTGCCTTATGTTATTTTCATTAAGCCTGATATTTTCAATGGCCACCACAATGATATTAGAAAGGGTCTGGATAAAATGAAGGTGCTTGATGGTGGGACTTATACCCTCACTTTCTTCATCGATATCGCCAATAAGGACAAATGCCAGGTGAGTATTGTCTCTAATAACGGGTATGATAATATCAAATGTCCTTAACGGTGAATCAATGTTAGCAGGGATAAAACTGATATCTTCAAATTTGACCAGATCCCTTTCAACAATAATGCCGGCTTCATCGCCTTTTACTCCTGAGCTAAGGACACATTCCCAGCTTTCGCCAAGCTTGTAAATAATTATCTTTCCTATTTTGAGCTCTTCCCTCAAAAGGTCCTCATACCTCTTGATCAGTTTTTCCTGAGATAGACTTTCATTTATGGCCTTTGTTATTTCAAGCAATGCATTAAGCTTGAATTTAGTTACCTGCAGGCGGTTTACAGTAGCGTTTTCAGGCATTGTGGCGGCGGGTAAGCTGATTCAACGTACACATTTTTACGCTAAGATAACACTTAAGTAATAAAATCCAAATTATAAGGCCGGTTACTCCTTAACTCTCTCCGCATAGCTTTTCGTACGGGTATCTATCTTAATCTTGTCACCTTCATTAACGAAAAGGGGGACATTTACATTTGCTCCCGTTTGAATGGTAGCAGGTTTAAGGGAGCTTGTCGATGATGTATCCCCTTTGATCCCCGGTTCGGTATATGTTACTTCCATTACCACAAAGGGAGGAAGATCACATGAAAGCGGGGTATCGGTGTCGGCATGATAAACAATCTCCACGGGCTGTCCTTCCAACATCAGCTCGGGAGCCTCGATAAGCGAAGGTTCCAGGGTAAGCTGTTCGAAAGTGTCCCTGTGCATAAAATGGAAGCCCAGGTCATCGCTGTAAAGGAACTGATAGGGCCTTCTTTCCACCCTTGCCACATTTACTTTTACTCCGGAGGAAAAGGTATTATCTATTACCTTCCCCGTGGTTAGACTTTTCAGTTTTGTCCTGACGAAGGCAGGACCCTTGCCAGGTTTGACGTGTTGGAACTGTACAATTGTGAAAAGATCATTATTGAATTCAATACATAATCCATTTTTAAAATCGCTTGTTGAAGCCATAATTCAGTATAAATTTATGTTCGGTTATAACTTTTCAAAAAAAAATATAATTGCATGCTACCCATTGCTTTTTGCAAAAATAATTAAAAAAGGCCATTCATAGATCATCATGTAAAAAAGAAATGATCCCACAAGAAATAATGATGGTCCCCCGGCAAATGATGTTATCTCGTTAGTATATCCTGGCGGCAATCAGAAAATTATTTTAAGTTCCGAAGATCATAGCGCAGACCACTGGTCTCGATCAGGTCAATATTTACCGACCCCACGAGCATATTCAGGCTGATCCTGAGAGGCACAAAATTTCTGTCATTAGAGAACCAGATGGTGATATCATCTTCAGTTTTGAACACTCTTCCCGGTTCCGACACCGGTGAGAATTTCAGTGCATGGAACTTTCCCTTCCGGGTACGAACAGTTTCAGTTCCCCTGTATCTTATTATTACCGGGTATATCTCATCGCTGAAGAATGTCTTAAGTTCAATTATGTCGCCTGAGCGAAGCCGTGTCGACCCCAGGGTGCTTCTCAACTCATAAATGACCGATAACATATCCATTATTCCCGGGGGAACTTCATGAACACCTGACAACAGGCTTTCTACCCGGTTGCTGTCCCTGTCATAAACTACCTCATTGTAGTACCTGTAGTTGCCCTCACTTATGTTGCGAATTGCCTTGACCGGAAGTCCGGTTTCCGGATCCATAAAGCTTTCATAAACATCATATATCTTGTATAGGCGGTCGGCCAGTCCCGTCGTGTATGCCTTAGCCTCCGCATGAAGAACCTCCCTGCCGTCAAGAGAGGAAGGCTTCAGGCTGATAGTCATCTCGCCAGCATTTATGGGTCCGTAATGCATCTGAAACTTCAGGCTTTCGCTTTGGTTATATACCGGTTCCCTTTCCCGGGATTGTCCGTTTACGGTTGGAAGAGTCAGAAGAGCACAGAGTAGTATAGATATGATGTTTATTTGCATTTATCCTTATTATTAAGATGGCAAGCTTAATAAATCAAAAACCATGCCCAACAATGAAGGGTGCAGGCATGGTCCCTTCAGAGCATTTTGTTTTTGGGAGTTGTTGCAATAAAATCTTTCAGGTAAAAAGGGGTATAATAGGCAGTATCTTCAAACCGCCTTTCTTTTAATGCTTTCTCCGAAAAGACTCCCATCAAAGCTGCCGAAGGATATATGTCCGGGATAAAAAAGCTGTCGCCGGAACTGATAACGTCTTTGCATTTTTCAGCACCATCACCGAAAAAGAGCAACTTCTTCCCGGCCGGCAGTTGACCAAATGTATTTTCATCTAATATTTCAGCACTTATCTCACCGGTTTGTCTTCCCTGATAATCAAACATAGCCATGTAAACTTCCATCCGCCGGGCATCTATCATTGGGCAGAGAAGGCAGTTTTCATCAACCAGTTCATTATGGGAGCTTAAAACCATTTGTGCCATAGTTGCCAGAGTATTGACAGCTATCAGCGGCAGGCCGGCTGCATAGCATATTCCCTTGGCAGCGGAAACCCCGATACGCAGTCCGGTATATGAACCCGGTCCACCGCTTACCGCCACTGCCGATAATTCACTAAACCTTAGTCCGCTCTCCTTCATAACCTCCTCAACAAAAACTGTAAGTAACGCAGCATGTGAGCGGCCTGTTTTGCTTTCCCTGAAGGAGATTATGTCAAACCCACCTGAGATGCTCACCGAGCATACTCCGGTAGATGATTCAATATTAAGTATATAGTCAGCCATTTTGGTTTTAAGATCGTTATTGTTTAACGCCCAAATGTACATGAATTTGGCATCTAAATAAAATTGTACAATGCACTGACAACAGCATGCAAAATCGACGAAGTCAAAATACACACAGACGGATGAAAAAAATTAGCTTCTTGTTTTTTACAGGATAAATATGTTAAATGATGCTACTGGTTTCAGGGTGAAAAAATTTTCAGCAGGGTCGGGATTTACCGGCAGTCACCGTTCATTATCAGTTGAACAGTTCCTGACGACCCACTATATTTACTGTTGTTCCCGGTTTAAGAGTCCGTGTTATTGCGCTGTAAGGTGCCGAAACCACTTCGTCACCTTCTTCGAGTCCCATGGTTATTTCAATATAATTGTTATCCTGGATCCCGGTTTTCACCTTTCTTATCTGTGCAGTGTTATCCTCATCGACCACGAATACTATCTCGTTTATTTCACTTATTGAACCTAAGCCGGCAAGTCCTGATCTGTCTTCCGGATCCTGGTAATTTTCCGAGCCTGAATCTGAATCTGAATCCGGGTCTGAATCTGAATTCGGGTCTGAATCTGAATCCGGGTCTGAATCTGAATCCGGGTCTGAATCTGAATCCGGGTCTGAATCTGAATCT
>CAZFOO010000102.1:0-13294 GCA_964520585.1 uncultured Bacteroidales bacterium
CGGAAAGCATACGAGGAGATAGATCTGGGAAGGATGAATGCCGGTGATTATGTTTTTAATGCGCCTTATATGTCTGATTGGGCAATCGCAGTCGGGCAGGGCAGATAAAGATATTTGAGGATATTCGGCGGACTTTTTTCTTTTCACATCCTGGAATCCCTGCAGCATAACGCCATAACTATTAATTATCCTCACGATGGGGAGTTCTTTCGCCCCGGGGAAGTTATCAATAGTAATTTGTCTCATCTTTATTCTGAAGATTCAGATGCTGTCGTAATTGAATTACTCACAAATAATGAAAAGATAGCCGAAGTTAACAATAATATCAGGTTAAGGATGCCCTGGCATTCGTATGAACCGTGTATATTTATATTTCAGTTAGTTGTTAGAGATGAATCGGGCCAGGAATTATACCGTTCTGCCGAAGTGGAAATTATTATACAGGATTGATAAATTAAACTCATCAAAAGATTTATGATTTTATGATCCGTCACTTTGCACATTTATTATTAGTTATCATACTTGCCTGGTTAGGTTTTTCAATTAATGTCCAGACTTATCTCCCCCGCCCGATCAGTACAGGGGATGGAGGACATTTTCCGATCCTTCGGCGGTAAAAGAAAAGGCAGGACTTGATTTCAGCAAGCTTTATAATACATTTGAATATATGAAAGAAGGAACTAAAAACATGTTTATATTTGTTGACCAGCGGTATTCAGCAGCCGTATTTCACTGAATTTAATTTATCTCTATTAAAATAAAAAATATGAACAGGATAATTCTTTTAATACTAATGGTTCTTGTAACCGGTGCCATTAACCAGAATGAAAAACCAAGGGTGATAGTTTCAACAGATATAGGCGGAAGCGATCCGGATGATTTTCAATCCATGGTCCATTTTCTTGTATATGCCGACAGATTCGAGATAGAAGGTCTTATAAGTTCACCCCCCAGACAAGGGAGAAAAGAGCATATAGAGGAGGTGTTGAATGCCTATGCAACAGATTATAAAAAATTGAAGAAACAATCAAAAGGGTTTCCTGCACCGGAAGCTTTATTAAGAGTTACTAAACAAGGTGCTTTGGATCCGCAACCGGGAGCAGTCCCAGAAGAGTTCAGTGAAGGGGCCCGGTGGATTGTGGAACGGGCCAGGAAAAAAATCAGGAAGCCTTTGTACGTTATAGTTTGGGGATCTATTACCGATGTTGCACAGGCAGTTCATTTTGCACCGGACATCAAGAATAACATCAGGGTTTATTCCATTGGATCCTGGAATACCCGGGAAGATGAAAAATCACGGGATTACCTTTTTAATAATCACCCGGACATGTGGTGGATCGAAAATAACACCACCTTCAGGGGCATGTACATGGGTGGATACCAGGAAGGTGATTATGGAAACCTGAGTTTTGTGGAAAACCACGTGAAAGGTCATGGGGCTCTGGGCAACCTTTTTTGGGAGAAGAAAAAAGATATCAAAATGGGTGATACCCCTTCGGTTCTCTATATGCTAAATGGAGATCCAAACGATCCTGAAGGAGAAAGCTGGGGAGGGGCATTTGTTAAAACAGGTCACGGTCCAAACTACTGGACTGACAATATGGACCCTGCATTGGTTGAAAATAAAAGGGAAGGGGCCAAAACCGTTAACCGGTTCAGACAGGAGTACCTTTCGGACTGGAAGAAAAGGATGAGTTGGTTGAAAGATTAAATAAGTAAAACACTAAAATCGCGGATATGAGACTAAGCAAATCATTAAAATTAACAGCTCTGTTGCTCTTTTTGGCAGCAGGTTTTACCGGGTGCCCTGAAAATGGAACCGATAACAATTCTGATCAGTTGATAAAGCCCTGGTCCGAAAATCCCTCCTACTGGCAATACGAGGGAGAACCTGTATTGCTTCTAGGTGGCACAAACACTGATAATCTTTTTCAGAAAGACTACCTCGAAACGCATCTTGACAGTCTGCAGGCCATTGGCGGTAATTATATACGGAATACCATGAGTGACCGCGATTCGGGTGATCACCGTGCATTTGCTAGGAACAGGGATGGCAAATATGATCTTGACCAGTGGAATGATGAGTACTGGAACCGTTTTGAAAACATGCTCAGACTTGCAAATGAACGTAAAATAATTGTGCAGATCGAGGTATGGGACAGGTTCGATCATTCCAGGGATAATTGGTTATCCGATCCTTATAACCCGGGGAATAATATCAATTATACTTATGCCGGGTCGATGCTTGATAGTCTTTATCCCGAGCATCCCGGCCAAAATCTCCAGCCATTTTTTTTCACGGTGCCGGAACTTGATAATAATGAGGTTTTATTGAATTACCAGAATGCCTTTGTCAAAAAGTTATTGTCCATTTCGCTCAATTACAATAATGTACTTTATTGTATAGATAACGAGACCAGCGGTGCCGAAGAATGGGCGATCTACTGGGAAAAGTTTATCCGGGAAAATTCAGGTGGGAAGGAAATTTATATCACACAGATGTGGGATTCCTGGGATCTCAGGTCAGATGAACATAAACAGACATTCGATTATCCTGAAAGATACCAGTATATAGATATTTCGCAAAACAGTCATGTTACCGGCCGCACAAACTGGGATAACGCCCAGTATGTTTTTGGATATATAGAAGATAACCCCAGGCCTGTCAACAGCACCAAAATATATGGTTCAGATAACTTTGAACGCTGGCTCCACAGGGGAATTACAACCGATCATGCTATCCAGACATTTTTTCGCAATATTCTGGGTGGATTTGCTTCCAGCCGTTTTCACCGGCCTCCTGCCGGATTAGGATTGAATCAGCTCGCCATTAACAGCATAAGGACAATAAGGAAAATCGAGGAGAATGTAAAAATGTGGGATGTTGAGCCCAGGATCAACCTGCTCAGGGGTGCGGAAGGAAATACCGCCTATCTTGCTGCCAGGGAAGGAGAAGATTATGTTATATATTTTCCGAAAAATGGAGTTGTTGAACTGGATCTGACCGGTCATGCATATGAATTTACTCTTCAGTGGATTAACACTGAAGATGGCCGGTGGGGAAACAGCCATGAAATTGAAGGTGGTTCTTATACAGAATTAAGGGCTGTGAATGAAAACGGCAGCATAGCCGTATTAACCAGAAAATAAGACTTCATAAGGATTTAAATAATTATCATATGGATCATACCATGACAATATTGTCATGATATGGTCCATCTGCCCAGCTATTTAAAATAATTATTTACTGTTGTGAATTTTTGAAAACATAATTATTTCTCTTGTATTTTTGATTTCAAACAGTTTCAGAGAAGCAGGCATTCATTGATCATGAAAGAGGAGTAGTGAGTGTATGTAGTGATACTTAATAGAATATATTATGAGCAATAAAGAGGAAAACAGCATTTTGCAAAAAGTGAGTTTTACCTGTCTGGCAATATTTGCTATACTAATGCATTTCAATTAACCGGCTGCCAGTCAGGAGAGAGGACTATTATATCTATTGAGGGCTTCGTATTAGTAAAGAAATAATGTTAACCTAATTAATTCATACACTTAAAGATAATACCACAAAATTATGACAATAAATCGCAGGAAATTTATTAAAGGATCGTTTGTAGCCGCAGGGGGGTTACTCCTGCCTTTAAATTTTGCCGGATGCCGGTCAAATGACAGGGTCAAAATGTATGATCTGGTAATATATGGTGGTACTTCTGCAGGGATTGTTGCTGCAGTTCAGGCCGCTCGGCTGGGACTTTCTGTTATAATTGTTGAACCGTCAAATCATCTTGGAGGTTTAACAACCGGTGGACTCGGGCGTACTGATGTTGGCCGGGCCGATGCTATAGGTGGAATGGCTATGGAATTTTACAGGCGTATTCGTAAATATTATGAAGAGGAAGGCAGATGGATTCATGAACCTAAACGGGTACAGGAAGGTCAGGATGCAATGTTTAGTTTTGAGCCTCATGCCGCCATGAGGGTTTATCAGGAAATGCTTGATGAAGAATCCATACCCGTTATCAAAGGGGAACGTCTTGTATTAAATAACCGTGGAGTAGATAAGAGACAAAAACGTATTGAGGGGATCGTAACAGAATCTGGTAATGTTTATAATGGACGTGTATTTATTGATGCAACATACGAGGGCGATCTTCTTGCAATGGCAGGAATATCATACCATGTAGGCCGTGAGGCTAATTCAACGTATGATGAAACCTTAAATGGCGTCCAGAAAATAAGAACACAAAACCATATTTTCCCGGGTT
Organism: uncultured Bacteroidales bacterium; assembly: GCA_964520585.1. Classification (GTDB taxonomy): domain Bacteria; phylum Bacteroidota; class Bacteroidia; order Bacteroidales; family PUMT01; genus PXAP01. The sequence continues at coordinate 4,269 of CAZFOO010000102.1, forward strand.
ATGTCGATCCATATATAGTTGAAGGTAATCCGGCCAGTGGAATTTTACCGGGTGTACACAATGAAGATCCCGGACGCGAGTTCGAAGGTGACCACCGGGTACAGGCATATTGCTTCCGGATGTGTTTGACTGATGCTCCTGAAAACCGTGTTCCCTTTGAAAAACCCGTTGGTTATGATGAGATTGAATATGAATTGCTGTTCAGGAACTTTGAAGCAGGTGAAGATCGAATACCCTGGCTTCCGGGAATGATGCCCAACAGAAAGACCGATACTAATAATCGCTGGGGTTTCTCAACCAATAAGATAGGCGTGAACTATGGCTACCCCGATGGTAGTTATGCGCAGAGGTCATCGATAATGGAGGAACAGGAGAATTACCAAAAAGGCCTTATGTGGACTTTGGCCAATCATACCCGTGTACCTTTTGATATCAGAGAAGAAGTTAGCCGGTGGGGATTGACAACCGACGAATTTCCGGAGACCGACGGTTGGCCTCCTCAGATATATGTACGTGAAGCAAGGCGGATGATTGGTGAGTACGTAATGACTGAAAATGATTGCAGACGTGTTAGAATTGCCCGGGATCCTGTTGGTCTGGGATCTTATCAAATGGATTCCCACAATGTTCAGCGTTATATTACGAACATGGGATGTGTTCAGAACGAAGGTAATATTGAGGTCTCCCCCAGGGGACCATACGCTATATCTTACCGTTCAATTGTGCCAAAAAAATCTGAATGTGAAAATCTGCTTGTGCCTGTCTGTATTTCATCCAGCCATATAGCCTTTGGCTCTATCCGCATGGAACCGGTCTTTATGGTTCTTGGTCAGTCTGCTGCCATTGCAGCTGCAAAATCAATTAATGACGGAGTTGGATTGCATGATATTAATTATTCTGAATTGAAAGTTCAACTTGAAAATAATGATCAAAGGGTGGGTGTGGATACTGACCTTTTTCCTGTATTTCCTGCAGACAGGGAGATGCCCGAACAACGCATTATTCATGCATCAGAACCAAGACCAGCCAGGTCTTGTGTTGTGAGTCCCGAAAATTTATAATTTACTAACGCTCATATTCAATAAGGTGGTGTAAATCTCATCATTTAGGCATTGAATAACATTCGGTTATCACTGTCTCTCTTGAATATGGTAATGTCTTATGCTGTTACTAAAAATATAAATTATAAACTCATGGAAAAAAAGAGTTTGATTACAGAAATGTTTTAAAACCGGATGCGGACTTAAAGGAATCCTTATAATGAAATTGGATGCAGCGATCATTATTCCCGTTCTATGGCCAGTTAGGGCATTTTTATGGCTGCTTGCGGGTTTACTTATAAATATGAAGATACCGCAGCAGGATAGATATTCCTCCCGGAAGGGTAAAGGAGCTAGGTAGCAGTTTCGCTGTCCCATTCAGAAAAATCAAAGGCTGGCAATAGGAACTCAATTATATACCGGATTAATATCGGTTAAAATAATATTTATAGTATTTTGCAAAAAAATATTTTAAAACCATGCGATATTTAAAATTAATACTTTTCATAATATCCTTTAACTTTATTCCCGGCAACCTGAATTCCCAGGAGCTGTGGTACGATAAGCCGGCTGAACAGTGGATTGAAGCCTTGCCTTCAGGCAACGGGAGAATGGGAGCGATGGTTTTCGGTGATCCAGTAATAGAGCGTATCCAGCTGAATGAGGATTCATTGTGGCCGGGTGACCCTGACTGGGTAGACAATAATCGCGGTACTCCGGATGATTTGAAAAACATCCGGAAATTGCTTCGTGAAGGCAGGCATGCTGAAGCAGATAAAATGCTGGTTGAAAGTTTCTCAAATAAATCGGTAAAACTATCTCATCAAACTCTTGGTGATCTGTCAATTTCTTATAATGGTCATGAGAACTACCGGGAATACAGGAGGGGGCTTAGTCTCGATTCTGCAATTGTTACAACAGTTTTTAAAACCGAAAGGGGCAGGGTTACCCAACGGGTATTCACATCCAATCCCGACAATGTTATGGTGGTAAACCTTAAATCTGACTCTGCAGAAGGGATTACTTGTGATATTGAACTTTCGCGTCCGGAAAATGAAGGTCGTCCGACAATACAGGTAACTTCTTTTGAGAACGGATTATCCATGGACGGAATGGTAACCCAGTATGATGGTGAGTTATATTCAGAGCCCAATCCTGTTGATTATGGTGTTAAATTCCAGGGACAGTTGAAAGCTGATGCGGAAGGGGGAAGAGTAATCAGTGAAAATGGCAGGTTGAGGCTGGAAAATGTTAAAGAAGCCACCTTGTTATTTATTGTCAACACCTCATTTTACCATGATGATTATAAGAGAATAAATTCAGAGCAATGGCAATGGCTGGCCTCCAGATCATTCGATAGTATTCTCGAAGATCATGTAGAGGATTATAAGGGGTTATACGACAGGGTTGAGTTGGACCTCGGCGGACAAACCGAAGCTGAATTGCTACCGGTAGACAAGCGGCTGCAGAGGATCAGGGAGGGGAATAATGATCCTGCCCTGGAGGCTATGTTATTTCAGTATGGCAGGTATTTGCTTATTTCATCTTCGAGGCCGGGGACCAACCCGGCTAATTTGCAGGGTCTATGGAATGAACATATTCATGCTCCATGGAATGCGGATTATCATCTCAATATTAACCTTCAAATGAACTACTGGCCTGCGGAGGTAACCAATCTTAGTGAGTGCCATGAACCATTATTTGATTTTATTGACAGGCTGGTTGAAAACGGAAAAAAAACAGCCATGGTCCAATATGGGTTTGAAGGAGCCGTGGTGCATCATGCAACTGATCTCTGGGCCCCGGCATGGATGCGGGCTGCACAGGCCTATTGGGGATCATGGGTTCATGGGGGTGGTTGGATTGCCCAGCATCTGTGGACTCACTATGATTTTACCCGGGATAAGGAGTTTCTGAAAGAGAGGGCATACCCTGCTATGCGTGAATTTGCTGTGTTTTATTCAGACTGGCTGAGTGAAGATCCCCGGGATGGTAAATTCATTTCCTATCCCTCAACTTCTCCTGAAAATACTTTTATTACCCCTGATGGAGAGACTGCAGCTTCATGCATGGGTACAGCGATGTCCCAGCAGATAATTGGGGAGTTATTTGATAATGTGATTAAGGCCTCTGAAATAACAGGAATGGATGATGACTTTATTGAATTGGTGAGAGAAAAGCGTGGTAAGCTCAGGTCGGGGACTGTCATCGGTCCGGACGGCAGGTTGCTGGAATGGGACAGGCCTTATGATGAGCCGGAAAAAGGGCACAGGCATATGTCACACCTTTATGCGCTTCATCCCTCCAATCAAATTACTGCTGAACATACACCTGAATTACTTCAGGCGGCAATAAAATCAATAGATTATCGTGCTGAGCATGGAGGTGGAGGGGGAGTTGGATGGTACAGGGCATGGATGATAAATTTTGCTGCCAGGTTAAAGGATCCTGAAATGGTAAGGGAGAATATTGATCAGTTTCTTATGTCATCCCTTGCCAATAACCTGTTTGACCTGGTATTTCCCCAGAGGCCTCCCTTTCAGATTGACGGCAATTTTGGTTATACTGCTGGTATTGCAGAGATACTAATTCAGAGTCATCAGGGTTTTATCGAATTACTTCCTGCTTTGCCTGAGGATTGGCGAGAGGGCAAGGTAAAGGGGCTTCGTGCCAGAGGAGGATTTGAGGTGGATATGGAATGGAAAGAGGGAGATCTGGTTCATGCCGTTGTTACCTCGCTTGCCGGCGAAGAAGGATTATTAAGGTACAGGGGAAGGGATGTTATCATGGACTTAAAAAAGGGTGAATCAAGAGAGTTTGATTTCTCACAGTCCGGTAATGATAATCTTTTTTTCAAGGACCGTCTCCAGCCGCTTGCCGAAGAAAATATATTCAGTACTGAAGGATACTACAACTGGGGCCCGTCCATTATCAAGGGTGAAGATGGTATTTATCATCTTTTTTATTCCAGGTGGAACAAGGATTATAAGTTTACAGGCTGGCTTACGCATTCGGAAATTGCCCGGGCGGAGTCCGACAGTCCTTCCGGACCATGGGAATTTAAGGAGACTGTTCTCAGCAGCCGTGGTAAAGGGCACTGGGATGCCATCACAGTCCACAATCCCAAAATCGAGTATTTTGACGGCAATTATTACCTTTATTATATCTCGACCAACATGGGCGATAGAAATTACACAGAGCAGGAACTCATAGAGACCGCCCATACCGGTTATTCACATCCTAACTGGTCTGTATTGAGGCCCAACCAGCGGACTGGTGTTGCCGTTGCCCCAACTATTAACGGTCCCTGGACACGCATGGACCAGCCGTTGATAGAGCCATCGGGACCGATCACAACCTTAACTGTTAACCCGGCCGTTGCACAGGGTAAAGATGGCCGCTATTATCTGATTGTCAAAGGCGATAAGCCCAATGATACAAGGTTTGTCCGCAACCAGGCCGTCGCTGTATCCGATTCTCCCACCGGGCCTTTTGAGATGCAACCCGGGGCGGTGATTGACGACATGGATACGGAAGACATGTCGGTCTGGTATGATGTCGGGCGCGACAGGTTTTATGGTGTCTTCCACGCCCACAACTTTATCGGCATGATAAATTCACCTGATGGTATCAACTGGACAAAAGCCAATGAATATGTATTAACTCATAAGAAGCTGGTAATGGCCAATGGCTCGGAACTGGTTCCCGACCGTCTGGAGCGTCCATTTATATACCAGGAAGATGGAGAGCCCAGGGTTTTGAGTATGGCGGTAAAAATTGAGGATAATGCTTACATTATTTTTGTTCCAGTGCTAGAGCATCCGGAGAAGGTTGGCAGTTTTGTTGTTCCATTCAGTAAAACAAAGGCTGGTAATGGGAAACCCACTGGAATGTAACTTTTATTTGTATATTATGAAACCAAAAATGAACAGTCGGAATTTTACCCAGGCCGCTGGGGTTGCTGCTTTGATTACCACTGTAATTCAATTACCTTGTGAAGCAAAGAATAACATAAATTCAAACCCCGGACAGCCTAACATTGTCATCATTATGGCAGATGATATGGGTTATGGTGATCCGCAGTGCTATAATCCTGAATCCAAAATACCCACCCCCAATATGGATAAACTGAGTGAACAGGGGGTCAGGTTTACGGATGCTCACTCTCCTGCTTCGGTTTGCACACCTTCGAGATATGCATTATTAACCGGAAGATATGCGTGGCGAAGTAGCTTAAAAAAAAGTGTTTCATGGTCAGGATATGATGAACCACTAATACCCAAAAGCAGGGAAACTCTTGCTTCAATACTGAAAAATCATGGGTATACAACCGGAGTGGTGGGAAAATGGCATTTGGGAATGAATTTTCTGAGAAGGCAACGCAATACATTCGTGGAACCTAAAGACCATCATTTCTCGGGCAAAAACGGAACCAGGGATGTTGACTTCACTTCACCGATTTATAATGGTCCAAATTATCTTGGGTTTGATTATGCTTTTGTTTCGGCAGCAGGGCATAACATGGAACCACACGTTTATATTGAAAATGATTTTACCGTGGGCATACCCGATGTTTGGAGGGAAGCAAAGGATACCCTCTGGCCGGGCGTCTCGGCAGTAGAAGTCCATGAAGGATGGATGGTTAAGGACTGGGACGACCGGCAGGTTGGGCCCGATCTGACAAATAAATCTATTGAATTTATTAAAAATGCGTATAGCAAGAATAAATCAAAACCTTTCTTTTTATACCTGGCTACCGTTTCCCCGCACAGACCTTGTACCCCACCTGATTTTATCAAGGGAATAAGCATGGCAGGTGAGCGGGGAGATATGGTTGCTGAATTTGACTGGACAGTTGGGGAAATAATGAAAACTCTTGATTCCCTTGGCATTAGTGACAATACTTTACTGATTGTTACCAGCGATAATGGCGGTACCCGTGAAAGTGACGATGGCAGGGATTATGGCCATAAAACCAGTGGAGATGTGTTAAGAGGCTTTAAAGGAGGTTTGTATGAAGGTGGCCACAGGGTGCCGTTTATCATGCGATGGCCAGAAAAATTACCCGGGGGAAAAGTGAATGATGGTCTGATTTGCTTAACAGACCTTTTTGCTACCTTTTCGTTTATGATGGGTGAAAAACCAAATCCTGACAGCGGTGAAGACAGTTTTAATGTTTTGCCCCTGTGGCTGAAAGGAGAACCTGTAAGAAATAATCTGGTGATGCATAATTACGGTGGCTATTTTGCCATACGTCGCGATGATTGGAAATTGATTCTTAATGGCAATCAAACAGTGGCTGGAGGCAAGAATGAGTTATACAATTTAAAGGATGATCCGGGTGAATCAGAAAATATTATTGATGCTCACCCTGATATCACCAAAGAGCTGACCCAATTACTGAATCAATTTAAAAGACAAGGACGGAGCAACTAAAAAAAGCAGATAGAAAACTTTTATCCTGAATCTGAAACTCATAAAAAAATCTTAATAAACTGTACATGTTATGAATAAATTATTTTATTCTTCTTTAATCATTCCATTTTGTATTTATGGGTGCGCAGAATCAGAGCCGGAAGAAAAGCAGCCAAATGTATTGTTTATAGCCATTGACGATTTAAGACCAGAATTGGGAAGCTACGGCAGTTCGGTTGTCAAGTCGCCCAATATAGATAAGCTAGCCGGATCTGCAAGTGTCTTCACCAATCATTATGTAAATGTCCCGACCTGTGGAGCATCGCGTAACAGTTTGTTGACCGGAATGCTTCCCCGGACAAGGGCTCATTTGGGAAATAATGTCATAAGGGATCTTATCTCCGGTGAGCCAGAAAAAGAGAAGCCTGAGACCTTCATTCATCATTTGCGAAGAAATGGCTATTATACTGTTGGGATTGGGAAGATCAGCCATTATCCTGAGGGTTTGCTGTATGGATATGAAGACCCGGTTGGAACAGCCAGGGAACTGCCTCATAGCTGGGATGAGATACCTTTTGATGCAGGTAAATGGGGAACCGGCTGGAACGCTTTTTTTGGATATGCAGACGGAGATAACCGCCAAAGCATGGACCGCCAGGTAAAACCATATGAAAAGGGTAATGTTGGTGATGATGGTTACCCGGATGGAATAATTGCAAACCTTGCATTAGATAAATTACAAGAGCTGGCAGAAAGGGAATCTCCTTTCTTTCTGGGAGTCGGGTTTTTTAAACCTCACCTTCCTTTTAATGCCCCGGCCAAATACTGGGATATGTACAACAGGGAAGATATACCCCTGTCTCCCAATCCTTATATTCCGGAAAATGTTAGTACCGCAAGTCTTCACGGGAGCGGCGAATTTGGCAGTTACGAGCTTGGTGATGAAAAAGCATCTCTTGATGGCCCCGTTTCTGATGAATATGCACGTAAATTGAGGCATGCCTATTTAGCCTGTGTTAGTTATATAGATGCCCTTGTCGGGGAATTAATTGATGAACTTGAAAGACTTGATTTAGCCGATAATACAATAATAGTGTTCTGGGGCGACCATGGATGGCATCTGGGTGATCATCTGGTATGGGGTAAGCATACCGTTTTTGAGAGATCGCTGAATAGCCCGCTTATAATCAGGGCGCCCGGACAAGATGAAGGTAATGTAATAAACAGGGTGGTCAGTACGGTTGATATTTATCCTTCTATTATAGAACTTTCCGGTGTGGATATGCTGCATGAGACAGATGGAAAAAGTCTGGTGCCATTGCTGAAAAATCCCTCTTCTGAATGGGAAGATGCAGCATACGGGTACTACAGGAATGGTATTTCTTTACGTTCCAACAGGTACCGGCTGACAAAATATTTCAGGGAACAACAGCCGGTTGTCGAACTTTATGATCATAATAATGATCCTAATGAAACTAAGAATGTTGCAGATGACAATCCTGATATAATAGAAAACCTGATGCCGCTTTGGGAAAAAGGCAACACCGGTCTGTTTGATTAGAACACAGTTTCGGCTACGAGTTGCAAAATTTCTGTACAGATCTAAATAGAGGTTTTAGAACCTCTGGAAAAATCCGGATATGAACTGCAGATAAACCAGGGAATTTACGAGGTTTATTGGAACCGGGTTTTATTAAAAATGATTTCCGGAAGGAAACCTTCAGGCTTTATTGAAAATGCTTATTATCCGGGCCAGCTCTTCCCTGTCTGCCACATACATATTACCTGCGTCAGTCACTCTGGGATTGCTGAACTCCATTTTACTTCGTGCAGCTACTCTGGCCGAGGTGTGATATTCATGAGCTCCGGTATCCCTTATCAGCTGGATTATATTGTTTGATCTTACACCTGCTCCGGGCATAATGCTAATACGTTCACCTGATTGTTTCACCAGCTTTTTTAGTAATTCGGCACCCTCAGGAGCTGTTTCCGCCAGACCTGAGGTAAGCACACGTCTGCATCCTGCATTCACCAAAACCTCCAGGGCTTCAGAAGGATCCGGAACCGCATCAAAAGCCCTGTTACAGGTGACTTCCATGGGATAGGCTGTTTCTACAATCTGCTTCATCCTGTCCGGGTCAATTTCGCCATTGATCTTTTGTGCTCCTATGCTTATACCGTCACAGCCAAGTTCCTTGCACATTATGATGTCATCGATAACTATTTGCCATTCATTATCATCATAGTAATAATCAAGACTTCTCGGCCTGATAATGGGAAACAGCTGGATAGTGACTTTTTCCCTGGCATTCTTAATGGTCCCGTAAGAGGGAGTTGTACCACCTTCCAGCGGATTATCACAAAGTTCTATTCTTGTCGCTCCTTCTTCTTCAGCAATTATGCAACTCTGAATAGTAAATGAGCAAACTTCAAGATTGTATTTCATTCGTATAAAGTATAGTTAGCAATCTGTTTAACAATATATTAATAATGCATGGTTCGGTCATTTTGCTTTTCAATCCATGGAACACCCATGCTTTATGCATTTCTTTTTGTGTGCTTTAGTACATG
>CAZFOO010000103.1:0-13276 GCA_964520585.1 uncultured Bacteroidales bacterium
CCGAATAACCACACCTAATGCCTTCATCCAAAGCCAGTTGATTTTGATTTTATTTTCTGGGAACAGGTTCTTTCACTGGGTTTATTTGAGTAATGCTGATGATTTGAACATAAAGTTAATGAAATATTGGAATATTGGGTATTTTTGCGGCATCAACGTACATAGATAGCAGTCAGGGGAGTAAAGATAGTTGCAATAATTTCAAGGACTTTTATTACCTCATTTATTCTGTTGCTGTTGCTGTTGAGTTAAAGCTCGCTAAGCCCGGCTGTTATATCCCAGTGTGTTTCCACTGTATCTATAATCTGGATAATATGGTCGTAATGGCCATGCAAAAATAGCGCTGATCTTTCCTTTCCGTAATCTTCCCCGTAAGGGCTCAAAAATATCCTCTTCTTTCTCCTGGAGGGAAATAACATAACTGCTGCCTATTATTAGGCTGGCCTGTTCAGAGTCGACAATTTTTTTTGCTTCGTTATATGGAAGCATTTTAATTACGAAGAAAATATCATTATCGAAAACCTCAGTCCTGTGCCTCTGGCTGGCGTTTAATATATCTTCAGGCACGAGCGGATGAACTTCAAACCATTCACCAACCTTTGATAACAGGATGGTATCGTGAACACCCTTTATGTCACTCCATGTGGCAGCCGGGGAATTTTCATATGGAAAGTAATCCTCAATATTTTCAATTTTCGGATCACTTAGATTGTCCGGATCATAGTCGGTAATATCTGTTCTGACCTTGTCAGTATGCTGTTTTCTAGTAAATATTAGCCTGCCAGGAGGCAAACCGGCTTTCTTTTTTTTGTACTCATAGATTAAACTATAATTATAATTATTGCAATGTACAGAAGGTAGGCTATTATAAAAATCAAACCTTCCAATCTTTCAATCTGTCTTCCTTTTCCGGTAAAAATAAATGCAAATAATAACAGGCTTGCAAAAATATTTACCAGTAAATCTATGCTGGTTCCCTGAACCAGAGGAACCGGACTGATAACAGCGCTGATTCCGAGTACCAGGAAAACATTGAAAATATTTGAGCCGACAATATTCCCGATGGCAATATCTGTATTCCCTTTTAAAGCAGCCACAACTGATGTGACAAGTTCAGGAAGGGAGGTCCCTGTTGCAACAATAGTCAACCCGATTAATCTTTCCGGAACTCCAATTTCAATTGCAATGTTCACAGAAGATAATACGACAAGCCTTCCCCCTCCAACTAACATTACAAGTCCGGCTATAACCATTAAAACAGACATTCTTGTACTTTGATCACTTACTTTAATTTCGTCTGTAACGTCACCTGTTTTTGATAAATGGTAATTATAAAAAGCAAAAGCAAGGAACATTATGAGAAGAATATACCCATCTGTTCTGCTAATTAGCAAATAGCCTGCATTATCTGAAGGTCCGGAGTGTGCCAGGATAAGAACAAGCAATGCAGAAAGCAGGCATAATGGTATCTCAATCCACGTAGTAGTGCTTTTAACAGACAGAGGAATGATTAATGCGGAAACACCCAGGATGATAAATATGTTGAAAATGTTACTTCCAACAACATTTCCGATAGAAATTTCCGAATTTCCCTGGATTGATGAAATGATACTTACAACAAGCTCAGGAGAGGATGTCCCAAATGCAACAATGGTAAGGCCAATAACCAGATTTGATATGTGAAGCTTTGCAGCAAGCGCTGAGGCATTGTCAACAAGATAGTTGGCTCCAATAATAAGCAAAATAAATCCAGCAGCCAGAATAATCAGGTCCCACATTAACTGAGTATTTAAAGATTAAGAATATAAAGTTATTTAATTTTCCGGAGTATTGCTTAATTTATAACCTGACCTGGTTTTTATAAACCTGGTAATCATTTATATATGGTGAGCCAGGAAAAAAACTAAATGGCTCATCGCTTTTTCCATGTGTTTTCAAGCATAGCTATTTGCTATTTTTGATATTAAACGCCGGCGGCCTGTGCCTGTTTTTGATGAAATTGTCAAGAAATGGTCATTTATTGATGAAGAGGCAATAGAACATAATATTGCCATAAAAATCGATCCGGTCCAGACGGGTGATTATATGAAGGAGTTCAGGGTCAGGCAGTCTGAAATCGACATGTATCTTCATGTGAATAATATAAAATATCTGCAATGGCTGCTGGACTCAATTCCCGATGAGGTTATTGAGAACAATTTTTTGCATTTTATTGACGGGCGTTTTATATCGGAAATTCAGTATGGCGATGAGGTTGTTATGCTTTCTCAGAAGAACAGTACAGATAATTCATTTTTTCATACAATAAAAAGAAAAGATACAGACCGCGTTTGTGCCAGTGCAACAACAAAATGGAAACCAGGAAGTTGAGAGGACTTTTGCACACAATCAAGCGAAGGAATATAGGATTTAATAATTAGGAGAGGAGAGCCGTTACCAGCATCCCTCCCAAATGTATAAAATACCATTTTCGACTTTATCAAGTACCTGAGCAGGGAACAGAAACGCTGGTTGACAACTTCTTATTCAGTGGCTCTGTTCTGGCGCAAGCCGGCTGGACCAACCACCGGTTATTATATACAACACCAGAGCTAAGAGAAGATATACACATATCTGGGATACCATCAGTAACGATAAGGTTATCTCTTGACAGGCCGGCAGCAAATCTATCTGTTTGGCTTGTTTCGTTGCCTTGGACAAAAGGGAGAAATGCAAAAATTACCGATAACATTTTCACCCGTGGGTGGGCTGATCCGCAAAGCTGTAACTCCATTTCTGAAAGCGAGCCGCTCGACCCCGGTATATTTTATGATGTTACTTTTGATCTTGAACCGGACGACCAGATTATCAGGGCAGGCCAGCAAACAGGACTGATGATCTTTTCAAGTGACAGGGATTTCACCCTCTGGCCGGATCCCGGTGCAGAAATAACCATTGACCCTGATGGCACAACTCTCAGATTGCCTGTCGCAGGGGGGCAATCAGTTATATGAAGCCAGCCAATTCAGCAGTCAATTAACTGACCACTTTTACAGGGATATTTATCAAAAACTCCAGCCAAAGTTGACGAATGCGAGGACTTTATTTAGTTGTGGACTATATGAGAAAGTAGTTTTCAACGGTCCTGCTGCTGTCAGAAACCCAAAATCAAGGGCTGCGCCAAAAATGAAATTGTCCTTTGTAATAGGTACCAGGGCCGGTAGTTCAAAATCATAAATGGCTGCATTGAAAACAGGTGTCAGGTAAAGCCTGTCCCATAAATTATACTGCCAGCCAATGGCACCGGCAAAAATTGATCTTGTCATCATTGAATACTCAGTTAGTCCGGCAAAAGCAATCTGGTCACGGAGGTAGGGTTCTATTCCTCCAACATTGAACATATTGATAAATCCCTGCTCATAATTGAAATTATATCCTCCCTGGAAATGTGAAAAAGAGGTCAGCCGGTCATTGATAGGAATATAAGATTCCCAGTTAAACCTGGCCTGAAGGAAGTTTCCTATGTTAATGCCAATGTCTTCGAGAGACAGGCTGTTACCTGTTTGATCCGTTATTTCCAGTGATGGTTTCTGGTTGAAATGCCAGGAAGCGGACAAAGACCCTCTCTGGCCTCTTTCGGGGAAGGTATGCCGGTTGACTGTGTGCATTTTCCATTTTACAAAGGTCCTGAAGGCATTATTTTTTCCATCAATACTTATTTCTGAACGGTTGTCCGGTGACAGCTGCTGGTAGTAGTAAGCTGCGCCTCCTGAAAGAAAACTTCGTCTTCCTATGGTCCTGTTAATTGTGGTTTCGAGATGGGTGTAACCCTGACTGTACCTGGCAACAGCTTCGAAATTCTCATGCACATCAAATGAAAAATAATCGGCTGAAAGGTTACTGTTTATCCATGTCCTTTGCCTGTCATCAATAAACAAATCCAGGCCTGCATAAACGGCAGGCTTATCTCCTATACGAGCTCTTGCTTCAGCCGAAAGGTTATAAAATAAAAACCTGTTGGTTGATACTCCGCCTATCATACCTACACCCAGAAATGAGTTATAATGCAGTGCGGCGCTCACTTTACTGAAGGGGTTTTCATAAAAGTTGAAGCCAAGGGTCACAATAGTATCATCCGGATTGTCTTTTATCATCTCGTAGTCGATCTTGCTGAAATAACCTGTAGCAAAAAGCCTGTTGGTTATTCTGGTTATTTCGCTAGGGCCAAGTGTATCACCTCTTTGTATTCCTGCCATGTTGCTGATAAAACCCTGCCGCACCCTGTTGAGCCCGTTATAGTGTAACGATTCAACCACAACATATCCCTTTCGGGGAACATTACGCAGGTGGCCCAATTCAGTTTCCTTTAACTCAGAGGGTGATATTTCAGACCGGTCTGTTAATGTTTTTGAAATAAGGGTTCGGGCTGGTATTGAATCCTGGTCGGATGAATGGTCATTAATTGGTTCCTGCTCCCCCGATCCGGCCATGTTGTCAGATTTGCCTCTCCGGGATGCGGCCTTTTGTGCAATGGCAAGTTTTTCGAGTTCAGGATAAAATTTTCTTGCAATTTTTTTACCTCTTTCGACAATCTCTCTGGCATCAGAAAAGCTTGCAGCGTTAAATTCTTCCAGGTCCGGTTCGATAAAAAGATCGGCCATCTCCTTGTTGATTTTAAAAATCTGAGCATTCTGGAAGGAGCCCATCTGGTAGATGATGTCGATGGGTGTAAATAATTGCTCTGCCGGTCTGAGGCCCTGTGAAGCATTAACCCCGATCACATAATCTGCACCCATATCAAGGATGACATCTACCGGAAGATTATTGACAACCCCTCCATCAACCAGTTTCCGTCCATCCCGGACCACGGCTGTAAATACAGCAGGTATAGCAATGCTTGCCCTTATTGCACTCACAATATCGCCGCTGTTCATTATTACAGCATCGCCGGTTTCAATATCGGTGGCAACACACGAAAAAGGTATAGTAAGGTCATTGAAACTGGTTATGTGTCTGACATGAAAGAAGATCTCCTGCAGGATGTTCCATAATTGCTGTCCCTCTATTACCCCTGTTTTAATAATGAACCCACCCTCATCGAAAGGGAGCTCAATAATGTTTCTTTCAAAGTTCTCGCGTTGACGAAGGTGTACATTTTCAAGTTCTGCAAAACGTCCGAAAAGACTATTCCAGTCCATCGACAAAGCAAAACTTTCTATTTCTGCTGCAGTGTAACCGGCAGCATACATTGCCCCGGCAATAGCTCCCATGCTGGTACCATTAATATAATCTATCCTTACTCCGGCACTGTCAATGATATGCAGCACCCCCGCATGTGCCAGTCCCCTTGCACCGCCACCGCTGAGTGTAAGGCCTACAAGTCCCGGATCATCCTGAATTTCTGACGGTTGATCTGATCCAGATACCGGCAGGGAATATAGTAACAGGGTAATTAAAAACATGGACACTGGTATTGAAACCAGTATCTTATGCTTCAGTCGCAAGACCCGGGATACAAAGCTCTTAATTAGCACCGATATATTAAGATTTACTTCAGACATGAATCCTCTGAGTATTGCTGATGATTTAAACATAAAGTTAACAAAATATTGGAGTAGTGGGTATTTTTCAGAAACGTTAATTATTGGGGAAAAATTTCATCTTGGGGAAAAATTTCATCAGCGATCATTTTATAAAAAAGATGGCATAGAGAACGATCCATCGGATATATAAAGCAGCTACCAGCAGACATGGATAGTGGTCCCGGTGGACATAGAGAACGGTACCCGGGAAACGATTTCAGTAAGCTCAAGTTCCCATTAACACACCAAATTTTTACGATGATGCCTGATTATTATGATATGGGCATCGCTTCCGCCTGTTTAATCAAAAGAATTTTCCAGGGCTCTGTCTTTGGGGTAGTTTAAAAATAGTAAATTATTTAATTTTATTCATTTGATTTATTAGTCAAATGAACTACTGGTATTATTTTTGGATGTTCAGTTATTTTATAAACAGGAGCATATGAAGGAAAAATTAAAGGCAGTCCGCAAAATACTGGCACGTTCGGTCAAAGGATATAAAAATGATGATCCTGTAAAACTTGCCGGTACAACTGCGTATTTTACCATATTTGCAGTTGCACCTATTTTTATTATAATAATATCGGTTGTCGGGTTTGTTCTTGAAGAGGAAACTGTCAGAGAAAGGGTTTTTGAAGAAGTTGAATCGCTGATCGGTGGGCAGGGAGCTGATTTCGTTGCAACGATTGTTGAAAACTTCAGTGGCAGGGATCAAAGTATGACGGGGACAATCATTGGAGTGTTACTATTTTTGGTAGCTTCCACCACTTTTTTTACCATACTTCAAAATTCTTTGAATTTTGTTTGGCGGGTAAAGGCCAAACCCAGAAATAACCTCCTTAAGGCCCTCAAGGACCGGTTATTGTCATTCGGATTGATATTAAGCATTGGATTTGTTTTACTTGTAATGTTAGTAGTTGACCTGACGCTTGCGTATTTCAATGATTTTCTTGAAAGGTATATTGATGACTATGCGCTTATAATAATCAGACCTGTAAACATAGCATTTTCATTTGCTGTCCTTGTATTGATATTTGCAATGATATTCAGATATTTACCTGATACAAAGATCAATTGGAATGTAACCTGGGCAGGTGCTATAGTTACCGCTCTGTTATTCACTTTAGGCAGGTATATAATAGGGATTGTTCTTGGCATGACTGATATAGGGGTTATGTATGGCACAGCCGGTTCGGCTGTTGTATTTATTCTTTGGGTTTTTTATTCATCAATTATTCTCTTCTTCGGTGCAGAAATAACCAAGCAGTATGCAATTTATTATAATCATGATATTCGGCCCAAGGATTATGCCGTAAAAATCAAAATCCAGGAAGTGGATGAAGATGATAAGGACTGACTAATCCTGATGCCAGTGAGCTTCCCTTCACCCAGGTTAACGTGATAAAACTGTGCCTACGTCAAAAAGTCAATAACTTCTATAAATTTTGCGTTCTGTGGTGCTGAGATTCCAGATATTTTTGGGTGCAAATGAGCGGGTCAACCTCAGATCAGCTCGATTTGAATGGCATGTTAACCAGGCAGGATATATTGTCGCAATATGATGTGGAATGCGACTAATTCAAGGCAGATTTCAACAATGAGAAAGAAACGCAAAAGCTTATTTCAGATGCAAGTTCGTTTTTTAAGATCAGCAGTCCGGAATTATTCAATTTCAGTGTTCACGGACACTCAACCGATAACCTTACCAGGTCGGTTCACCAGTTCCAGTTCCAGCTCGAAAAGGCAGGTTATGTTTTCAGGATTACCCGGTGGACGATTTTACGCGATCTAAGGAAGGAATATATGGTTTGATGTCAAGGACATTAGTACCGTTAAAAGCGTCTGTCCCCGAAATGTGTAAAATACCATTTTCGACTTTCTCAAGTTTCAGAACCGAAAAACCAATCGGGTTTGGCCTTCGGGGTGTACGGGTGGCAAACAATCCGAATTCCCGGTCTGCTCCCGGTGGGGTAACCATCGTGCTCCAGTCCGCGACCCTGTCAAAATGGTACAGCACGACAATGTATTCATATTGATTTAATGAATCCAGGGCATCGTGATATTCAGGAAAAATCTCAATTTTAGCTTTAACATCAGGCTTTAATATACCCTGCCGGGGAGCTCCTGTCTCTTGAGTATAAGGGCTATGAAAAATTCCTATTGGTTCATAAATTATTTGCCGGGCTGCTGTTTGTCTGCTCATTTTTAAAATGCTTAAACAGATAATTACAATAAATATATATGAAATTTTTTCATTTGACTAATTCAGGTAAATGTAAAGCCAGCTAAATGAAAAATAGATGCAGTCAAATTACTCACAGGTAGATCAAAAAAATATTGTAGCTGGTTTGAAAATCACGTTTTTAATTCCACTGTAACTTAAAAGTGATTTTGGCGTCTTTAATATAAAAGGGTAATCATATTATGATGAACCGTCCATGATTGAGCAGTGCTAAATCGGTGAAGTGGGCAAATGTGCTAAGATCCGTAAGACTTCCGATTTAATTTTGAGATTTCCTATTTATTTCTCATGATACTTCGTCACAAAAAATAACATGAAAGCCACATCTGAAAAATAATACCAAATGAAAAATATATTGCATTTGAGTTCGACCGAAGGTTAAGAAAGCATGAGGGTTTGACTTCGTCGATCTCACATGAAAGACTGTTCGCTTTTTGCAATATAAGTCAGATGTGACATTCATTGATTGAAAAGAAAAACATCCGAATCGTGAATTTGTAACATGCTGTTAAATAATTTTATAACTATACCTGATTCACATGAAACATATCATTCTAATCCTTCTTTATCTTATCTGTTCAGCTATCACCGTGAACAGCCAGGAAAAAGAAAAAAGGTATTACGAATCATACAAGGTCGAAAGTCCGCCAACAATAGATGGTGAACTTAGCGATGATAGCTGGAAAGCAAGTAAGTGGGAGGGAAGCTTTGTGCAGCATGAGCCTTACGAAGATCGTCAGCCTTCCCAGCCCACTGAATTTACGATCTGCTTTGATAATGCTAACCTGTATGTCGCCATTAAAGCTTATGAATCTTCACCTGACAGCATAGTCAACAGGATGAGCAGAAGGGATGATGCCGACGGCGATATGGTATTTGTAGCATTCGACAGTTATCATGATCTGCGGACCGCATTTATATTCGGGGTCAGTTCGGCAGGTGTAAGAGCTGACTTTATCCTGTCAAACAACGGGCAAAATGAGGATCATACCTGGGATCCTATCTGGCAGGTAAAAACAAGTATACATGACTGGGGCTGGGCTGCTGAGATGAAAATACCATTTACCCAGTTAAGGTTCGAGAAAGATTCAGATGAAGTATGGGGACTGATAGTGGGACGGCATATTTTCAGGCATAATGAGATGAGTTTCTGGCCTGCCATACCGCGCAATGCTCCGGGTGTTGTTCACCTTGCAGGTGAAATGGGCGGACTTGCTGAGGTGGAGCCAAGAAAACAATTTGATATTACGCCATACGGAGTCTCCTCATATAACAGTTATCAGCCGCAGGATGGCAATCCGTTCAGGACGGGCAGGGATCCCGGATTCAGTGTGGGACTGGATTCGAATGTAGTGGTGACGAATAACCTTACTCTTGATCTTACGCTTTTACCAGATTTCGGACAGGTCGAAGCTGACCCTTCTGAAGTTAACCTTACTGCCTTTGAGACCTTTTACAGGGAAAAAAGGCCCTTTTTTATAGAAGGAAGCAGCATTACCAGCTTTAATGTCGGACTGGGCGATGGAGATGTGGGAAACGATAATTTGTTTTATTCAAGGCGCATTGGACGGCGACCACACGGCTATCCTTCGCTTGAAGAAGGAGAATATGCTGATGTACCGGCCTTCACCAATATACTGGGGGCGGCCAAGTTGACCGGGAAAACAAAAAACGGAATATCGGTAGGCCTGATTGAAAGCGTTACCACGGAAGTGAAAGCCGATATAGACAATAGAGGACAACGATCAACGGATGTTATTGAGCCACTTACAAATTACTCGCTGGCAAGAGTCCAGAAAGATTTTAATAAAGGAAATGCAATACTGGGAGGCGTGGTAACTAATACTATCAGGCGCCTTGATGATACAGACATGGATTACCTCCATAGAAATGCCATTACAGCAGGTGTTGATTATACCCAGTACTTTAAGGAAAGGAACTATCTTCTTGGAACAAGCATGTATATGAGTTATGTGGATGGATCTGCAGAAGCCATAAAAAGAACTCAGATGTCCTCTGCAAGATATTTTCAACGACCCGATGCCGGTCATGTTAAAATGGATGAAACACGAACAAGTCTGTCAGGCTTCGGAGGCAAACTTCAGGCAGGAAAGGTCGGGGGAAACTGGAATTTTCTCCTCATGTCCAACTGGAAAAGTCCCGGCCTGGAGATTAATGATCTGGGTTTTATGAGGCAGGCAGACTGGTTTATTAATGTATTGTGGACCGGTTATAACTTTACTGAACCTTTCAGTATTTTCAGGAGTCTGCACCTTAACCACGATGTATACACCGTTAGTGATTTTGGCGGGAGCCTTTTGAATTCCGGTTATGAATGGAATGTCAATGCCAACCTTAAAAATTTCTGGAATGCGGGCATTGGTGGAGGGTATGAATTTATTAATACCTCAAACACTATACTAAGAGGCGGTCCGTCGATGCGCCTTCCGGCAGGCTGGCGACTTTGGTCACGGGTTTCATCCGATTCAAGAAAAAAACTATCAGGATCATTACGGAGCAATATAAACGGGAAGTCTGAAGATGTTTCAAGATCCTATTCATTAGGCGCAAGTCTTACCATCAGGCCGGCAAATACCCTCCGGATATCAATTAGTCCGGATTATTCAATTCGATCCGATGAATTTCAGTACGTTGCACAACGGAATTTCAATGACCAGAAAAGGTACCTGTTCGGGAAAATTGACCAGAAAGTACTCAGTATGTCTCTCAGGATAAATTATACAATAATACCTGATCTGACAATTCAATACTGGGGTCAGCCATTTATTGCCACTGGTGGTTACAGTAATTTTAAAATGATCACTGATCCCAAAGCCGCAAAATTAACAGACCGGTACCATGAATATACATCAGATCAGTTAACAAATGAAAACGGCTATTATCGGATAGATGAAAACAGGGATGGCAGCTATGATTATAATTTTGGTGTACCGGATTTCAGCATTAGTGAATGGCTATCAAACCTTGTCATCAGGTGGGAGTTTATGCCCGGCTCAACAGCTTACCTGGTCTGGTCGCAGTCGAGGGATTATAACCGGTCATCTGGTGAGTTTCAGGTTTGGAACAACCTGGATGAGTTGTTTACCGGCAAAAGAGCCAATGATGTATTCCTGCTTAAAATCTCTTATCGCTTTGGTATCAGGTAATTATTCAGGTACTATTTCATAAAAGCATACGAATAACTTATACCTTTAAGTTACACCTACAGGAAAGGATTTTTGGCTTAAATGAAAAACATTTGATGTTTAGCCGGTATAGTTTGCTGAGCATTCAGCCTGTTAGGTTTACTTAAGCCCCCGTCTTTGACAATGTTAATATTCTTTCGGTTTTTGCCTTCTGGTACAAATAAACCACTAAAAATATTGGACAAGAAAAGCTATTAAAGATATCACTGGTTATTCTGAATTTGTTAAAACACTGTTTTGGATTTCTGGTGCAATTTTTTACTTTTATGAACAAAGGGTTAGCCTGATGCTTTGGCTTTAAGGTAAGGACCGTATTAGCATATCCAGGGTGATTGGTCAGGTTACTGTCTTTATCCCCGAAAGGGAAAAGATCAACATGTTTAGTAATTAATGGAATATATATTTCCTACTTACAAAGCATGTCTATGTGACTGAAAATATATTAATTATATTTGACGCATAAATCAGCTTCAGCATTTCAAGTGTATGGAATCCTCATTGTATGTACATGACCTTTTGCGAACTTAAGTTGATGAGGATTTCACATAAATTTTTTTCATCTTTATTGTGTGTATTATAAGCTGAAAAAAATTGACTTCGTCGATTTTGCATGCTATTGTCAGTGCATTATGTAATTTTATTTGGATCCAAAATTCATGTATATTTTTAAATAATTCTGTAATAATGGATAAATCAGCATCTTTCGGTAACTTCCCTAATTTCCTGATAAAAGTGTTTACAGTTATGGCACTTTTATTATCAGTTATTTCTTGCCGGTCCGATGACTATGAGGAGCGAGATGCCCGCCGAATCAAGCCATGGTCGGAAGATCAGCGCTACTGGCAGTATAAGGGTGAGCCAATTCTTCTGCTCGGTGGTTCAGATCAGGACAATCTTTTCAATCATCCCAATATAGGGCCGAATGGTCTTGAGGCCCATCTCGACCTGCTGACCTCGGTTGGCGGCAACTACCTTCGCAATACAATGTCCAGTCGTGACCGCATTGATCCGGATAGCGATCTGTATAATGACATTAATCTCTATCCGTTTCAACGGGATGAGGAAACCGGTCTGTATGACCTTAACCGGTGGGACGAAACCTATTGGGAACAGTTTAGTAATTATATTGAAATGACTGCCCGGCGGGACATTATTGTGCAGATTGAGATATGGGATCGCTGGGATATGGGCGAGGTCTGGGGAAGGGCATATTCGGCCGAAGCATGGTCTGCTCATCCCTACAATCCGAAAAACAATATAAACTATACTGCCGAAGAGACTATTCTGGATGATGAGGAATTTAATCATGATGTGTATACCAGTGATTACAATATTTTTCGTACTATTCCGGAGCTGGATGATGATCCTGTTGTACTGGCTTTTCAACAGGCCTGGGTAGACCGCATTATATCCATCACATTTGAGTATGACCATATTCTTTATTGTATTAGCAATGAAAGCACGGCATCAGAGGAATGGGCCAGGTACTGGGCGGAATTTATCATAAATAAAGCCGCAGAGGCGAATGTGGAAGTTGAGGTCACAGAGATGTGGAATGCCTGGGACCTGACAGATTCGGTGCACAGAAGGACTTTCGATCATCCTGATCTTTATTCTTTTGTAGATGTGTCGCAAAACAACCTGCGTGATGAACAGGTTCATTGGGATAACATGCAGATTGCACGGCAAATTGTTGCCGATCCTCCACGGCCTGTCAATAACAATAAAATTTATGGTGGTTCGGCACTTGGCGGCGGGATACCTGAGGGATTGAACAAATTCTGGAGAAATATACTCGGAGGAATCGCATCATCCCGTTTTCATCGTCCCGGTCCCCAACACGGGTACTTCAGTATAGGCTTAAGTGAGATAGCGCAACAACAGATTCGCAGTGCGCGGGTTTTTCAGGAAGCTTTCGATGTTTTTCGTGCCGAGCCTGATGTTAACAGCAGCTTACTGACGGATCGTGATACCAATGAAGCATACCTTGCATATACTCCCGGTGAGCAGTATGCCATATATTTCAAGGATGGTGGTGAAGTAGGGCTGGATCTGAGGGATACCCGGGGCCGGTTTATATTAAAATGGCTTGATATTAATAATAGCCAGTGGTTTGGCGAGGAGGAAATTTCGGGAGGTGATATTATTGAGATTAAGACTCCTGGAGAAGGGCACTGGATTACAGTTTTAGAAAAAAACTGAAAACAATTTCGATGAGGGCTACTCGTGTCATTTCTGAAAATGCGTTTTAATGGGAATATAAAGTG
>CAZFOO010000104.1:0-13181 GCA_964520585.1 uncultured Bacteroidales bacterium
ATTGATGTTTTTACTGCGGAAACTGATCATTTGTTCTCAATTGTTTTTGACGACATGATTGGTGATAACAGGCATAATAGCCATGATTCACGGTATTTCGGATTTGTTCCCGAAACAAAGGTCATATGTAAAGCTACCAGAATACTGTTTTCCAGGAACAAAAGCATTCCCCGTTTTTCAAGAGTATTGAAGAAGCTTTACTGAAATGCCCCACACCCGTGAAGAACCTTCTTTTTTATCTTAACTAAGGAAGCTTTTGATGAGAAAACAACCAGCGTGTCCACTTTTGTCTATTGCACAGTAAAATAATGTGATGTAAATTTGTTTTAGATGGCATGAAAATATGGAGTAATTGCTTAACTCTTGAAAAAAATTTCTATCTTGTAAACTAATTTCTTGGTTAACCTAACCGGAATTTCAGATCTGCGTCAAAACAGTCGGCCCGGGACAAAAAATGGACTGGGTTGCAAAAACATACTGGTGTGAGAAAACAGACTGATGTGACAAAATGGACTGGGATGCGAAAACAAACTGGGTTGCAACAAGCGATCAACCGGAAAGAATGTACTTAACAATAACGAGTATTTCTGATATGGCTACTTTCTATTCATTCTCCAGGATCCCTCCAATTTTCGTGGTAATTCTATTAATGACGGTTGTAGCATGCGGCCGGCAAAATAACGATGATGACGCATCTCTTGCCCGAAGGGAGCATTATGCTGAAGTTATTGAGGTTCGGACCACACCGGCTATAAAAGATAATTTTTCAAGGGAGGTGATTACCAACGGGCGACTTAGAGCTGTAAATAAAGCAACTGTTCAGTTCAGGGTTCATGAGATGGTGCTCGAGGTTAATGTTATTAACGGGCAAAGGGTTCAGCAGGGTGATATTCTGGCTGCACTGGAGGAGTTCCCTTTCGTATCAAGACTGGAGAGAGCAGAAGATCAGATTGAGAGAACAAGGCTTGAGCTGGAAGATGTGCTTCTTGGGCATGGCTACTTTCTTAAAGACAGTCTGAAAGTACCTGAACATATATGGAACATGGCAAGGATCAGGAGCGGGTATAATGCTGCACTGAATGACCTGGCCGAAGCCCGCTACCAGATTAGCGGCACACGGCTCAGGGCTCCTATTAGTGGTGTGGTTTCGGGACTGGAGGTTAAGCCTCATAACCACAGCTCGTCGTATGAGAATTTTTGCGTGATTATTGATAACGGCAGACTCGAAGCCAGGTTTCCGGTGCTTGAATCGGAAACTTCCATGGTAGAAGCCGGTAATCCGGTTGAGGTAAGACCCTTCGCGAACCAGGATAATTCTTACACTGGCAGGGTAACGGGATTCGATCCTAGTGTTGATGACCAGGGGATGGTAATGGTAAGGGCTGAAGTTCATAATCCGGGAGGCGAACTTCTGGATGGCATGAATGTACAGATCATCCTGAAAAGAGAGGTGCCCGATCAGCTTATTATCCCTCGCGAAGCACTGGTGCTGAGACAGGGAAGGCAGGTTGTTTTTACTCTGGCAGATAGTATTGCTCTGTGGAACTATGTTGAGACAGGTATGGAAAACAGCAGGCAGTTTACAATTATTGACGGACTTGATGAGGGCCAGGAAGTAATCATCTCAGGTAACTTTAACCTGGCACATGAAACAAGGGTTGAAAAAGTGGAATGAATAATCCCCGCACCAAAATAAAGCCTCCGTCCCTCCTGCCTGGAGGATTGTCTGCCTTTACCACAAACATAATATTTGTGGTGCTGATAATAGGTGGTTTATCCCTGGCCCCTCTTACTTCCTTCAAATTCCTCCCCTCCCGCACCCTGCCGTCAATAACGGTTAATTATGTGTGGCCAAACATCAGCGGAAGGGTTATAGAGATGCAGGTTACCGGTCCCCTGGAAGGGGCCTTTTCCACCGTAAGGGGAATAAATGAGATTGAATCCAACTCCTCCCGCGGTGGTGGATGGATACGGATCTCTTTTGACAAGTCCGCCGACATGGACGCGGCAAGGTTTGAGATCGCTGCTCTTATCAGACAGGTCTATCCGGGCTTGCCGGAGGGGGTAAGCCGGCCGGTGCTGACGCTCAACAGGCCCGACGACAGCGAGACGGCTCTGTTGACCTACACCATCAATGCAAATACAACGGTATATACAATAGGTCGCTATGCCGAAGATGTTATTAAAAGGCGACTGTCTGATATTCCGGGGGTTTATTCTGTCAATATCGCAGGGATGCTGCCTTTCGAATGGGAGCTGGTGTATGACCAGGGCAGGATGCAGGAGCTGGGGATAAGCCAGAACACTCTGCGAAGTGCCATAGTCAACTATCTTAGCCAGAGAGAGATGGGACAGGTATTGCTGGATCGTGATGTAGTAGGGGAAAACAGGATAAACCTCCTTCTAAGAGGTAATCCGGGCGGGGACTTCAACTGGGAGGATATTCCGGTGGCGGTGTCGGGAGAGAGGATAGTAAAGCTGACTGAAGTGGCCAGTCCTGCATGGGTTGAGCAACAGGCCACAAGGTACTATCGCATCAACGGATTGAGCACGGTAAATATGACCATCTATGCCGAAAGAGGGGCAAACAACCTTAGCGTGGCCTCAGAGGTAAAGGAGAGAATAAGACAAATGCAGAATGAACTACCCCCGGGGTTTTCTATTACCGTGGCCCATGATTCAACCGAGTTTCTCAGGGCCGAGCTTAGGAAAAATATTTTGCGCACCTCCTTTTCCCTGGTTATCCTCCTGTTGTTTGTCTATATTGTTACCCTGCAGCGTCGCTACCTGTTTATCGTGGCCATCAGCCTGCTGGCAAATATCATCATTGCCTTTATTTTCTATTTCCTGCTGGGGGTGGAAATCCACCTATACTCACTGGCTGGCATAACTGTGTCTTTGGGTATACTTATAGACAACACCATAGTGATGATTGACCACCTGCGTCACAAAAAAAATCTCAAGGTATTTATAGCGCTGCTGGCAGCAACCTTAACTACAATAGGAGCGCTGACGGTAATTTTTTTCCTCGAAGAGAGTCAAAAGGTGAACCTTGTCGATTTCTCAATGGTGGTGATCATCAACCTCTCCATATGCCTCTTTATTGCTCTTTTTCTCGTGCCGGCGCTTATGGAGAAGATGCCTTTAAAGATTAAGAAATCAGCCGGAATGATACGCAGAAAAAGGCTGGTGGCAGGATTCAACGGTTATTACAGGCGGTTCATTTTTTTTGGCCGAAGGTACAGGACTGCCTTTATTGTTGCCGGTGTGCTGGCTTTCGGCATTCCGGTGTTCTGGCTGCCTGAAAATCTCGAAGGTGAAAAGTGGTACCACTCAATTTATAATTCCACCCTGGGAACCGAAACTTATACCAAGTCAGTAAAACCGGTGATCGACAAGGTACTGGGAGGTGCGCTCAGGCTGTTTGTGTACCATGTGTCAGAACGTTCATACTTTACCCAGCCGGAACGCACAAGGCTATACGTGAGGGCTTACCTGCCGGAAGGATCGACCATTGAGCATGCCAATACCGTGATGGAGGATTTTGAGAATTTCCTGGCGCGGCACGATGAGGTTGAGCAGTACCATACCCGGGTAAACAGCCCCGAAAGCGGCAGCATAGAGATCCATTTCCATCCTGAGCATGAGAACACCTACATCCCGTTTCGACTTAAAAGCCTGCTGGAGCAGAAAGCGATCTACTCGGGGGGCGCCGACTTCTCCGTTTACGGTTTTGGCCAGGGTTTCTCAAACCGTATGACTGAAAGATCGAGCCCGGGAATAAGACTCACCGGATACAACTACGAGATGCTTGCCGGCTTTGCCAGTCAGCTGGCCACAAAGCTCGAAGCTCACTCCCGGATCCAGCAGGTGCATCTGCAATCCAGCCGCAATGTATGGCAACTCGACCTGAGAACAGAATACTTCATGGATTTCGACAGGGTGGCTCTTGCCCGCCTGGGGCATACCATACCGGACATCTATTCGCATCTCACCAGCTTGTTTATTCATGATTCCGGCCCTTTCGGGGAAATAATCGATGGGGAGTACGTGCCTATGAGACTGAGGTCAGCTCGTGCAGATGAGCTGGGTATATGGGAAGTTCAGAACACAATGATCGGCAGGGGAAGAGGAAGCGCATTTAAACTGAACGAAATTGCCGGGATCACACGTGCCAGGGCCCCGGATGCCATAGCCAAACTCAATCAGCAGTACTACATAACCCTTATGTACGATTTCATCGGCCCCCATGAGCTGGGAAGTATGGTAAAGGACCGGGAGATAGAGGAGGCCAATGAATGGCTGCCTCTTGGCTTCAGGGCTTTTGACCCTACAGATGGATATATGTGGAGGTTCGATGATAAAAAGCAGTACGGACTTATTCTGTTGGTGATAGTTATAATTTTCTTTATCTGCGCCATACTGCTCGAATCGCTGCTACAGCCTCTGGCGGTGATCCTGATGCTTCCTCTTTCATACATTGGGGTATTTTTGACTTTCTACCTGTTTAACTTCAACTTCGACCAGGGAGGGTACGCAGCTTTCCTGTTTTTGAGCGGGATCGTGGTTAACTCGGGGCTATATATTCTGAATGATATGAATAACCTGCGAAATAGCAATTCCAAATTATCGGGCATTGATATGTATATCAAGGCCTACAATGCGAAGATTATCCCCATATTGCTGACGGTGATATCTACGGTTCTGGGCCTCACTCCCTTTCTTTTCGGGGGGAAAACAGAATCATTCTGGTTTGCTCTTGCGGCGGGTACTATCGGGGGACTGGTATTTTCGCTTATTGTGCTTATTATATTTTTGCCGTTGCTTGTCAGAAATGCCGCTCCGAAACCGGTTCGGACCTTAACTGATGGTCAATATAGTGATTCTTGACCCATAATACATGAAAATGAATGATAATTAAATATCTTGATGCTTAAAATGAAAACTTCTGAAGTTTTGAACAGAGAATATTGCACTATGGTACACGGAAATAAATTAATAATGCATGGTTTATCGATGATTTGAATGAAGCCCTCGTGTGGCAAATTTTAAGAATGTATTGAATGATTGTAATGAATCTGTAAAGTAACTGTATGAAGCATAAATCCTGTTTTTAGAAATGGTAAAATTTCTTATAGAACGTCCTGTTGCGGTTATTATGACTTTTCTGGCCCTGGTGTTACTGGGACTGGTTAGTGGGGGACTGCTGCCTGTTTCGCTGTTGCCTGATATTCAGATTCCAGAGATAACAGTGCAGGTGTCGCATCCAAATACTTCGGCCCGGGAGATGGAGAACACCGTGGTAAGGCCCCTGAGACAGCAACTGCTGCAGGTTGCCCGGTTGTCGGACATAGAGAGTGAGTCTCGTGACGGCAATGCGATTATAAGGCTCAGGTTCACCCACGGGTCCAACATGGACTATCTGTATATCGAGGTAAATGAAAAGCTTGACGCTGTTATGGGTAACCTTCCCCGCGATCTCGAGAGACCCCGGGTAATAAAGGCAAGTGCTTCCGATATTCCGGTGTTTTACCTTAATCTTTTTATGGACAGGCCGGCAGATGATCGGGATTTATCCCGGTTCCTGGAGCTGAGTGAATTTGCCGACTGGGTTATTCGAAAGCGGATTGAGCAGTTGCCGGAAGTGGCTATGGTGGATGTCAGCGGACTGGTTTATCCGGAGGTGTCGGTTATTCCTCACCAGGGTATTATGACTGGTCTGGGACTCACTCATGACCATATGAGGCAGGCCATGGAGCAGAACAATGTGACGCTGGGCAGCCTGATGGTTAAAGATGGCATATACCAGTATAATGTCAGGTTTACCTCTACACTTCACAGTGTTGAGGATGTTGAAAACATTATGATCATGTCGGGCGAGAGGTTGTTCAGGCTCAAAGACCTGGCAACGGTAAGCATGCGCCCGCGTAAGCCGGAGGGACTGTTCAGGTGGAACGACAAACCCGCCGTGAGCATGGCAATTATAAAGCAGTCCGAGGCCCGCATGAACGACATGAAGGAGGCGATGAATAATCTTGCCGCCGAATTTGAGAAGGATTACCCGCTGATGCGTTTTGAACTTTCGCAGGACCAGACCGGCATACTGGACTATACCATTGGTAACCTGAGAAATAACCTTATCCTTGGCGGCAGTCTGGCGATCCTTATCATGTTCCTGTTCCTGAAGGATGTAAGGTCCCCTTTTCTTATCGCCCTGAGTGTTCCCACTGCGCTTATCATTAGCATTTTATTTTTTAACCTTGCCGGGTTATCTCTCAATATAATATCGTTGAGTGGACTGATACTGGGGGTGGGAATGATGATAGACAATTCGATTATCGTGATAGACAATATAACCCAGCATATAGAAAGGGGACACCCGCTTTATGAGGCCTGCATCAGGGGCACAAACGAGGTTATAAGGCCACTTATATCATCGGTTCTTACTACCTGTGCCGTATTTATACCCCTCATATTCCTGAGCGGAATTGCGGGGGCGCTGTTCTATGACCAGGCAATTGCGGTGGCATCTGGACTGGCGGCTTCGCTGGTGGTGTCAATCACACTAATCCCGGCGCTCTACCACCTGGTACATTTAAAGACACGCGGTAATAAGGGCCGGAAACATTTAAGATCACTGCAGGTGTTCAGGCTGGAGAATGCATATAACCGCGGGTTTGACTTTGTATTTAAATACCGGCGATTGGCTCTGGCGGGCTTTGTGTTGTTGCTGCTTATTGCCGGGGGAGTGTATATGCTTATCCCCCTGCAAAAGATGCCGCCACTCCGGCAAATTGAGACGGTTATGGTAATTGACTGGAACGAAAATATCCATCTTGATGAGAACAGCCAGAGAATATCTTTTCTTACCCGCGCCGGCAATGAGCTGATAGATGAGTCAGGGGCCTTTGCCGGCCGGCAGCAGTTCCTGCTTAACAGGGACATGGATATTGACATCTCACATGCACATGTCTACCTGAAATCACATGACCCCGCATCATTAATTGAGCTGGTGGACAGGCTGAGAACACTGGTGGCAGAGAATTACCCGGGGGCGCGGATAAGCTTTGAGCCCCCTGCAAATGTGTTCGACAGGATCTTTGAGTCGCAACAACCGCCGCTGGTGGCGAGGATAATGAGTGTGCGGGGACAAAGAGTGCCGGAGGTGTCGAAAATATCCGGTGTTACGAAAATGATTGCAAATGCCCATCCGGGTGCAGAGATCAGTCCCCTCCCCCTTGGCGAGAACATCGTGCTGGGTATCCGGCCTGATAAGCTTTTGCTGTATAAGGTGGACCAGAATTACCTTTACTCACAGCTAAGAACGGCACTGGACCAGTACGAGATAGGCAGACTCAGGGCTGAGCAGACAATAGTACCCATAGTGCTTGGCGAAGAGGAGAAGGTTATTGGAGAGATAATCAGCACTCTTCTGGTAAGAAATTCTGAAGGAACCAGTATTCCTGTATCCGCTCTGGTCATGCAGGCGCGGGAAACCGGTTACAGCACCATAACAGCAGGAAGGCAGGGCGAGTATATTCCTGTTGTGTTCAGTAATCCCGGTAACAAGCCGGGGCTTTTGGCTGCCAATGTTGAGCAGATGGTGCGGCAGGATGAGACCCTTGATGTAAGCTTTGCAGGAAGCTGGTTCGAGACCCGGCAACTAATGCAGGAGATGCTGCTGGTGGTGCTGATCTCTCTGTTGCTGCTGTATTTCATACTGGCGGCTCAGTTCGAATCTTTGCTGCAGCCGCTTATAGTTATGCTGGAGATACCGATGAACCTGGCGGGGGTATTTCTTGCCCTCTATATTGCCGGGGCGGGAATAAATATAATGTCAATGATAGGGATCGTGGTTATGGCAGGTATCGTTATTAACGACTCAATCCTGAAGATTGACACCATCAACCATCTCAGGGCAGAGGGAATGCCGCTGATGGAGGCACTGCACACAGGCGGAACACGGAGGCTCAAACCAATTGTGATGACAAGCCTCACTACAATTCTTGCCCTTACCCCGGTGCTTATAAGCAGCGATATGGGCTCTGAGCTGCAGGAACCACTGGCGCTGGCTATAATTGGTGGCATGGCAATGGGAACCCTGGTAAGCCTCTACTTCATTCCGCTGGTGTACTGGTATTTTTACAAAAATTGAGAAAAACAGTATGCACCTATGCTTTTACATAGTAGTCAATCAGTTTTGTTTTTGACTGAAATGAAACTAAACCTTTTTTAGCTTCCATTTGCCGCGCCTGAAAAGGATTATTCCTGCCAGTGCTATTGACGATTCTGCAATTACTATTGCATAATAGACCCCGGTTTCTCCAAGTCCGATACCTATTGCCAGTATCCAGGCCAGCGGGATCTCCAGCAACCAGAAGAATATAAAATTCAGCCAGGTGGGGGTCTGGGTATCTCCCGCGCCGTTAAAGGCCTGGATCATTACCATACCAAAGGCATAAAACACAAAACCAATGCTTATCATCCTGAGGCATTGTGCTCCTGCCTCCACAACCACCGGGTCGCTTATGAACAGCCGGATAAAAAATCCGGGCCAGCTCATGAAAACAGCTCCGGCAATGCCTAAAAACGCCATATTGATATATGCCGTCATCCATACCGAACGCACCGCCCGGTCGGGCTGGCCTGCACCCAGGTTTTGCCCTACCAGTGTGGCGGCGGCATTGCTCATGCCCCAAGAGGGAAGGAGGCTGAATATCATTATTCTCAATGCTATGGTATATCCGGCAAGCACCTCGCTTCCAAAAACAGATATGATACGCACCATCAGTATCCAGCTGGAAGTTGCAATCAGGAGCTGGCCAATTCCACCTGCTGACAGCTTCATGAGTTTCCGCATAATACCGAAATCCGGCCTGAAGTGCGCAACAGACAGTTTCACCCTGCTGCCTTTTCCGGTAAGTATCCATATCTGGTAGATCACCGCCAGTCCCCGACCAACAGTAGTAGCAATGGCCGCTCCCTGGATCCCCAACGCGGGAATAATACCAAAGCCGAATATGAACATAGGATCGAGAATAATGTTGGCAATATTGGCAAACCACAGTACCCTCATTGATATAGCAGCATCACCGGAACTTCTGAAGATAGCATTGATTATGAATAACAGCATAATGATTACATTACCCGACAACATTATTGCAGGGTACATGTAATTACTCTCTGCCACCTCTTGCGTAGCCCCCATAAGCAAAATAAGATCCTTCGCATAAAATAACCCCGGTAAAGCAATCAGAAAAGAGGCAAAAACAGCAAGCAGGATACCCTGGGCGGCAGCCAGTGATGCTCCGTTATGATCCTTCTCTCCTGTCCTACGCGCAACCAATGCAGCAGTGGCAGTCCCCAGTCCCATTCCAATGGAATATACAACTGTCATCAGCGATTCAGTTATTCCGACCACCGCAATGGCTCCGGCCCCCAGCCTTGACACAAAGAATATATCCACTACGGCAAATACCGACTCCATGACCATTTCAAGAACCATAGGGATGGAAAGCAGCAGGACGGCCCTGCCTATTGGTCCCCTGGTGAAGTCCATATCTGTACCGGTGACAGATTCTTTAATGTCACGCCATAAACCACGCAAAGAGGACCTCTTTTTCTCAAGGTTTGCGACCCCCGGAACCGGGGCGATTATTTCTTGATTTTTTTGTGTCATCACCTTTTCATTATACCTGGTAACCTAATGGATATTTTTACGAACATACCCGCGCCTTAAAGCCGCGGATTTTCAAATTTTATTAAACCGTTTGGCCTGGCTTTGAAACTTTTCCCGGCTATGGTCACCCCTAAAAACGAGAGAACCCAGTCATTCGGGACCGGGTTCTCAATTATGTTGTGTTCTGATCAGATCATTTTCATAACGACATACTTTTCCCCCGGATTTTCAACAAAATCGACACATCTATGAAGACGGGCAGGTTTGCTCTATGGGTCAGGAAAAGCTTCATCAGTTTCTGTTTCGGTTATTAATAATTCGGTTATTAATAATGCAAAAATAAGTAAGTTTTTAATTCACACGCAAAAAAATCAGAACTTTTTTAATCACACATACTTTCGGACAAAGCCCCACCAGGAAATTACCGAAAGCAGGGGACGAGGGTTTCAAATAATAACTGTATTTATCATCCTTTGTCCTGCCCGTAATATGCTCCTTCACCGTGTTTACGCAAGTAATGCCTGTCAAGAAGATGCTGTTTTACAGGTTTTTTGTTTCCAAGCATCTCGGTACGGAAAGCCATTTTTGCAACTTCTTCGAGCACTATAGCATTATGAAGTGCTTCTGAAGGATCCGTACCCCAGGTAAACGGAGCGTGACCGTGTACAAGCACACCAGGCATCTGCATGGCCGCCATTCCGGCAAACCTTTCGACTATGACATTACCGGTATTCAGTTCATAATCTTTCGATGTTTCTTCTGCGGTCATGGGCCGGGTACATGGCACCTCGCCGTAAAAGTAATCTGCATGAGTGGTTCCGAAAACAGGTATTCCCCGTCCGGCCTGTGCCCAGCTTGTTGCCCATTCGGCGTGGGTATGGACCACTCCTCCGGTGCCGTGAAAATTGCGGTAAAGGACAAGGTGTGTAAGAGTATCTGAGGAGGGTTTCCATTTCCCCTCGACAACCTTCCCATCAAGATCGACAACCACCATATCTTCAGCTTTCATCTGGTCGTAAGGCACTCCACTGGGCTTTATCACCATCAACCCCCTGTCCCTGTCAAAACCACTGGCATTACCCCATGTCAGGATCACCAGGTCCTCCTCCTTAAGCGCCATATTTACATCAAACACTTTCTTTTTCAGTTCTTCTAACATAAGCAAATCATCCTTTCATTTTATAATAAAGCTCATTCCATCTGAGTTCATTCTTGAATTCTTTAATGCTGGTATCAGGATCGATCAGAAGATATTCAATCCCCATCATGCTGGAAA
The DNA here is from genome assembly GCA_964520585.1 of uncultured Bacteroidales bacterium. Taxonomy (GTDB): domain Bacteria; phylum Bacteroidota; class Bacteroidia; order Bacteroidales; family PUMT01; genus PXAP01. Next base: position 10,956 of record CAZFOO010000104.1, read on the forward strand.
AATGCTCAATATGCACAGGCTGCAAAGCCATCGAAAACCCTGTATGATGTGCTCCGCCGGCCAAAATCCACGCCGTGGCAGAAATTTGAAGATCTGGATCGGGTACCCAAAGCGCCCTTGCTACAGGCAGATTAGGAAGATCGGGCGATTCAACACTGGTTACCGTATTGGCCAGCATCCGGAAACGGTCGCCCATATCCAGCAGGGTAGCATTAATTGCTTTACCAGTGGCAGCAGAAAAGACCAGACGGGGCGGGTCATCCTTACCGCCGATGGATAGGGGGTGCAATTCAAGGTTTGGCCGCGATGAAGCTATGGATGGACATACTTCAAGCATATGTGCACCCAGCACCTTCATGCCCGACGGATCAAGATGGTAGGTATAATCCTCCATAAAGGAAGTCCCTCCTTCCATTCCCGTACTCATAACCTTCATGCATCTTACCAGTGCAGCCGTTTTCCAGTCCCCTTCAGCTCCAAAGCCATATCCTTTCTCCATCAGCCTCTGCACCGCCAGTCCGGGTAACTGGTTCAATCCATGCAAGTCCTCAAAAGTAGTGGTAAAAGCCTTGAAGCCACCCTCCTCAAGAAATTTTTCCATGCCGATCTCAATCTTTGCCGATTCCATGATCCTTGACCGGTTGTTTTTTTCATTAAGCAAGGCTTCATCCAGACTGTACAGTTCTCTATACTCGGATACCAGCTTTTCTGCCTCTGAATCGGATACCGAATCGACCCTTGCTACAAGCTCGCCCACACCATATCCTAAGACCGACCATCCCAGTTTCATTCTGGCACCTACTTTGTTGCCTTCGGTTACTGCCACATTTCTCATGTTATCACCAAACCGGGCTACCTTCAGAGAGAGGGACTCATCCCGCCCGAGGGCTGCCCTTGCCCACTCCTGAAGATCATGGGAAACCCCGGGATCCTTCCAGTGACCGGTAATTACATGACGGTCAAGTGACATCCTGCTGCAAACAAAACCAAATTCGCGATCGCCGTGAGCCGACTGGTTAAGGTTCATGAAATCCATGTCGATCTTGTCCCAGGGTATATCGCGGTTATGTTGTGTATGCAGGTGCACAAAAGGCTTGTTTAAAACTTTCAGTCCGTGAATCCACATCTGTGAGGGAGAAAAAGTGTGCATCCAGCATATCAGCCCTATACAATTGCTATCATTGTTAGCCTCAAGACATGCAGAAAGAATATCTTCAGAAGTTGTCAGTACAGGTTTAAATATTACCGACACGTCAATACCGAGCCCTTCGTTAAGTGCTCCGGCGATTTCACGTGAATTGTAGGCAACCTTGTCAAGTGTTTCTTTTCCGTAAAGATGCTGACTTCCGGTCAGAAACCAGAGGGTTTTCTTATTTATGCTACTCATTATAAAAATTTATTTTAAAATTATCGATTATAATATATTTCATTCATTTAGCGGCAAAATTCAGCCAGGGCTTGATCTTAAAAGGCAAAATATATTTAGCAGGAAATAATTATCCTGAGACAGCTATTTCATTTGAAAGATATCGCCGCTTGTTAGCAGTTTTTCATATTTGTCCCTGTCAAATTTATAAAGCCATGCTCCCCGTTTGGAATTTAGTTTATCCTTTTCATCAAGTTTAGTCAGCACATCCATTGAGAGTATCCTTTTGCGGAAGTTACGCTTATCCAGCTTTTTATCATGTATTGCCTCATAAAGTTTCTGGAGTTGGGTTAAAGTAAATTTTTCAGGAAGCAGTTCGAAGCCAACCGGTTGAATAAGTGTTCTTCTTCTTAACCTTTTTATTGCTTTTTCTACCATTGCAGGGTGATCGAAGACCAGAGGAGGCAGTTCATCAAAAGAAAACCACCGCGCAGTATACCTGCCGCCAAAATCTTCTTCAAGCCTGTCGGTTCTTATCAGGGCATAATATGTTACAGATACAACCCTGCCGCCCGGATCCCGGCCGGGGTCGCCATAGGTATAAAGCTGTTCAAGATAGACGCTTTCAAGTCCGGTAAGACTTTCCAGTATTCTTGAAGCAGCCACATCCAGATCTTCGTCTTTTTGCAGAAACCCTCCCATAAGCGACCAACAGCCCTTGCAGGGATCAAACAAGCGTTTCACCAGCAACAACTGCAATTTGTCATCGTCAAACCCAAAAATTATGCAATCGACAGCAACATGATATTTTTCGGTGCCGTAATATCTTCCGGAATTATCCAAACCTGTCCAATTAAAAA
>CAZFOO010000105.1:0-13054 GCA_964520585.1 uncultured Bacteroidales bacterium
ACCCCCGACCTGCTGATTACAAATCAGCTGCTCTGACCAGCTGAGCTACATCGGCATCAAAAGAACGTACGATCCTGTAGTTACCCTCCAAAATCGGATTGCAAATGTATAAATATTTTAAGAATAACCCAAAATTTATAATTTATTTTTCTAAAATATTGCAAAAGAAGGTTAGACAGAATTCTTAGTACTAAAAATGTTCCCTGACCTGATTATCCGTTCCTGAGTTTATCTTTTTTCCTTTTAGCTTGCTTTCTTAACGCGTCAACCGCAAGATCGGTAGCCTCCTCAAAAGTCTTACCCTGTTTTTTTGCAAAAAGACTGTTTCCCGGAATATCAAGTTTGATCTCTGAAACCTTGTTTTCCATATCCTGGGCATTTTCCAGTCTAAGGAAAACCTCGGCAGCAATAATGCCGTCATTAAACTGTTCCAGCTTGCTTACCTTGGCTTTTACAAAATCTATCAGTTTGATATCAGCATCAAATCTTACAGAATGAATTTTAATATCCATATATATCCCTCCTTTTTTTAGGCCCGCGGATGAGCCTGTTTATAAACCTTTTTTAATTTCTCGAATGAATTGTGGGTATAAACCTGTGTGGCAGACAAACTTGCATGACCAAGCAGTTCTTTAATAGCATTCAAATCCGCTCCATTATTCAGCATATGCGTTGCGAAACTATGCCTAAGCAGATGCGGATTTCTTTTACCACTCCTGGTAATCAAGGCAAGATATTTTCTTACTACCCGGTACACAAATTCAGGGTAAAGCTTTTTGTTTCTGGAAGTAACAAAGAAATGGCCTGAAGAATCACATGTCCCGAATTCAGAGATTTTAGCCTTAATGTATTCATTTATTGCCGCAGAAAATGACAGGCCAAAAGGTACATATCTTTCTTTACTTCCTTTACCATGTAACTTAATGGTCATATTGTGAATATCAATGTCGGAATTTTTCAAATTTACCAGTTCGGAACGTCTTAAACCGGTAAAATAAAACATCTCTATAATCAGGCGGTCACGCAGCCCGGAAAATCCTTCCCCAAAATCAGTTTCATCAAGAAGAATACTCATCTTCTTTTCGGTAATAAACCCGGGTAAAGGTTTACCCCATTTAGGCAGACTGACCTTTGAAAGTGGATTAGAATTTGAAATCCCCATTCTGGCAAGGTAACGGTAATACGAACTAAGTGTTGAAATTTTCCTTCTTACCGTGCGGGGTGAAACTCCCCGGGCAATCATATACACGATCCATTGCCTTATCTTCCTGTGATCCGGAAGTGAATCACCGGACATCTTAAATGAACTCTCTGAATCTATATATAAGAAGAACTGACGTATATCATTCTCATACGCTTTTAGCGTGTGTGAAGAATAACGCTTTTCAGTTTTCAGATAAGTGACAAACGTATTTATATGCATGATGCATTGGAAAAAATTGTTCAGAAAGCCTGTTTAAAGTTTGTTGATTCATAACAAACCCGGCAGCACGAACTACTCTTCTTCCCGCTGCAGTTTCTGGATATAGATAGCCTTTTTAACCTGTTCGCGGCGACTTACGGATGGTTTGGTAAAAGCCTGGCGACTTCTTAACTCTTTTATGACGCCGGTTTTTTCATATTTTCTTTTAAATTTTTTTAAAGCACGTTCAATATTTTCGCCTTCTTTCAATGGTACAATGATCATATATATTTTTTTTAAGTGATCCGCAAAATTATTATTAATTATAATTAATTCAAAACTTTTTTTTCATATTTATTAAGAGTGTAATTTATAAAAATTTGGTAAATAATTCTACTAATCTTAAAAAATTTTATACTGATAATTTTATTATAAAGATATTTAACTCATAGGCCAGATCATTAACAGAAACGAAAAGTAATCTGAAACATTATTGTCCGGAATATCCTGAATCGAAAACCAAATAGGGTGATAATCTATTAATATCCCTTTCAGTAAAGTCAGGAAGCGTTAAGAGATCTTCAATTGAATCTAATTTTCCGGCATCACGCAACCTGAATATCTGCGATACCTGCTCATAATCGAGATAAGGATGCCGGAGTAAAATCCTAAAATCATCTGTTGCAGGCCGGAGCTTTTTTAACATGCTGGTATCGGCAAACAGCCGGGGACTGATTTCAAGAAACCGTTCCTCATCTATCCCATAAACTTCTTTCAGCTGAGAGGTGTGATAATAACCACCTAGAATATTCCTGTACCTGAGTATGCGCCGCGAAAATACCGGTCCTATACCCTTTATCTGCATAAGTTCAAGGGTGTCGGCACGATTCAGATCAATCAGAGCCGGAAGACTATCCTTAACCTGCACCATGGCTTTTTTCTTTTCCGCCTTATGGTCATCAGCAAGTATTTCAGCGGTGGCGGTGATAGTCCCCTGGCCGGTTTCCGCGGAATGGTAAAAAGCCTCTATTTCGGCTAAAAAATCTGGATCGGCAGGATATGATGTTGGTTTTACAAGGAATCCGTAAATATGTGGAAACAACATAACAATAAGCAAAATGAAACATAAAACGATAGTACCGTTTTTTTCACCACGGGAAAAGGAAAAGTACTCCTTGATAAAATTCCGGATCATTGGGATGGATTATGAAATTTACTTATTCAAGTTAAAAAATAAATTTCAAAAAATGGCAGTCCCCTATAGATTACTTAACAAAAAAATGCAATCCCTGAAAATAACTTTTTAAAACCCAGCATTACCATCTGAATTACTTATTATAAAAAACAATCTACCTGCCAAAAAACCCAATTTAGAATACTTAATTTAGTTTTACAGCAAAGCCCTAAAGTAAACCAAGGCCATAAATAAATACCAGGGTTATGGCAAAAGGTGCAACAAATCTTAGAAGGAATATAAAAACAGGAAAATATGCCAAACGGTATTTCCCGTTATTTGAAATCTCTTCACGGGCAGGTCCGGATCCAAGGTACCAACCGACAAACATAACTATTAAAAAGCCTCCAAGTGGCAATAACAGGTTGGATGCAGTAAAATCCATCAAATCAAAGAAAACCAGGCCGAATATGTGCACGTCCGACATAATTCCAAACGACAAGGTACAGAAAACACCAAGTACAGAAATCATTACTGCAGCAAAAATAGTAGCTCTTTTTCTTGAAAGATTGAGTTCTTCAACAAAATATGCCACCACAACTTCAAGTACAGAAATTGATGATGTGAGCGCAGCAACAGCAAGCAATACAAAAAATATGAGTGCAAAAAAGTATCCTCCGGGCATCTGCTGAAAAATATTGGGCAGGGTTATAAAAACGAGTCCGGGACCTTCTGCCGGATCGATACCAAAGGCAAATACAGCAGGGAATATTGCAACACCTGCCATAATTGCAATCAAGGTATCTGCTACCGATACCTGAACAACCGTACCGGGAAGGTTATTGTTTTTACCGATATAGGAACCATATGTTATGAGAGTTCCCATTCCCAGGCTAAGTGAAAAAAATGCCTGGCCAAGGGCACCTAAAACTGCATCAGAAGTGAGCTTTGAAAAATCCGGCTTGAAAAGGAATGCCAGTCCCTCAGCTGATCCGGGCAGTGTAACTGACCGGATACATAATATCACTATCATGACAACCAGCAAAGGCATCAACACCTTGGTGTACTTCTCAATTCCCCTCTTTATTCCTGCAGCAACTATCCATGCGGTGAGGATCATAAAGATCATTTGCCATAATAGCGGTCTCCATGTACCGGATATAAAATCCCCGAACATCAGGTTGAGTTCTGTCTCGTTTCTGCCAGCGAAAGAATTGGCAAGTGATTTGAAAACATATTCCAGTGTCCAACCTGCTACAGCACTGTAAAAGGAAAGTATCAAAAAAGCTGCTGCCACACCCATAACCCCGACAAAATACCATGGTGTTCCAGGTGCAAGTTTTTTAAATGAGCCGATAGCATTACGCTGGGCCCTCCGGCCTATGGAAAATTCTGAAAGCATTACCGGCAGACCTATTGCCACAATAAACAGGAGATAGACAACAAGAAATGCTCCTCCCCCATTTTGGCCTGCCACATAGGGAAATTTCCAAATATTACCCAGGCCGACTGCCGATCCCGCAACAGCAGCAATTATCCCGAATTTACTACTAAAGCTGTCGCGGGGCGTGAAATCTGAAGTGCTCATTTAGATTGAGATTAATAATTAGCTAAAAAGGCTGCAAGTTTACAATTTTTGGTGGTTTATACAAAAAAATAATCATTAAAAAGGATAGCCTAAACCTATATTGAATGTTATATCCTTATCATAATTCAATCTCCTGTATAAATGTATCCATCTACGACCCGGGGGTTCTGCAGGGTCACGCAATTTTATCCCGGTATCCAGGCGGAAAACAAAAAAAGAAAAGTCAAACCTCAGTCCCAGGCCTGTGCCAACTGCTATATCATTATAAAACCTGTCAAACCTGAACCGTGCACCTTCTCTTTTATCATTGTGGTCAATTGCCCAAATATTGCCGGCATCGACAAACAATGCTCCCTGAATTAACCAGAACATATCAAAACGGTATTCCAGATTTGCTTCCAGCTTGATATCAGCAGTCCTGTTCGGAAAAGACCTGTCCGCAGGCTCAAAAAACGAGCCGGGTCCCAGTGACCTGACCTGCCATGCCCGAATACTATTGGCTCCTCCGGAGAAATATTTCTTTTCAAAAGGCAAGGCTTTGGAGTTTCCGTAAGGGAGTCCCACTCCGGCAAATATCCTGTAAACCATAGAATTATTCCCATACAACATCTGATAATAACGGAAATCTATATCTGACCTCAGATACTGTGCAAATTCGGTACCAAACAGCTGGTAATGCCCGTCAACCAAGGGCCGGTCCATCCTGCGGCTGAGCGCTGTGAGAATATTCCCGGCCGTTTCAGCATTAAACCTGAAATAAATGAAATCCCTCGACTTTCTGATATCCTGGTCATTAAATATATAGCTGTAATTAGTTTCGGAAACCATGTGGTCTCTGAAACTTGCTTCAAGATTGTAAAAATTTATCAGTGAGTCAAAAACCGGAGTTGAATGAGGAAGCTGCACAAAATTAAGTTCAACCGGATTAACTATGTGGGTTACATATTCTGAAGCACGCCAACTGTATCCAAAACCGGCATTTGCAATAGTGCGTATATAATCGGGTCTTCGCTGATAGCTGTATGCCAGGGTCAGGTTGGTCTTGGGATTATAACGGCGCAAAAAACTGATTGATCTTATTGGCAGCAGAAAACGAGGGATTTGCAGCCCGGCTTCTGCGCCATATTCATAGGTATTCCTGAAAGACTGGCTGTAATAATCACTCAGCGTTTCCAAAGCGCCCTTTACTTTGAAATCAACTATCTCTGCACCTCCAAAAAAATTACGGTGCTGGTACATAAGATTTCCGCCAAATCCAAAATCACCGGAGGAGTTTGTGCCTTCCATTTCAACGGTATAGGATTGCATATTAAATGGTGTAAGCTGGATCCATGCATCAAGCAAAGGTCCGGCTACTGTATCTGAATTATTCCCTCCCGGTTCTGTAAACCTGATGTTCACCAGGCGGTACTGACGCAATGCAAAGAGGTGGCGATAAGACAGGTCAGCATTCTCCTGGCTGTAAACCTCTCCTGGCAGGATAAAATTTGATTGCGCTATAACACGGGGACTAACCGGGAGTTCTTCCCTGAAGAGATAATGCATGCCCCGAAACATAAGGGTATCCATATTTTGGTAATATTCCTCCTGCCTGTCAATGGCTTCCCGCGGATTATAGGCAGGCAAAATATACACATCACCTATCCTGTACCTGCGGTGTGGCCGTTGAATATATTCACCGTCTGCCTGTCTCTCGCTGAAACTGGTAATTCGAAAGGTCAGATCTACCTGCATGTTGCCTCTGGTAGTATCTGCATTAAAAACCACATTTTCCCTGGAGAAAAAAAAGTATCCCTTGTCTTTCATAAGACCTTCAAGTCTTATACGTTCATTCTGAAGCACATCCACATCAAAAATATCTCCAGGCCGGACAAGGGAATTAACTGTATCTTCAAGTATGATCCCGGCGATACCCTCGTCATCAAAAGTATAGTCAACAGACGCAATATCATAAGTTTCTCCAGGGTTGACAATATATGTTATCCTGGCCCTTTTCCCACGAAGCCGGACGGTATCTTCAACAGCTCCATTATAATACCCCTTGTTCTGGATGTATTGTTCAATCTGGGTGGCGGATCGCCTAGTAACAAAGGGATCATAAATTACCGGTTCTTCTCCGATACTCCTCAACCAGTTATGCGGCCAGCCATCCTTTTCCGGATTTGCAAGGTTATGAAGCCACAAATGAAACCTGAACCCAAGTATTCTTTTGTTAGGCTTCTGTCTAACATAACCCCGGAGCTCATCTTTTTCTATATTTTCAGCAGGCAACTTAATCCTGTAATTATCCAGCAGGTAATTGTCTTCGGTCACATACCTGGCAGGCCGGCAGGAGAATAATCCTCCGGCAATAAATATGAGTGAAATTAAAAGTAAATTACACCTGATATATGATAATTTTATCTGCAATTTTTTGAAATAAAAACAGTCTTGTTTAAATTGCCAGCAAATATACGTCAAATTCACATCAGCTGAAATACAACAGAACAAAAGACATTCCATGTGAAAGTGACGAAGTCAATTTATTTTTCAATTAAATTAAGCCGCAACCGGACAAATTACAATTATCATGCCGGGTAAAAACACTATAAAGTTTATAAACTCCCTAAAGCAAAAAAAATTTCGTCAGGAGCATCAACTATTTATTGTTGAAGGAGAAAAGATGGTTAATGAGCTAATGAACAGTTCATTAGCTATACATTCAGTTTATGCAACCGGACAATGGCTGTCGGAGAGGGGACTGGAAGAAAGAGAGGACACCGCCACACTGCAAATGACATCGACCGGAAAGTACCCATTATATCAAATAAAAGAATCTGAACTTGAAAAGATAAGCAGTGTTAAAACACCCAATAAGGTACTTGCACTTGTCCACACTCCCTTCTTCACCCTTACCCGGGAAAAAATCAAACACTCATTAACGCTTGTCCTCGACAAGGTTCAGGATCCGGGGAACCTGGGAACACTGATAAGATCGGCGGACTGGTTCGGGATTGATGACGTTGTGCTTTCAAATGATTCAGCGGAGATAACTAATCCCAAAGTGGTACAGTCCACCATGGGTTCAATATTCAGGGTCCATTCCCACTACCTTGACCTGCCGGCTTTTTTAACTTCCCCAGAAACAGATGGATTACCTGTTCTTGGGGCATTTTCAAATGCGGAGGATATCTATTCGGTTGAATTGCCGGAGCATGGTCTTCTGGTTCTGGGTAACGAATCCCGGGGTATCTCTCCTGAGGTGGAGAAGCTTCTGACCCGGAAGATTGGTATACCATCATCACTTAAAAGAAAAGGCACTCAGCCAGAATCGCTTAATATGGCTGTTGCGGGAAGCATTATTATTTCGGAATTCAGACGAAGAAGATTGATTTGATGAGGCGGAACCCGGCCATTACTCGAAATGAAAGGAAACAATTACCAGATGTGACTTTAACCGGTCAATGGAGTCCATGTAGCGGGGTTTGCTGTTATCCTTATGATCCAGGGCATCAAAAAAACCTATGGCATACTTGAGTTCTGTGGCGAATTTGAAATAGGGAAGATAAAAGTCAATTCCAAAGCCGGTTTCGAAATAAATATCAAAAGGATTTAGGCTAAGGTATATCTCATCTTCCTCATTAAAATTCTTGGCCAGATCATATCGAAAATTGATACCTCCAAGCAAGTAGGGTCTGTAATTATTTATCCGGACGGATTTATATTTCAGGGTAAAAGGAAATTCAAGAAAAGATGATTCAAGTTCCTGGGAGCTGTCAAGACTCGGTCCGGCAGATGTCTCAAGCTCCTCACTCCCTGGGAGAGGCTGTCCGTCCATCTTATAAAAATCAATTTTTCTCTGACCAAAAGCAACACCAGGCAGTATTCTCAGGTCAAAAAACCGTCCCAGCCTGAAATTAGATACAACATTAATATTAAAACCGGGGGTCAACCGGCTTACTTCTGCAAATAAATCCTCCTCAACGGCATATTCGGATGGTCTTATCTTAAAATCCATTGTATTAAGCCCCAGCGTAAAGCCAAAGTGAAGAGCCCGGTGATCATGTTCAGGGATATTTCTGACAACAGCACGCTGCGAAGCGGCAATCAGGGGAATTAACAGAAATAATATTACAAACAGCTTTTTCAATACAGATCTAATGTAATATGTATGGTTAATTAACTATCAGAACAGGAAAAATATTTTACTAACCAGATAAATATTTACAATACCAAACATTACACTACCAAACACTAATAACAAACCTCATATAAAATGAGGCAGAAATCAAATCTTATCATAGATAATGCCTGAATGACCAGGCAAAACAGGATCAAATTTAACGGAGCAATTTAATACAATATGAATATAATCTGAAAAAGTTTATAAATTCGCAACAAAAAAATATGCTCTATCCAGTTGATGAACTACATAGCTTCACCCGGATATTCTTTGAGAAAACAGGGTGCAGTAATAAAAACGCGGCGATAATTGCCGATGTTTTTATTGCAGCCGAACTAAGGGGAATAGGGTCGCATGGACTAATACGGATCCCTGATTATTACAAGCTTTGGAAGGCCGGTCGTCTGAATACAAGACCGGAAATACGGGTTACCCGTGAAACCCCTTCCACCGCGGTTGTGGATGGCGATAACGCACCGGGAATGCTCCCGGCTGTCTACAGCATGAGAACAGCCATCAGGAAGGCAGAAGAATGCGGAACAGGATGGGTTTCATGCAACAACTCAAACCACTTCGGCATTGCCGGATATTATGCAATGATGGCCCTGGAACATGATATGATAGGAATATGCCTTACCAATGCCAACCCTTTGGTGGCGCCAACCTTTTCAATAAGCAGGCTGCTGGGTACAAATCCCATCGCCGTAGCTGTGCCTGCCGGGCAACAACCCCCTTTCGTAGCTGATTTTGCCACAACACCCATAGCAAGAGGAAAATTAGAAGTGGCAGTAAAAAAAGGGGAAAAGACTTTTTACGGATATGTACAGGATAAAACGGGCAAGCCCACCGACGACCCGGATATTTTAAGGAAAGGAGGATCTATGCTCCCACTTGGAGGAGATCGTGAACATGGTAGTCATAAAGGATACTGTCTCGGGGCTGTTGTGGATATTTTATCATCCCTTGGCGGAGCCGGTTTCGGACCTTTCGTCCCTCCTTCGGTGGCCTACCTGCCTCCTCCCGAAGAAGGCCATGGGAAGGGGACAGGGCATTTTTTCGGAGCAATGCGTATAGATGCCTTCCGTGAGAAAGTGGATTTTAAATCTGCCATGGATCAATGGATAGCTACCTTCAGAAAAGCAACGAGTGCAGAGGGAAAGCCTGATGTACTCATACCCGGTGACCTGGAAAGGGAGCAGGAAGCGGTTAACAGGGAAAAAGGCATCAGCCTCATTCCAGCAGTAACCAAAGAGTTGAATGAGATCGCCGCGGAAACCGGTATTCAAACAAGACTTTAAAATATTTCAGCCGGATCGCTCTGGCATCAACAGGTTCAATATCTTTATTAATTATTATATCCGGGAATATCAATAGCCCGGGAAACAAACAAATAATATGGCAAAGGTTGTAGTAGGATTATCGGGGGGAGTGGATTCAAGTGTGGCCGCATTTCTCTTAAAGGAGCAGGGGCATGATGTTACCGGCCTTTTCATGATCAACTGGCATGATACCACAGGGACTCTCTCGGGGGATTGTCCATGGCATGATGACCTGATCTTTGCTGAACTGGTAGCACAAAAAATAGGCATTCCTTTTTATAAGACTGATCTGAGCGAACCTTACCGTAAAAGGGTTGTCGACTACATGTTCTCCGAGTATGAAAAGGGTCGCACGCCCAATCCGGATGTACTTTGCAACCGGGAGATAAAATTTGATATGTTCATTGAAGAGGCCGTAAAACTGGGAGCGGATTACGTTGCAACAGGTCACTACTGCAAAAAAGAAGAGGCCCTGGCCGGTGGAAAAACAGTTTACCGGCTGATTGCAGGGGATGACAGGAATAAAGACCAGAGTTATTTTCTTTGCCAGCTGAACCAGAAACAGTTATCCAAAGCCATATTCCCGCTGGGAAATCTAAACAAGTCCACCGTTAGAAAAACAGCAGATCAGAACGGACTGCCCACTGCCAGAAAAAAAGATTCACAGGGAATCTGTTTTGTGGGTAAGGTAGACTTGCCGTTATTCCTCCAGCAGAAGCTGCAATCCACGAAAGGGAATATAATAGAGATCCCTAAAGGCTTTTACCGCCATCTTCCTGTACTCGGCCATTTGCCGGATAAAATAGAGGGTTATGAAAATTTCTGCCATCCGTTTCGCTACCTGCCTGATGACGGGATAAGAACCGGCACTCATAACGGCGCCTGGTTTTTCACTGTCGGACAAAGAAAAGGGCTAAATATAGGAGGCAAAAAAGAACCTTTATTTGTAATAGCGACAGACATAGTAAATAATATTGTCTATACGGGTGAGGGACATTCGCATAGGGGACTGAACCGTAAGGGATTATTTGTCGGTCCCCGCGATATTCACTGGATAAGAGAGGACATGAAGCTTCTTCCCGGCCAAAAAGCTGATTACCTGGTCAGGATAAGATACAGGCAACCTTTGCAGAAAGCACGTCTTTACATGGAACAGGACGGCTTGTATATAATATTTGAAAATTACCAGAGAGGTATTGCTGCGGGACAGTTTGCCGCGTGGTACCAGGGCGACGAACTCATAGGATCTGGTGTGATCGACACCTGATAAAATTCATTACCACTACTTACCTTTCAGGCATAAAAGCATACATGAAAAGTCCTGGTGTTACTGACACCTGACAGATACCCGTTACAGACTATTTAAGTCCGGCGGGGCCTGTTATGGAGTCCGCATTCTTTCTTCTCAGGCTCTTCCCACCACCAGCGTCCTGCCCTGACATCCTCACCCGGTTTTACAGCACGGGTACATGGCTGGCAGCCAATGCTGGGAAAACCCTTGTCGTGCAGTTCGTGGTATGGAATATCATTTCCTTTAATAAAATCCCACAACCGCTTTTCCGTCCAGTCCACCAGCGGATTAACCTTTATTAGTCCGTTACCTTCATCCCACTCAAACACCTGAACACTGGAGCGGGTAACCGACTGTTCCCTGCGTAAACCACAGATCCATGCATCCAGTCCCCCGAAAGCCCTGCCCAATGGCTCTACCTTCCTTATTCCGCAACAAAGTCTCCTGTTCTCAACACTCTCATAAAAAAGGTTTATTCCCTTTTCATTTACCATACTTTCGACCTTTTCGTAATCGGGAAAAAAAACTTCGATGGCAATATTATAGTGCCGGTTGGTACGTTCAAGCAATTCATAGCTTTCGGGAAACATACGTCCTGTATCCAGGGTAAATATCCTGACAGACGGATCAGTCTGAGTAATCAGGTAGGTAAGCGCCTGGTCTTCTGCCCCCAGGCTGCTGGCCAGTGCAATCCTCCCTTTGAATTCATCTGTGGCAAGTGCAATAATTTCGGCAGCAGATTTGCCTTCACAGCGCCTGTTCAGATCCTCTATCTTAGTTTTTTCCATAATATTCCTTTGCGTTATTGAACATCATTACCATACATACCGCCAGGTTTCATAAGGGATTATGATTTAATCATTAAACCGGTTAAATTTATAACCTGATTCAGAACCTGTACCGGTGCCAACTGCAAAAAGCAGGAACTTTGCGTGACAAATTTAATTCATTTGATGATCTCTGCAAAACTAAGGAAAAGCAACCTTAACCGGTAATTTTTTTCGTTAATTGCCGTTTTTTTTCTAAAAGCTGTCATAAGGTGAAACGCATTCTTTTCAGCCTGATATTTCTGTCAGTATTTGCATCTGCGCAGGCACAGATCTGCCTGGATATTGTTTATGACACGGCATCATATCCTGTCCCTGTCAGTATTCCGGAAGCCGAAGAATTTGACGACAGCATTTCTATGTACAGGTTTCTTGATGAGATGATCGGTGAACTTCACGGACAGTCACACCTGGAGGCTTCTATTGACAGCATCATCTTCACCCAAAATAGGGCTGTGGCATACCTGCATACCGGTCGACAATACAGTCATGTAAAGATTTCCTTTGACCGGATTGACGAAGCCATATTACGAACAAATAATATAAGAGTCCGCAAATACGAAAGGCAACCAGTGGATATCAATATGTTTCGAGCACTGCAGGATAATCTTCTCGACCATTACGAAAATTCCGGATACCCCTTTGTCCGCGCCGGATTGTCAGGAATTAAAATAAATGCAGATACCATTTGCGGGAAACTTACTATGGATAAGAACCGGTTTTACGTTATTGACAGCATTCATATTCATGGTGACAATCCTGTAAAGAGAAAATACCTTTACAGGCATTTAGGCATTCATCCCGGCGATCCTTACAATGAATCCAGATTCAGAAGGATCGGTGATATGCTTGGAAATTCTCAATTTATGGCGGTAATCCGCGATCCTGAGGCAGAATTTATGGAAGAGTCGGCCGATTTGTACATTTATGCCGAAAACCGTCAGGCAAGCAGTTTCAGCGGTATCATCGGCATTATGAACGGAGATTCCCGGAATAACAAAACCAGGCTTGCCGGTGACGTGGAGCTGGACCTTATAAATGCCTTCAGAGGCATGGAAACCATCAGTATTCACTGGCAAAGTCCGGGAAACCAGGTGCAGCAGATGGACCTGCAGCTGGCCCAGCCTTACATTATGGGTAGTCCCCTGGGCGCCGACCTGCACCTTCATATGTACAGGCAGGATACCACCTATATGAAAATAGAGACAGAGGCGGGAATCCCTTTCACTATGCCGGGTACCGGAGTTATAAGAGTGTTCGGAAAAACCTATGGGACATCACTCATAGCCGG